>CAZFMD010000029.1:0-14822 GCA_964520025.1 uncultured Spirochaetaceae bacterium
ACGACCGCCAGGGGCGCAAGCTCAAGAGCTACAAGGGCATGGGTTCCCTGGAGGCGGCGGTGCGGGGCAGCGCGGCCCGCTACGACGTGCAGAGTTTCGACGACTACGTGGCCGAGGGCGTGGCGGGAACGGTGCGCTCCAAGGGGCCGGTCTCCACGTGGGTGCCGCAGATCAAGACGGGCATCCGCAAGTGCATGCAATCCCTGGCCTACCGAAACCTGGAGGATCTCCACGAGGCGGTCTTTTCGGGCAAGATCCAGCTGGAACGGATGAGCGAAGCCGGGAAAAAGGAGGCGGGCATTCACGACCTGGTCGAGTACCGCCGCGACCTGCCCCTGGATTGACTATTCCCTGATCACCACTGTCAGCTTGACAGGATCCGGCAGCCAGACGGTCCAGGTCCCGGTGCCCGAAAGATCCAGCCCGGCGAGGAAGAGGAGATTTGAAGCAGGCTGCTGGCCGTCGGCTGGACCGATCCGACCGTCTCCGGAGTAGATGTACGGACCATTCTGGGAACCGTATTGATAGTTGTACATGTTGATCGACCCCAGATCGTAGTTGATGCCACCGAGGGATGAGCTGAACCAGTCATTGCGGTTGTATTCAATTCCTGTGTCCTGCATGGCCGTGTTGTCCGAAAGCAGTACGGCTGATCCCCATTTGCGCAGGATCTGTTCGAAGCTGTGGTTGTAGCCCCCCTGCGTTAGGGCGTGCTCTACGGCGCCCTGGCCGGTCTCGCTACACTGGACCAGATGACGGAAAAACAGAGGGCCTCCGAAGTTGCGGGCCAGATAGGCGCCGAAGGCATACACTGCGGAATAGCTCTTCAGAACATCCTCTCCCTCTTGCCAGTCGGTAACCGAAGTGTCGTTGGTCGCTACAAACAGGGGCAGCCGCCCGGAGTTGATGTACGGTGAGCCCGCCGTGCCGTCGCTGGAATCGACTCCCCTGGGGCCGTCGATGTCCAGGTGCCGGGACACAAAGTCTTCGCTCACCATGCTGGCCATCTCGTCCAGCCAGGGCTCGTACGATCCTGTGGCTTGATTCACGATGAGCTTCTGATAGAAGTGAATCATGTGCTGATACTCGTGAGCCATGACCGAGAGCATGGCCGATGGAGCGTAGTCCTCCAGGATTTCCCAGGTACCGTCTCCATCCGAGTCATGGGCGAAGATCGGAGCATCCAGGTAGAACATGAGCCGCTCGTTGGAATAGTCCAAAGAGCTTCCTGAAGACGTTCTGTAGAAGTTATCCCTGGCCCAAAAGAAACCAAATACCCTGCTTCCACCTTGAGTGGGCAGTTCATCCCCGTCGATGTCGTACAGAAGAATATGGATCTCCCCGGTGTCGTCGATCAGGTAAGGTTCGCTATGCGGCCCCCATTCATCCCCGAAGATCCCGGTAACCCAATCGCAGATATCGTTGTTCGATCCGGGGGCCAGGAACTTTTCCGCCAGCGCGGATACCATCAGGGGTGAAACCTTTCCGCTGAGAGGTGTATCGGCATCGCTCCAGAGATTATCGTCCACCCAGATCACCAGGCTCTTCGCACCAAAGGCCGTGTCAGCGGACGCGATCTTGCGCACCGTTGCGGATACAGCTGAATTATCCCCGTCGAAAAGAGATCCCTCATCACCCTCTATATAGAATGCAGGGGCGGGGGGCGGCGGCAGCACGCTTGCTCTGGCCCCGGGCAGGCTGATCACCGCGCTGCGGCCGAAGGGATCGCTGTTGAAACGTTCGATCTGCGGTGGAGTGGGGGCCATGGAGAAGATTTCGCCGGAACTCGGAGAGGTCGTCCTGGCAACAGCTCGGGGCCTCACGATCCCCGAGCTTCCCATCACCCAGGGATTGTCCACTGCCGCCGAGGACTGTGTGTTCGTCAGCACGAAGTACACATCCTGGCCGGACAGAGAGTGGAGGCTGTAACTCAACTCCACATTTCCCGAGGTGCTCACCATAATGGCCTCATCTGCCGAGCCGGAATAGGTATCGGAGATTGCTGTGGGAGAATAACCCGATGGTGGTTTATTCGGGGATGGCCCTGTGGGCGGGCGGCAGGCCGAGACAGCCAGGAAGAGAAGCGCGGCAGCAACGCTTCCGATGGCTGCGGATCTGATTCTCCTCATGGCCTCTCCCTCAAAGTCTAGTGACGGTCCCGAACAGAAGAACGGCTACTACTACTTTAGGCCATCCCATAGCGAAGAACAAGGTTGGAGAGGATTTTCCCACGTCCGGATCCAGAACGATGGCATCGTAGTTGCGCCGCAAGGATCACCGAAAGGACCTCTCCGATCGGGGACTCAGGTCTCTACCTCCGCGGTGTAGTCGATTCCGCAGACGCCGAATCCGTGGTAGCGAAGGTACTCGTCCCTGAATCCGGCAATGTCGCTCAGGCGCTCCACGTTGTCGCTTGTCACCTGCCCCCAGCGTTTTCGCACCTCCTCCTGTACCTCCGGGAGCATCTCCCGGTCATCGAGCCGGATGCGTCCCTCCGCGTCGGCGGGCGGGGGATTGTCGCTGTACAGGTAATCGCGAAACAGGCGATCGATCTGCTGGATACAGGCTTCATGGAGATCTCTGTCTTTCATCACCCTGTACAGGAGGGCGATATACAGGGGAACCGCCGGGATTACCGAGCTGGCCCGGGTGACCAGGGCCTTGTTCACCGAAACCAATGCCCGCCCGTTCCGTTCGGCGAGCCGCCGGTTCAGAGTCTTGGCCGTCTGTTCCAGGTGTTGCTTGGCCTTCCCGATTGTTCCATCCCGGTAGATCGGTGCTGTGAACTCCGGTCCGATATAGGAGAAGGCCAGGGTAGTGGCCCCTTGCTCGAGCAGTCCGGCGGCATCCAGGGTTTCGATCCACAGCTGCCAGTCTTCCCCTCCCATGACCTTGACGGTGTCCTCGATTTCCTCTGGGGAGCCGGCAGGCTCCGCCCGGATTTCCGAGACTACCCCGGTTTGAAAATCCACGGTCTTCTCCAGGAAAGGCCGGCCGATCGGTTTGATAACCGAGGAGTGCAGCACCCCGGTGTCGGGATCCATCCGTCTGGGTGAGGCGATGCTATACACCACCAGATCCAATCCACCCAGCTGTTGCCGGACCAGATCGACTGTCTGCTCCTTGACCTCCCGGGAAAAAGCGTCGCCGTTGATGCTCCAGGCGCCCAACCCGTCCTGATCGGCGGCTCGGCGAAAGGCCAGGTCGTTGTACCAGCCGGCACTTCCCGGTTTGGTCTCCGTGCCGGGCCGTTCGTAGGACACCCCGACCGTATTCGCGCCGCAGCCGTAGGCTGCAAGGATTCGGGAGGCCAGTCCGTATCCGTTGGAGGATCCCACGATGAGGGATCTCTTGGTACCGATCAACGGTTCTTTATCCCGAACATAGTCGATCTGCTCCCGCACTTGGGACTCGCATCCCAGCGGATGTGCGGTTAAACAGATATTACGGAGAATTTTCGGTTGGATAAGCATAATCAAAGTTAGAAAATCCTACCGAAAAGATCAAGTTTGAGCTGCGCGAGGCAGATAACCGCTATCCCATCTGGAATCCAATTCAGATGTCGTAGTACAGGGCGAACTCCCACGGATGGGGGCGCAGGGCCAGTTCCTGGACCTCATGGGTCATCTTGTAGTTGATCCAGGTTTCGATCACATCCGTTGTGAACACATCCGCCTTCAAGAGAAACTCGTGGTCGACCTCGAGGGCCTTCAGAGCTTCCTGCAGGGATCCGGGCGCCTGCGGCACTTTGGACAGCTCTTCAGGCGGCAGATCGTAGATATCCTTGTCCAGGGGCTCTCCGGGATCGATCTTGTTGAGAATGCCGTCGATTCCCGCCATGAGGATTGCCGAAAAGGCCAGGTAGGGATTGCAGCTGGGATCCGGGCAGCGGAACTCGATGCGTTTAGCCTTGGCCGAGGTGGAGCACATGGGAATACGCATCGATGCGCTGCGGTTGCTGCGGGAGTAGGCCAGGTTCACGGGGGCCTCGAATCCCGGTACCAGGCGCTTGTAGCTGTTGGTCGTAGGATTGCTGAAGGCCAGAATCGCCGGGGCGTGTTTGAGAATCCCCCCGATCGCGTACAGGCCCGTATCCGAAAGACCGGCGTACCCCTCGCCGGCGAAAGCGTTGGACTCACCCTTCCACAGGGAAAAGTTGACGTGCATACCGCTGCCGTTGTCGTTGAAAAGCGGTTTGGGCATGAAGGTCACGGTCTTGCCGTGCCGGCGGGCGGTGTTCTTGATCACGTACTTGTACTTGAGCAGTTTATCCGCCATGGCAACCAGGGTCGAGAAGCGCATATCGATCTCGGCCTGGCCCCCGGTGGCTACCTCGTGGTGCTGGGCCTCCACCTCCACGCCGATGCTCTCCAGAATCAGCATCATCTCGGTGCGCAGGTCCTGCTGGCTGTCGGTGGGGGGAACCGGGAAGTAGCCCTCTTTGTAACGCGGTTTGTACCCGAGGTTGGGCGCCTCCAGCCGGCCGGTATTCCAGCGCCCCTCCACCGAGTCGATATGGTAGTAGCCCTCGTGCTCGTTTTGATCGAAGCGGATGTCGTCGAAGATGAAAAACTCCGCCTCCGGTCCGAAATAGGCGGTGTCGGCGATCTTGGTCTGCATCAGGTAGTTTTCCGCTTTGATCGCGATGTGCCTGGGATCCCGGGTGTAATCCTCTCCGGTGATCGGATCGCAGATGTTGCAGATCAGAACCAGTGTTTTTTCCGCCAAAAAGGGATCGATGAATGCGGTTTCGGCAACCGGTTTGACCAGCATGTCTGACTCATTGATGCTCCGCCAGCCCCGGATACTGGAACCGTCGATACCGAAACCCGTCTCGAAGCTGTCCGCGTCCAATTGCCGCGAAGGCACGGAGAAGTGCTGCCAAAGCCCGGGAAAATCCATAAATCGCAGATCTACGATCTTGATATCTTCTCTAGATACGAGTTCGAGAACTTCCTTCACCTTACCGCTGTCTGCCATTGATTGCTCCTTATCTCAACTGGGTGTGCGTACGGGTATTTGAATAGTTGGTAAGCAATTTATATGCCAAATGATAGTATATGTTTTAATTATATACCCCGCATGCAATTGAAACAGGAAACGCGTTCACGGTCTCTGGCAAGAAACAACATTTATGTAGGATTTGCGGCGAAAAGGCTACAAATATGTAGGATCATTTCGTTTCAGCGGCGGAAGCGCTTGGCATCGATGCCGTAACGATTGATCCTCAGGCCCATCATACGCTCGGTTATTCCCAGGCTGCGCGCCGCTTTGGCCATGTTGCCCCGGGAAGATTTTAGCGCATCCAGTACGAGCTCCTGCTCTACATTCTCGAGGGCCGTTTCCAGTCTTCCCTTGAAAGCGGTGCCGCTGGCCTCGGCGGTTTGCAGGGAGGGAGGAAGATGGTGACCGTGGATCACGTCGTCCCGGCTCAGCAGCACGGCCCGCTCGATGCAATTCTCCAACTCCCGAACATTTCCCGGCCAGTGATAGGCCATCAGCATGTCGATAGCCGGCGTGGAGATCCGGCGGACGTTCTTGTAGCTGCTCTTGCTGTACTTCTCCACGAAATAGTCGGCCAGCAGCAGAATATCGGTCTTTCGTTCACGAAGCGGCGGGATGTGGATCGGAAAGACGTCGAGACGGTAGTACAGGTCCTGGCGGAAACTTCCTTCTGAAATACGCCGCTCCAGATCGATATTGGTAGCGGCTATGAGTCGCACGTCCACCTTGATCGTTTCGATGCCACCGACCCGTTCGAACTCCCTCTCCTGCAGCACCCGCAGAAGCTTGATCTGCAGGCTCGGGGAGAGATCCCCCACCTCGTCCAGAAACAGGGTTCCCCCGCCGGCAAGCTCGAAACGGCCCTTACGGCTGGCTACCGCCCCGGTAAACGCTCCCTTCTCGTGGCCGAACAACTCGCTCTCGATCACCGACTCGGGCAGGGCGGCACAGTTGACCTTGATGAAGGGTTTGCCCGCCCGCAGGCTGTTGTAGTGAATGGCTTGGGCCACCAGCTCCTTGCCCGTGCCGCTCTCTCCGCGAATCAGCACGGTGGCCTCGCTCCTGGATACCTGGGCGATCAGGTCATAGACCTCCTGCATGACGTTGGTGTTCCCGATGATGTTGGAAGGGCGAAAGCGATCCTTCAGCTCCTCGGTCAGGCGCAGGTTTTCCTCGATCAGCCTCTGACGCTCCTCCTGGGCGGACTGGCGAAGCTTCACGGCTTGAGAGATCATCGATGCGATGATGGCATAGAGTCGCAGATCCTCCTCCGAGTCCGCGAGCTGTTGTTCTGAATAGGTCTTGTCCACGCTCAAGGCACCGATTACCGTGTTTTCCAGCTTGATGGGCACGCTCAGGTAGGACAGATCCTGACCGTCCTGATCCCGGGGAGCCCGCGTGCGGTTGAGAAAGCGAGGCTCTTCGGCGACCTTGGGAATGATGGCCGGTTTTCCGGTCTGAAACACCTGACCGATGATGCCCTCGCCGACCCGGTAACGTCCCCGCCGCTGCTGGCTGGGTGAAAGCCCGTATGCGGCCTCGATGGAGATCTCCCCGGTTTCGCGGTTGAGCAGGGTCAGGCTCCCCCGAATGATCCCCTTGTACTTGGCGATGATTTCCAGCACCGGGCCCAGGGTGTCGCGAAGATCCATGCTCGAATCCAGGGTCTGGCTGATGTCGAACAACAGGGAGAGTTCGCCGATTTTCTCGGCTACGTAGCCCGGGTTTTGACCGTTTCCGGCTACAGACCTGTCAGATCCCATCGCATAGCTCCCTCCTCGCCAGGGTAGTAAAAATCCTACAAAAATGTAAGATTCGATCGCCGATCGTACATACAAGTACACTTCATTCTCATATCTGTCAATACCTAGTGCCAGAGGGGATCGCCGGCAGGGATGCTGTTGGGCCCTTCCTGTGAGCGTTGGGGGGGGAGGGGAGATCCTTGGAAGTCCTACATTCTGGTGTGTTGATAGTGAAGAAACCTACATTTTGATGGGATTATTATCTATCGCTGCCAATGCCATTTGTACAATTGGCGCTTTCTATTTATCTCGTTCACAGAGCCGTGGATGCCATTGTACGGGGGGCGCGAAGCGGCGAGATCGGAGATGGCAAAATATTCATCACGGAGCTGGGTGAATGTATCCGTATCCGCTCAGGGGAGCGCGGTTCCGAAGACATCGTCGGCTCAGCTGTCAACACGGCAGAGGCTTCGACGCCCGTTTACGTGGTGCTGATGAAGGTCAATTCAATGAACGCGAAGGAACGGGATTTCGGAGGATCCGACATCTGTGAGTTGAGATGAGCGGATCAGGCAAGTGCTTCTGCCAGCTTCCGCCCGTGGGCTATGCACTCCGCCACACCCTGCTCCGAAGGTCTCCAGAGCATCTTCAAGCCTTCCTCAGCCATCGTGAAACCAGCTTGCTGAAGCGACTCGAAGAGTATTTTGGTAGACTCACCGCTCCACCCGTAGCTGCCGAAGACCGCGGCTTTCTTGTTTTTGAAAGACAATCCTTTGATCTCTTCGAGGAAACCGGCCATGGAGGTGAGAATTCCTCTATTTATAGTGGGGCAGCCGACTACGACGGCCTTGGATTTGAATACCTCCGTTACCACATCGTTCTTGTCGCTACCTGCGATGTTGAATAGTTTGATGTTCACCTCGGGATCGGCCCTGCCGATGCCTTCGGCAAGGCGTTCAGCCATTACTCTAGTGGCGTTCCACATCGTGTCGTAGACGATGGTGATCTGGTTTTCCTGATACGCATCAGCCCATTGCATATATCGTTCGACAATTTGAGCAGGATTTTCCCGCCAGATGACACCGTGACTCGTGCAGATCGTGTCCAATGGAAGCTGCAGAGCGAGGAACTCCTCGATCTTTTTGATAACCAGCGGACTGAAGGGTGTCAGAATATTGGCGTAGTACTTCAGACATTCGCTGAACAATTCGTTCTGATCCACGAGATCGTTGAAAATGTACTCCGACGCATAGTGCTGGCCGAAGGCGTCGTTGCTGAAAAGGATGTTGTCTCCGCTCAGATAGCAGAACATGCTGTCCGGCCAATGCAGCATCGGTGCCTCTATGAAGATCAGTTCTTTGTCACCCAGATCCAGGCGATCTCCGGTTTTCACCACCTGGAAGTTCCAGTCGCCGTGGTAGTGACCTGTCAAAGATTTGACGCCGTTGGCTGTGCAGTACACCGGTGTATTCGGGATGCGCTCCAGCAATGCCGGCAGAGCTCCGCTGTGATCGCTCTCGGCATGGTTGGCGATGATATAATCAATCTTGTCAAGATCGATCTCAACGGCCAGCTTGTTCACGTATTCCTCGGCGAATGGAGACCAAACCGTATCGATCAGGACTGTTTTATCCTCTTCTATCAGGTAGGAGTTGTAGCTGGAACCACGGTTGGTCGAATATTCGTTGCCGTGAAATTTCCGCAGCTCCCAATCGATTTTTCCCACCCAGTTGACGTTGTTCTTGACTTGGACTTTCATAGTTTCGCTCCTTGACCCAGTGTTTCACAACCTACTGAGTATCTCACGGTTGCTGGTTCCAATGTAGTCACTTCACGAACCGACGTACTTGATGTAGGTCAATGTTGTGCAACTTGTTATCAGAACTCTACCCGGGTGCTGGTCGCCGGTGGACTACCCGATGATCTATACTTGTTAATAAGGAAAGACGATACTAGGGTATGGGCATCTTCAAATCCCCCTGGATGCGGCATGTCGGCCGCTATCTGCGCCGGCTCACCCTGGAGTTCCGGCGAGATCAGTGCCCGATCCGTGCCGCCAGCCTGGCATTCGCCACCCTACTGGCCCTGGTTCCGCTGTTTGCCCTGCTGTTCTCCCTGTTCTCCGCCCTGGGGACCTTCTCCGAGGTGTTGGAGAACCTTCAGAGCTTTCTGTTTCAGCAGCTGGTGCCCACCAGCCAGGAAGAGATCACCACTTACATCCAGCGCTTCGTGGAGAATACCCGCGCCCTTGGTGTGGTCGGGCTTCTGTTCTTCCTGGTAACCGCGGTTTTTCTTCTCAACACCATTCAGAGCACCTTCGATGCGCTGTGGGGGAGCAGGGCCCGTAAAAACTCCCTGCGCCGGTTGGCGACGTACGTGTCGGTTCTGATAGTAGGCAGCTTCCTGTTCAGTATAGGCCTGAACCTGGCCGGAATGTTCCGCTCCCTGCTCGGTGGCCGTGCGGTCGAGGAAATCGGCAAGACTCTCTCCGTGCTGACAGGGATCCTGCCCTCGATATTCATCTTTCTGGCCCTGCTTCTGATGATCCAGCTGATCCCCTCAGCAAGGGTGCGGTTTCTCAGCGCCCTGATCGGTGCGGCGGTCGGCTCCGTGTTCTGGGAAGCGGCCAGAAGGATCTTCTTCTTCTGGATCACCTACGTGATTCGTCTCTCTATCGTGTATGGTTCCCTGGCTGTGATTCCCATATTCCTGATCTGGCTGTACGTGGCCTGGACCGTGGTCCTATTCTCCCTTGAAGTCGCCTTTGTTCATCAGCATCGACAGATCGGCTGGCTGGGCAAACGTCTGGAGCAGATCAGTCCGGCCGAAAGATTTCTCTTCGGCCTGGAGATCTACTTCCAGATCGTGGGCCGCTTCCATCGCGGTGAGAGTCCGCCGAGCATCAACCAGATTGCCCGCCGCTTCGGCGCTTCTCTCTCCGATATCGGTTTCTTCATCGATTTGTTCCATGAAAAGGATCTTCTCCTCCTGGCCGGAAAGCACAACGACCTGCTGGTGCCGGCCCGCTCCCTGGATAAGATCTGTCTGCAGGAGCTGTTTCGCAGCCTCTTCGGCAATCCCAAGGAGGCGCCCTGGCAGAGTGAAGAGGCTCTGTCCCTTTTCGAATCCGTGTCCGGGGCCGCGGTCCGATCCTTGGGAGAGACTTCGGTGCTGGAGTTTCTGAAATCCAGCCTGGAAGGCTCGTCGGAGGATAAGCTTCAGAAGGAGAAGAAATCCCGGCGGGCTACCCTGGATACCCTCCTGGACTGGTCCGCCCTACGTTTTTTCAAGAGAAAAACCTGATTGTCACAAGCCGCCGTGCCGCGAGGCGGATCAGGCCGGATCGACCGGCCTGAAACCTGGCCACGAAGCGGCTGCGATTATGCAGAGGGCTAATTCTCGCCCCGCGCGGTGAGAATCTCTTCGATCTCTGTCCTGGGAAAATCGTATGCGGAGTTGCAGTTGAAGCAGGTAGTGACCACGGGGAAAGGTCCGTTTTCCAGAATATCCGCCAATTCCTCCGGCGGTAGTGCAGCCATGAAGCGACGAAAACGGGACTTGCTGCAGTGGCACATGAAGGCGACCCGGCGCTTGCCCAGCAGGATCGGTGAGAGATCTCCGAACTGTTCTGCCAACAGCTGTTCGGCAGGAAGCTGCTCGGCAAACAGTCGCCCCACGGGCGGCATCTGCCGGAGGATCCGTTCGAGCGTGGCAACCTTGGTCTCCTCGGTTCCCGGCATGATCTGGAGGAACAATCCGCCGGCGCCCGTGACCTCTGCGTTCGGGCCGAACTGGATGCTGAAGCTGAAGGCGCTGGGTGTCTGCTCGGACACCAGATAGTAGTGAGCCAGATCTTCGGCCAGGGTTCCGTGTTGCAGCTCGACCTGTCCGGTGAACGGTTGTTTGGCCTTTTCCAGAAAGCGGGTGATACTCAGGATCCCTTGATCCATCAACTCCCGCAACTGGTAACTTCCAGGGCGATGATCCAGGGGAATCGGGTTTTCCATCAGATATCCCCGTACCTCTCCGAATGCGTTGGCTTCCACCGAGAGACCTCTGGCCGGGCCGGAACAATCGACGCGGATACCCACCCGATCACCTCCCTTGAGGTTCACGGTCATGAGGCTGGCGGCGATGTAGGCGTGTCCCAGCAGCAGGGTTTCCAGAGTGCCCAACTCGTGGTTAGCCCGCATCTCGTTGACCATGCGGGTTGCGTGAACCAGGGCGCCCCGGATTCCGCCGAAATCGAGAAAAAACGAGTAGAGCCGATCCCTGGAGCTGGCCTCCAGCTGCTCCCGCAGGGTGTTGCCGTAGGGTCTTTTCTTCTTCACGTTGGTTGTTAAGATACTACCGTTCGACTCACGGGGGAAAGGGCACCCCGGGAAAGATGCGGGGGACTCGCTTGCGGTACTGCTCATAGGCGGGGCCGAACTGTTTCACCAGCAGCATCTCTTCATGGTAGGACCCAATGATGAAGTACAGGCTCATCAGGGCAAACAGGGTGAGCAGGTTCACGCTCATGGTTGGTGACAGCCACATAACGAGCATGCTCGTGAAGTACATGGGGTGCCGGCTTACCCGGTACAACCCGCGGGTTGTCAAAGCGGTCCGAAAGGTTGCACGCGCCCTCGATATCTGCTTGATTCCCATGAAATCAAGGGGTTCGGTGCTCATGACCGTCCAGATCAGCAGAACCAGAGCGGCCAGTTGCCCGGCCATCATCATCCAGCGCCAGGGCCCCGGCACGCTGTACAGAGGGGCATCGGGTAGCCGCAGCAGCAGCAGCAGCAGCGGTACCAGGGTGAGCAGCGCGGTAAGCACGAATCCCAGGCGGTACCACCTCTTAGCTGCCTGTCCGAAGATGCGCCCGGCCAGACGCTTGACTCGCAGGCTGGCCAACAGGCTGTGAAGCACGGCCCAGCAGACGAAACAGGCTCCGATGTACAATGCGCTCATCGCGGCTCACCAGTTGACGTGCACGAGTTTCGCCGGGGTGAATCCGTTGAAGTGGGTGGCCGTGGCGTAACTGTAGGCGCCGATATTCTCCGCTTGAACTCCCTGTAGTTGTGGCGCAGAATCTCGTGATCAACCACGATCAGAGGCGTCCCGTGTTCTCCGGCAAGATCCTGAAGCACCTGTAGTTTACTCATCGAATATCGGGCCTCAACAAAGCTTACGAGGGAACCCCGGGACGGTCAAGCAGAGCTCCTGGATCTGCGCTTGGACCTTGGCCGGCAGATCGTGCTACTGTAGGTTATGGATACGATCAAAGCGATTATGGGGCGCCGCAGTATCCGCCGCTTCGAGAATCGGGAGATCGAAGAGGCGAAGATCGAGACCCTGCTTCGGGCGGCCATGCAGGCTCCCTCCGGTCACAACCGCCAACCCTGGCATTTCATCGTAATCACCGACCGAAAGCTGCTATCCGCAATCCCCGAGTTTCATCCCTATGCCGAGATGCTTCACCAGGCACCGGCGGCGATCGCGGTCTGCGGGGATACCCGGATCGAGGAGAGCCTGGAGTACATCAACACCGACTGCTCCGCCGCGACGGAAAATCTGCTTCTGGCCGTCCACGAACTGGGACTGGGAGCGGTGTGGCTGGGCATCTACCCACGGGAGGAGCGGGTAGAGGGGCTGCGCCGGCTGCTGGGACTGCCCCGCAACATTATTCCCATCGCCCTGGTAGCAATGGGTTATGCGGCGGAGACCCGGGAGCCGGAGGATCGTTATCAACAGCAGCGGGTTCATCGAAACCGCTGGGAGGGTGGCGGATCATGAGACATGCGCCCCAGGGTGAGCGAGGGCGGATCTACACGATCCACCGTGCCGCGCAACCTCCGGCGTTCAAGGGGGACTGGTCTGCAGGGCTCTGGGCCGAGGTCCCTTCCCTACGGATTGACCATTTCCACGAGGCCAGCTCCCGGCACAGACCGATCACCGAAGCCAAACTGCTGTTCGATGACGCCCGCCTCTACGTGTTCTTCCGTGTGCAGGATCGCTACGTGCGAGCCGTTGCCGAGGATTTTCAGGGACGGGTCTGGGAGGATAGCTGTGCCGAAGCCTTTCTGCAACCCCGGGAGGGAAGGGGCTACTTCAATTTCGAGATGAACTGCGGAGGAACCCTCCTTCTGTCCTACATCGAAGACCCTCGCCGTACCCCGGAAGGTTTCGCCAGGTTCACCCCGGTTGCCGGGCAAGAGGTTGCGAAGATGCGGATCTATCATTCCATGCCCGTCAGAGTGGATCCGGAAATCCGGGAGCCGGTGGAGTGGTATTTGGAGTACAGTATTGAGCTGTCCCTGTTCGAAGCCTATCTCGGGCAAGCGGTGCGTCCGGCGGGGGAACGCTGGCGGGGTAACTTCTACAAGTGCGGGGACAAGACCTCCCATCCTCACTGGGCCGCCTGGTCGCCGATCGGGGAGCAGCTGAACTTCCACTGCCCGGAGTACTTCGGAGTCCTGGAGTTCGCCGACTGAGAGCCTTGATGAGTTTAGCCACCGCTTTCGGTAACTCCTGCGCAATCGGTCTGAGCCGATTGACCGCTCCCTCTACGGTGTTCTCCGGATGAGCATCTCCCACGGATGCCTGGAAAATGAGGGTGATTCCTTCCAGCCTTTCGCTTGACTGCCGTAGCGAAAGCGTGTTAATCAGTGCTATGGCAGGCGATACTGCTGTAGTTTCCATCCAAACCGGCACAATCTCAACAGGCGTGCAGCGCCCAGGGCGGGATCGTTACTCATGTCCGACGCGTCCCTGACCTACCGGAGCTCCGGTGTCGATGTAGAGGCGAACCTGGAAGCCAACCGGCGCATCCAGAGCTACATTCGCAGGACCTACACGGATCGGGTGCTGACCCGGGGCGGACTGTTCGGCGGGGCTGTGCGGCTGGCCGGTCTTGCCGATCCGCCGAATCGGTCCTACCTGGCAGGTAGATTGGTCACGGCCGAGGGGGGCAGCCCCGAACAGGGCAGCCGCCGGATTGCCCGCTCCTGCCGCCGCCGGTGGCTTCCCGATGCTGAGCCCATTGCCTTTCTCGACTACCTGGCGGCGGCCCGACTGGAGGCCGACCGGGCCGCGGATCTGGTGGGACTGTTCTCAGAGACCTTTTGCTCTGCACCCCAAATCCCGATTATCGGGGGAGAAACCGCCGAGATGCCCGATGTGTTTCAGCAAGGAGCCTGGGAGGTTGTAGGCGCCATCTTTGCCGTCGGTGAAGCGGGAGCCGAAAGACCGGCCAAGGCGAAGGCCCGGGCCGAAGTCGACCTGAGCACCCTCCGGGAACTCGAGCAACCCGCCCTGGTGTTCAGCATGGACGGGGTTGGAACAAAAACCAAGATAGGGGTGAGCACGGGAAGGACAGCGGGGCTGGCCGAGGATATCATCCATCACTGTCTGGACGATATCCTCTGTCAGGGAGCCCGGGGCATCGGCTTCATGCTCTACCTCGGCTGCCACGAGCGGGACGAGCGGCTGGTTGCGCCCGTGGTCCAGGCGGCCGAGCGGTGCTGCCGCAGCAACGGCATGGTGCTTCTGGAACACCTGATTGCCGAGAAACCTGATCTCTACAGACCCGGGGAGATCGACGTCTGCGGGACGATCGTCGGAGCAGTGGATGCCCGCCGGCTGATCCAGGGGCGGGAAATTCGACCCGGGGATATGCTGCTGGGCCTTCCCTCTTCGGGGCTGCACACCAACGGCTACACCCTGGCCCGCAAGGCCCTGTTGGAAAGGGGCGGCCTGAGCCTGGATCAGCATCCGGAGGAGTTGGGCACAACCGTGGGGCAGGCCCTGCTGGAACCCCACATGAACTACGCACCTCTGGTCCTCCCGCTGCTGGAGGATGCAGAGGGCGAAGGGGCAATCAAGGGGATCGCCCATATTACCGGAGGCGGGCTCAAGGATAATCTGGAGCGCATCCTGCCGGCTACGGTCCGCGCGGAAATCCGGATTGACAGCTGGAAGCCGCCGCCGATCTTTCAGATGATCCGCCGCTGCGCAAACATTCCCCTCGAGGATCCCGTTGGCAAGGGCATGTACGAGAGCTTCAACATGGGGATCGGACTGGTGCTGGTG
>CAZFMD010000029.1:14922-22075 GCA_964520025.1 uncultured Spirochaetaceae bacterium
CGTTGGCAAGGGCATGTACGAGAGCTTCAACATGGGGATCGGACTGGTGCTGGTGGCGGCTCCCGAACACGTTGAGCGGATCCAGCGGAGGGTTCGCTGCGGGGACCGGGAAGCGGTGGTCATAGGCCGGGTGCTCGGGTGCGAGGGGGATTCGGCGGCCGGCGGCGTGCGGAGCGGCGGCGTGCGGGCCGGCGGCAGTCAGGCGGATGGGGCGGAATCCCGCCGTGCGGGAAGTGGCGGCGCCCGGACAGAAGGCCGAAGTCCGCAAACGAAACAGCCAGAGCAGCGGGTGCGATTGCTGTGAACCGGTATCTGATCCAGGTGGGACTGCAGCCGGGCATCCCGGACGCCTTCGGTACTTCCACGGCTGAGAAGATCAGGGATTATCTGGAGATCCCGGTACGAAGGGTGGAAACCCGCACTCTTTTCCTGATCGAGGCGGATCTGGGGGAAGAGCAGGCCGCTGCGGCGGCTCGGGAGCTGTTCTGCGATCCGGTGATCCAGCGCTATTCTATTGACGAGAATCTTGACGGCGAACCCTTCGACCTTTCGGTGACCGTCAGCTACCGTCCCGGCGTGACCGACAATGTCGGGCACACCGCGGAGCTGGCTCTCGGCGAGCTGATCGGCAGGGCGCTGTGCTCGGAAGAGAAGGTCTTCACAGCCGCCCAATTTCTGCTTACCGGGGTGGATCGGGAGCAGGCCCGGAGGATCGCCCGGGAACTGCTGGCAAATGACCTGATCGAGCAGGTGTCTGTCCAGGACTATGAAGATTGGCTGCAGGTGGGGCCCCGGATCGAGTCTTCCCGGGTTCGTTCCACCCATGTGCCGGAGGTCGCAGAGATCGACCTGGAGGTGTCCGATCAATGCTTGATGGATATCAGCCGCCGGAGGACCCTGGCTCTAAACTTGGAGGAGATGCGGGCCATCCGGGATTATTACAGACGGCCGGATATCCGGGATCAACGGCGCGCGGTGGGTTTGGGTGTCAATCCCACCGATGTGGAGCTGGAGGCCCTGGCCCAGACCTGGTCGGAGCACTGTCATCACAAGGTCTTCAATGGGGTGATCGAGTACCGCGACGAAACGGGCCGTACGCTGGTAATCGATTCCCTGTTCAACAGCTACATCCGCAAGGCGACAGAGCAGCTGGCCAGCCCCTGGCTGCTCAGCGTATTCAGCGACAACGCCGGAGTGATCCGCTTCAACGAGCGGCTCGCCCTGGTATACAAGGTGGAAACCCACAACAGCCCCAGTGCCCTGGATCCCTACGGCGGGGCCATGACCGGTATCGTGGGGGTGAATCGGGATCCCTTCGGCACGGGGCTTGGGGCGCATCTGATCGCCAACGTGTGGGGATACTGTCTGGGGGATCCGGAGATGACCTCAGGCGCGGTCCCTCCGGGCCTGCTTCATCCCCGCCGTATCCGTGACGGTGTGCATCGGGGCGTGATCGAGGGAGGAAATCAGAGCGGGATCCCCTACGCCAGAGGATGGGAGCTGTTTGAGGAGCGCTACCTGGGCAAACCCCTCGTGTTCTGCGGTACCCTGGGGGAGATGCCCCTGCAGATCCGCGGGGCTCCTTCCACGGAGAAATGCATTGCCCCCGGGGATGCGGTGGTCATGGTCGGCGGCAGGGTGGGCAAGGACGGGATCCACGGCGCCACCTTCAGCTCCGAAGAGCTGCATGCCGACAGCCCCGTACAGGCCGTACAGATCGGGGATCCGATCACCCAGAAGCAGATGACGGACATGCTGCTGGAGGCCCGGGATCTGCTGCTCTACAGGACCCTGACCGACAATGGGGCGGGAGGATTGAGCTCATCTGTTGGAGAGATGGCCACCCTAAGCGGCGGCTGCCGCATCGATCTGGCCCGGGTTCCCCTCAAGTATCAGGGGCTGAATCCCTGGGAGATCCTCGTCTCCGAAGCACAGGAGCGTATGACCCTGGCCGTGCCCCGGGAGCGGTTGGCACGGTACGAGGAATTATCCGAGAGGCGGGGGGTGGAATCCTCGGTTTTGGGCAGCTTCACGGATGAGGGCAGCTTCCACATCCTCTACGACGGGAAGACGGTCGCCTACCTGGATCTGGATTTTCTGCACAACGGAGATCCACCCTACCATCTCCAAGCGGTCTTCTCGCCCAGGAACCACGAGGAGCCTGAGGTGCGGATCGATGATTACGGGGATTGTCTGGAGCAGATGCTGCGGCGACTGAACATCTGCTCCGGGGAGGAGAAGGCCCGCCAATACGACCACGAAGTGCAGGGGCGGAGCGTGATCAAGCCGTTGGTGGGCCGGCGCTTCGACGTGCCCGGGGACGCCGCGATTCTTGCCGCCGAGTACGACGGCAGGGAGGGGATCGTGCTCAGTGAAGCGGTCAATCCCTTCTATTCGGACATCGACACCTACTGGATGGCCGCCTCGGTTCTGGATCTGGCGGTTCGTCGGGTTGTCAGCGCGGGCGGGGATCCGGATTTCATCTCGGCCCTGGACAACTTCTGCTGGCCGAATGTGGTCAAGGAGAGCATGCCGGAGCGGTCCCACAAGCTGGCCCAGCTGGTGCGGGCCTGTCAGGGACTGTACGATTTCTGCAAAGCCTACGGAGTGCCCCTGATTTCCGGCAAAGACAGCATGTCCAATGACTGCACCCTGACCGATCCGCCGATCTCGGTTCCTCCCACCCTCCTGGTCTCGGTCCTGGGCAGGATTTCGGATCTGAGCCGGGCCGTGACCCTGGACCTGAAGGCGCCCGGGGACGCGCTGTACATTCTCGGGGATACCCGGGAGGAGCTCGGGGGTTCGGAGTTCTACCGCTTCTACGGACGGATGAGCCGGGGCCGGGCCTACATCGGCAATGCCGTGCCCCGAGTGGATGCGGCCGGAGCGACGGGCATGTACAGGGCCCTGCACCGGGCCATGCAGGCGGGCCTGGTACGCTCCTGCCACGCTCCGGGCCTGGGAGGAATGGCAGTGGCTGTGCTTCGCAAGGCCTTTGCCGGTGAGCTCGGTGTAGAGTTGGATCTGGCCGCGATACCCGGGAACGCCGCCAGTACGGCCTCCCTGCTGTTCTCCGAATCGAACTGTCGCTTCCTGGTCACCGTTGCCCCCCAGGACCTGCAGGCGTTCGAGCAAACCCTCAGCGGGCAGAGCTCGGCCCGCATCGGTACGGTCACCGAAGAGCTGCAGATACGGATGCGGGGAGGAGACGGTCGCTTGATCGTAGAGCGGGATCTGCCTGGGCTGAAGAAGGTCTGGAAGGAGCGGCTACGTGGTTTCTAACCCCGGAGTGCTGATCATCACCGGCGACGGTTTGAACTGCGAGCGGGAAACCGCCCGGGCCTTTACCCTGGCCGGAGCGCAGTGCGACCTGGTTCATATCCGGGATATCCTCGAGCGGGCCAAGAGTTTGAACGGCTATGACGCCCTGGCCTTTATCGGAGGTTTTTCCAACGGCGACCACCTGGGAGCCGGTACGGTTCAGGCCTTTCGATTCCGCCATTCCCTCAAGGAGGATCTGAGACGCTTTATCGCTCAGGGCGGGCCGATCATCGGTATCTGCAATGGTTTTCAGACCCTGGTGAAGATGGGAATCCTGCCCGGGACGCTTCCAGGAGCCCCACCCGGTGGTGAGGCGGAGGCATGGCCGCGAAATGCCACAATCGCGGTCAATGATTGCGGCAGGTTCGAGGATCGGTGGGTGCACCTGAGCGTCAATCCGGATTCTCCCTGCATCTGGACCAGGGGCTTGAAGCGGCTTTTCCTTCCCGTGCGTCACGGGGAGGGAAAGTTCTATATGGCCGATCCGGCACAGCTTGATTCGCTGGAGTCGCACAACCAGGTGGTGATGCGCTACGCTACCCCTGAAGGTGCCCCGACGCAAAGCTATCCGGAGAATCCCAACGGATCTCTGCGGGCGGTTGCCGGGGTTTGCGATGCGAGCGGCCTGATTTTCGGGCTCATGCCTCACCCGGAAGGCTACATCTCACCGTACAATCATCCCTCCTGGACCCGGGACACGGCGCTGGGGCGCAGCTTGCCGCCGGAGGGAGAGGGATTGGCGGTCTTTGCTAATGCCGTGGCCTATCTGCGGGATCGAGCCGGCCGGAGGGCGGGGAAGCGGCCGGGAGATGAAAGCTGATGGCGGCCGCGGAATCACGGGCAGGGAGAATCCCGACGGCGATCTTGATGAGCGGAACCGGGTCCAACGCCCGGAAGCTGCTCGAGTACCGACTCCCAGGCGGGAGCGAACCCAGCTACCAGGTTCGTCTGATCGTCTCGGACAACCCCGATTCCAACTATCGGCGGATAGCCGAGGATCACGGCGTGGCGGCCGAGCTGAACGATATCTACGCTTTCTTCGGCATTCCCCGTTCCGGGCAGGGGTTGGGGCCGTCGCAGCGGGCAAAGCTCAAGGATGCGGCAGGGAGGGAGCGCTTCGATCGGCGTACCCGGGAAACTCTCGACAACTACGGTATACAGCTGGTGGCCCTGGCCGGCTACGACTGGGTGATCGCGCCTGTGCTGTGTAACAACTACCTCGTGGTCAACGTGCATCCCGGTGATCTTCGGGTGCGGGATTCCCGAGGCCGCAGGCGCTACATCGGGCTGGGTTGGGTGCCCACGGCCAAAGCGATCCTGGCGGGGGAGAGTACGGTTCATGCCACCACCCATCTGGTGACCGCCGAGTTGGATGGAGGCCCCATCGCCCGGGTCTCTCAGGGGGTGCCGATCGATCTGCCCCCCGGAGTGTCCCCGGATAACCTCCTGCCCGGGGGCGTACAGCTGGGGGAGGTGATTCGTGCGGTGCGCTCCGGGGATGATCCGGAGTTGGCCTCGAGTCTTGTGGTGACCCATGCCGCAGCGGTGCAGGATCGGCTCAAGCGATTCGGTGACTGGATCGAGTTTCCCCGTACCGTGCAGGGCGTGGCCGAGCTGATGCGCGGCGGGCGGCTTGCGCGAGGCGCCGGCGGAGGGATGATCCTGGACGGGGAGCCGATACGAGACCTGTTTTTGCAGGACGAAACAACGGCGGAGGAGCAGTGATGGCGAGAGTACTGGTCGTGGGAGGCGGCGGCAGAGAGCACGCCCTGGCTACCTTTCTGGCGCGCAGCGCTGAAGTGGAGGCCGTGTACACGGCCCCGGGCAATGCCGGAACGCCGGGAAACGTACCTATCGACGTGATGGGGCAGGGAGGGTTCGCCGAGCTGGCCGCATTCGCCGGCGAGCAGCGTATCGATCTGACGGTCGTAGGACCCGAGGCTCCGCTCTGCGCCGGGTTGGCGGATGCCTTTCTGGATCGGGGTTTGCCGGTGTTCGGTCCTTGCCGGGCCGCCGCGACCCTGGAGGCGGACAAGGCCTACGCCCGGGATTTCATGCGGCGTCACCGTATTCCCGGCCCGGAGTTCGCCGTGTTCGAGCAGCTTCCGGCCGCCAAGAGGTACGTGGAGGCGCTTGCCGAGGGGCCGGTGGTGGTCAAGGCCGCCGGTCTGGCCGCGGGCAAGGGATCGATCGTCTGCGAGAATCGAGCGCAGGCCGTGCGGGCCATGGAACGGATGATGGGAGAGAAGGTGTTCGGCTCCGCCGGAGAAAAGGTGGTCATCGAGCAGTTTATGGAGGGCGAGGAGGCTTCGATTCTGGCCATCTGTGACGGTGAGAACGCCCTGTACCTGGTCTCCTCCCAGGACCACAAACGGGCCCTGGATGGCGACCGGGGGCCGAACACCGGCGGCATGGGCGCCTACGCCCCGGCACCGGTGGTCACCCCCGAAGTGCAGGAGGCGGTGGATCGACGCATCGTGGGGCCCACGCTGGCCGGCCTGGCCGAGCAGGGCACTCCCTATCGGGGCTGTCTGTACGTGGGGCTGATGATCAAGGACGGCCAGCCCAGGGTCGTGGAGTACAACTGCCGCTTCGGGGACCCTGAAACCCAGGCGGTGCTGCCCCTGCTGGCGAGCGATCTGTTTGTCCTGCTGAGCGCCGGTGCCTCCGGCAGCCTCAAGGGGCTGGAGACACCCTGTATCCGGGGCGCGGCCTGCTGCGTGGTCATGGCTTCCGGAGGTTATCCGGACAGGTACGAAAAGGGCAGGGAGATCACCGGGCTGGAGGAGGCGGGCGATATCGAAGGTGTGTACGTATTCCATGCCGGAACCCGCCGGGAGGAGGACGGGCGCGTGCTCAGCAACGGAGGGCGCGTTTTGGGGGTAACCGGGATCGGGACCACCATCGGGGAGGCGATCGATACGGCCTATCGGGGTGTGGACAAGATCCAATTCGAACAGCGGCAGTTCAGAAGGGATATCGGCTATCGGGCCTTGGATGGAAACGAGGAGGCCAGAGGTGAAAATTGACAGGGATCGAGCGGGTCGGTATAGTCGACTATGAGCCAATCAGATTTCCGTAATCACCTGCGAAGCAGGACAGGCTGTGCCGTGATCGTAGCCGGTTCGGACAGCGATATGAGTCACGTCGACAAGTTGACTGAGGCTCTGAAGATGTATGAAATTCCATACGAAACAAGGATCTGTTCGGCCCACAAGAGCCCCGGGCGGCTGCTCGAATTGATCGCCGAGTACGAACAGCAGGGAACGCTCGTGTGGGTGGCCGTGGCCGGGGGCACGGATGCGCTCTCCGGTACCCTGGCCTTTCATGCGAATCAACCGGTGATCAGCTGTCCCCCCGACGGGTTGAATCACAGCTGTCTGACCAATCCGCCGGGAAGCTCCAACGCCACGATCCTCAGTCCCAAGAACGTGGCTCGCTTCATAGCCCAGGTCTACTCGCATGCCAATCCCCGGCTCAGAGGATTATTAGAGGCAAGCAGGACGGAAAAGATCCGCCATCTCGAGGCGAAAGACGCCGAGATCAGGCAACGGCAATAGCCGGCATGGGGAGGATGTTGTTATGGGAAGTGTAAAGGATCTGCTGGTCTTGGAACCGGCCTATGAAAATCGAGTGGGGGTCGGGAACTTCGTGTTTTCCGATCGCTACAGCGTATTCGACTGGGGGGAGATGCCGGACCAGATCGCGGCAAAGGGCCGAGCTCTGGCCGTGATGGCGGCTTTCAACTTCGAGCAACTGGAGAACAGGGGAGTCTGCACTCACTATCAGGGGCTGGTCGGTTCCTCCGGAAAGCTGCTCCGATTCGGGGATC
>CAZFMD010000030.1:0-22011 GCA_964520025.1 uncultured Spirochaetaceae bacterium
TGATCCGTATGAGATTTCCCATCAGGCGGCGAAAAGCCGACGCAACCTACGCAACCCGCGTACAAAGCGCAACCCCCGCAACCTACGCAACCCGCGTACAAAGCGCACAAAGCGTGCGAAGCGTGCGAAGAATCGGGCGCGTGGTGATTCTGACAGCGATCGTTTTTCTCTCCCTCTTGGCCTGCCGCCGGGACTACGCCCACTTCCTTGTAGGCAACGTGGAGGAAAATCGGGATCTCCACACCCTCTTCGACCTGCTCGAGCAGGAGAGGGATGTGGGGGAGAATCGTTTCATCATCATCCAGCAGATCACCAACCGGCTTTACGGCGCCCGGGAACTGGAGAAACTTATTCTGTTTCTCACAAACTACGTGGAGAAAAACCAGAACGATCCCTACAACGCCTACTACCTCGACATCGTGGCCACGGCCTATCGGGACATGGGAGCCGAGCCCATGGCCGTGCACTACTACGAACGGATCCTGATGAACTACCCCGACCTGCTGGTCTCCGGGACCACTGTCCACTACCAGTGTCTCCAGGAGCTGCTGAGCCTGGAGGAGGATCCCGGTGTGTGTATTGATTACTACAAGGAGCTGATCTCTCGCTTCAGCGAGTACATCGATCCGGGAGTTACCTATTTCTACCTGGCCGAGGCCTACGAGCAGGCAGGCGAGTGGGAGCAGGCTATTCGGGCCTACCAGAAGTTCCTCAAGTACCCGGATACCGAAATCTCCGGCTTTCCTCGAGCCCACGTGAAGGTCCGGGAGAAGGTGGAGTTCTACTTCTCCGACAAGGAATGGACAGTGGCGAACCTGGAACAGCTGGTCGAGGAGATCAAACGATCCATTCGAACCCGCAACGCCCGCCGCTTGCTCGGCTACAAGGCCAAGGTGAACTTCTTCACGATGTCCTGGGCTCAGGCCGATGCGAATGAGATCATCACCATGGCTTTCGATATCGGCGCTTTCCTTCAATCTTCCCGGGTTCTGACCGATGATAAACTGGATATCGATTCCAACGCCGGGGAGGCCTTTTTGCGCACCACCCGGTGGTCCTACCGGATCCCTACCTGGTATCTCTACTTCCGTAAAGTCGAGTTCCTGCCGGATCCGGAGATCAACGGACAATGGGAATGGGCCGGGATATTTTTAGGCGAAAAGCTGTAAATCTGCCTCTCTTCACCCTCCTGTTCGGGATCTCCCTGCTTGTTGTGGCATCTCCCTCGGCACGGGGCGAGCCGGGATCCCTGTTCGTCAGGGCGGATCAGCGCAGAGCCGGTGGCGCGGCCGTGGCGGAGCAGGCCGCCGGGCCGACAGCGGCGGGGCAGCCCACTGGGCCGACCGCAGCCGTTCACACGCGCAGCTGCGCCCCCCTGCTCGAACTGGCGGTCGCCGATCACCCGGCTGTCAAGCAGTGGCAGAAACGCTTCCTGGGCTGGGGGAGCCGTGCCCTGCAGGAGACCCTGGATCGCGGGCTGATCTTTCACCGCTTCATCGCGGAGCAGCTTGCAGAGCGGGAACTGCCCCGGGAGCTGATCTACCTGCCTGTTCTGGAATCCCACTACCGGGTACGGGCCGTGTCCCGCTCCGGAGCCACCGGCCTGTGGCAGATCATGGCCAATACCTCCGCTCCCCTGGGGCTGGTTACGGACCGCTGGGTGGATGAGCGGCGGGATTTCTGGAGATCCACCGAAGGGGCCCTGCGGAAGCTGCAGGAGAACTACGCGACCTTCGGGGATTGGGATCTGGCTCTGGCCGCCTACAACTGCGGCACCGGGTTGATGACCCGCACGATCCGCTCCACCGGCCTCCGGGACTTCTGGGCTCTCCGGGAACAGGGACTGCTGCCACCGGAAACAGCGGCCTACGTGCCCAAGTTTCATGCCCTGGTGGCGATTTACAGCGATCCCACGGCGCACGGGCTGGAGGTGGGCTGGCAGCAGGCGCCGAACTGGCAGCGCATACCCCTGGAGCGTAGCGTGGAGCTGGCCCTGCTGGCCGAGAAGGCGGAGCTGCCCCTGTCCCTGATGGAGGAGGCGCATGCCGAGCTCCAGACCCCGATCACCCCGCCTCTTTCCCGCCGGCCCTATCACCTCAAGGTCCCCGAGGAGTACGGTGCGCGGGTCGAAGCTCTGCTGGCGGATCCCGGGGTTCAGCTGCTGCGCTACACCTTTCACCGCATCCGCTCGGGAGATACCTACTACTCCCTGGCCGAGTACTATGAGCTGAACGCGGCTTTGCTGATGCAGGCCAATCCCGAGGCCCCGCCCCGCGCCTTGAGGATCGGAGAGCAGCTGCGTATCCCCGTGTTTTCAGGACGCCCCATCAAGGCCGAGCCGATCGTGAGCCTTTCGGAAGACGAGGCGGCCGCCTTTACCGCCCTGCACACCGTGGTGGCCGGGGACACCCTCTGGGGTATCTCCAGGCTCTACGAAACCACGCCCGAGATTCTGGCCTGGGCCAACGGGCGTAGCCTTGACGCGTTGCTGAAACCCGGAGAAACTCTAAAGGTACCTCCGCCGGCGCCCTCCCCGAAGCCAGCCCGGACGCCGGTGGGGCAAGGAGACATACGGTGAACAGGATCGGCATCATTCTCCTCCTGCTCCTTGCGCCTCTGGGCGCCTTGCTCTCGGCCCAGGAGAGCCAGGAGAGCCAAAAAAGCCAGGAGAGCCAGGACAGGCAGATTGTCGTTTCGCAACAGATCGACTGGCAGCGGGGAATCCTGATCCTGGAGGTGGCTTTGGCTATCCAGGCCAAGGAGTTCAATCCCTCCAGTCGTTTTGAAGCGGAGCAGGAGATCGAGCGGCTCCTGCCCGGCCTTTTTATGTCCTCGGCCGTGGAGATTCCCTTCGACTCGTACCGTACGATCGGGGAGCGCCTCAAGGAGGATCGGCTGCTGTTCCAGCGCATGGAGGCCACCGCTGTGGATTCGGTCTCCAAGCAGTACTCCCGGGTTCGGGAGGATCTGGGGGAGATCCATGTCCAGTACCGCTTTCCCTTTTACGGCGAGGGCGGATTCGTGGTTCCCCTGATCGCCCACAGCCGGCCCTACCCGGTGGAACGCAAGCTCGGCTTTGTCCCCTCCCGGAACTTCACGGGCCTGGTGATCTACGCCGAGGGGGAGCTTCCCGCCCACGGCAAGGATATCCGCCAGCAGGTTCGGCCCGCCGTGTTTCCCACGCTCTACGATGAGGATATGAATCCGATCTTCTCCGTACAGATGTGCGATCCCGCGTTTTTACAGCGATGGGGCATGGTCGCCTATTCGGATTCCGAGGCGGATAGCGCCCTTCTGGAGCGTATCGGCGCGGCTCCCCTGCGCACGGTGGCCCGCGGTGTATTCGGTATCAACGCCACGGATCTGCTGCTGCCCAATGACGCGGTGGCTCGACTCCTGGTGCGGGAGGCCAATCGGGAGATGCTCAGCCAGGGGCGGGTGTTGATCGTTATCCCTGAAGATTGACGCGGCATAACCTTTTTGGTTATCCTATTCGCCGACTCATGAGTCCAACCACAAATTCCGGTAAACTGAAACCTCTTCACCCCACGCTGATCGTGTGCACGGTTGTGGCCCTTGCCCTGCTGTTCAGCTCCTGCGCTCGGAACATCGGCTACGGACTGATGTTGTGGGGCGGAGAAGACAGCCCGGTTCGAACCGGTGAGATCCTGCCGGTACAGCAGGAGTCTCGGGTGCAGAGCACCTACCTGATCCGGCTTCCCGGCACCAAGGAGATTGTCGAGATCCCCACCTGGGCGATGCGCCTGTTTGAGACCAAGGAAGAGGCCGTTCAGGGAGCCGAGGAGTACGCCCCCTACCAGAACATGTACGCCTATTCCCGGCGGGATGGGTTGCCGCTACGGGAAGAGGCGGATCAGGAAGCCCGCAGGGTGTACAAGCTGGCCGAGGGACAGCTGGTGAAAGTGCTGTCCCGGGGGGAGCAGCAGGTCACGATCGGCAGCTACCAGGACTACTGGTATCTGGTCCTGACCGAGGACGGCTTCCAGGGCTACGTTTTCGGCTACTATCTGCCGGCCTTTACCTCAGGCGGCGATCCCAGAGCGGAGGTGGAAGTGCTGATGGCCCGGGATCCGATGCTGGAGGCCCTGCTGGGCACGGAGTGGAGACCGGAGTACTTCCGAGACATGGTCGATGAGGGGCGAATCGATCTGACAAGCTTCGGCCCCGGCTTCGGTTTTTTCGTTGACGCCGAGCAGAGACAGATCCGTCTGAGCACGGGCAAGCGCTCCTACAGCTGGCCCTATGAACGTGTTGAAAACGTGGGAGCCAACCGCTACGTATTCGAGGGCCCTGAAACCGGTAGCGGCGGTATCCGCATCAACATGCAGTCCAGCCGGCGCATCGTGTGCACCTATTCGGTGGGCGACCAGGTGCTCAGCTCGGTTTTTATCGTCTTTGAAGAGGATATCGAGGAGATCGTCACCCAGGAGAGGGAGCGTCGGGAGCGACTGGCACAGGTGTTCAGCTCCAAGAGCCGGATTCTGCGCAGCAGTGCCTACGGAAATATCTATCTCGAAGAGGATACGCGATTCCGCTGGGAGGATTTCGGCAGACTCGCAGAGCAGATTTTCCTCAAAGAGGTGCGGGGAGGGGGAAACGTTGATTTCCCCTACTATCTGTCCGATCGACTCAGTGGTTCCTTCGACGGGGTTATCACCTTTCGCTTCGCCGAGTACAAACCGGACCAGGGGACCAGTTTCCTGTACTCCTTCGAATCTTCGGGGGTACGTTTCGAGTACGTGCGGCCCCAGGGCATTGAAAATCTGGAGGTGGTACGCCGGGACAGTTCGCCGCTGGTGATCTTCTTCAACTACGGCGGTTCCTGATGCCTTCGGTCATCCTTACGGAGGCCAACCTCGCCTTCGGGGAACGCAGTATCCTCAAATCCGTCAATCTCAACTTAACCAGGAGCCGAAAGCTCGCCCTGGCCGGAGCCAACGGAAGCGGCAAGACCACGCTGATGCGCATCCTCATCGGCGAGCTCAAGCTCGATCTGGGCACCGTTACCCGGGAGAAGAACACCCGCATCTCCTACATGCCCCAGTCGGGAAGCGGCGGCTCTGGGGACCGAAGCTCCTCCCTGAGCCTGGACCCCGGCTGCACGGTTTACCAGCACGTGGAAAAGGCCTTTGCCGCCGAAGCCCGGATAGAGCAGCAGTTGCGCGACGCGGAACACGAGATGAGCGAGCACCGGGAGAGCTCGGCACAGCTCAACCGGCTGCTGGAGCGGCATCACGACCTTCAGGAACGCCTGGAGCACTCAGGCTACTACCGCCGGGCTGCGGAAATAGAGCGGGTTCTCCAGGGCCTGGGTTTCGCCAGGGATGAATTCGAACAACCGATCGGAAGTTTCTCTCAGGGCTGGCAGATGCGTATCGCCCTGGCCAGGGTGCTGTGCGAAGGAGCGGACCTGCTTCTGCTGGATGAGCCGACGAACTTCCTCGATCTGGAGGCTCGAATCTGGTTGGAGGGCTTCCTGCAGGAAACCAGCGCGGGAGTGCTGGTGGTTTCCCACGATCGTTACTTCCTCGATACCACGGTGAATGAGGTGGCGGAGCTGTATCAGGGGAATCTGAACGTCTATCCGGGCAGCTTCAGCAGCTATGAGCGCAGACGGATCCAGGAGCTGCAGCAAATCGCCGCGGCCTATGAACAGCAGCAGGAGGAGATGGCCCGCACCGAGCAGTTCATCCGGCGCTTCCGCTACAAGGCGACCAAGGCCCGGCAGGTCCAGAGCCGCGTCAAGGCCCTGGAACGGTTGCGGCTGATCGAAGCGCCCCCGGTGCACAAGACCCTGCACTTCTCCTTTCCCGAGGCCCCCCGCAGCGGCAGGATGAGCGCACGCATCGAAGGCCTGGCCAAGACCTATGGGAGCAAGACCGTGTTCGCCGGGGTGGAGCTCGCCCTCTCCCGGGGAGAGAAATGGGCCCTGGTGGGGCCGAACGGCGTGGGAAAATCGACCCTGATGCGGCTGATGGCCGGCCGGGAGCAGGCGGATTGCGGTACGATCCGTTACGGCAGCGGCGTACAGGTGGGATACTACAGTCCCGAAGAGGTGGAAAATCTGGAAGAGGGCGGGACCGTCGAGCAGCTGGTGACAGACTGGGCACCCACCGAGATGGTTCCTCACGTGCGCTCTCTGCTGGGCGCCTTCCTGTTCAGGGGCGAAGAGGTGTACAAGGCGGTGGCGGTGCTGAGCGGTGGAGAGAAGAGCCGCCTGGCGTTGTTGCGCCTGCTGCTGCAGCCGACGAACCTGCTGTTCCTGGACGAACCGACCAACCATCTGGACCTGCAGTCCAAGGATATTCTGCTGGATGCCCTGAAACGCTACAGCGGTACCGTGGTGTTCGTTTCCCACGATCGCAACTTCATCGACGCCCTGGCCGAACGGGTGGCCGAGGTCGGGGACGGGGGGATCCGCCCCTACAGCGGGGATTATTCCTACTACCTGTGGCGCAAAGCCCAGGAAGAGCAGGGTGCGGAATCCGCCGATCGATCCGAGCCCGCCCGCTCGGTGGAGACCGGGCAACCCCGGGGATCTTTCCGGGAGATGCGGGAGCAGGGCAAGGCTCAGCAGCGGGAGTTGCGCCGCCTGGAGCGGGAGGAGCAGCAGCTGCTGGCCACGATGGAGCAGCTGGAGGAGGAAGGCTCGCACCTGGAGCATCTCCTGGCTCAGGAGGACGTGTACCGGGATGGACAGCGGGTCAGGGAGATCAAGGAACAGCTGGAGGCGATCACGAACCGCCGAGAACGGCTGATGAGTCGCTGGGAAACAGTCGATAAACAACAAAAAGAGATACAGCTTTAGGAGTGGGCAGCATGAAAAATAAAAACTTCAACAACAACCGCACAGTAGGATTCATCTCCTTCCGTTTCGCCGGAACCGACGGGGTCAGTC
The DNA here is from genome assembly GCA_964520025.1 of uncultured Spirochaetaceae bacterium. Classification (GTDB taxonomy): domain Bacteria; phylum Spirochaetota; class Spirochaetia; order SZUA-6; family DRHE01; genus JAFGQJ01. The sequence goes on from CAZFMD010000030.1 coordinate 6,920, forward strand.
TGGAAACCGATAAGATGGCCGACGTGTTCCGCCGATGGGGATACCGCTGCGTGTTCATGGGCGGGGAGCTGGACACCCCCCCGGAGGATTCCTTCATGGTCGAAGAGGCCCATTTCCAGCATCCGGATATCCGGGAGATCTATGATGAGTGTTTCAGCCAGACGAGCCGTCCGCCGGCGGTGACCAAGAGGATTCACGAGTACCGGGAGATGTTCAAGCGAAAGGTCTACGAGTTCATCCGCAAGTTCAACGTGGATATCCTGGTTCCGGAAAACGCCCTGACCATTCCCCTGAACGTGCCCCTGGGCCTGGCCATTACCGAGGTCATTGCGGAGACCAGCATCATGACCATAGCCCACCACCACGATTTCTTCTGGGAGCGCAAGCGCTTTCTCAATAACTGCGTGTGGGACTACCTCAACTCCTGCTATCCCCCTCACCTCAATACGATCCAGCACGTGGTGATCAACTCCTCGGGCCAGAACCAGCTGGCGTTGCGCACCGGTATCGGCGCCACCCTGATCCCCAACGTCATGGATTTCGAACATCCCCCGGAACCGCCGGATGAGTACACCAAGGATGTGTGCAAAGACCTGGAGGTCGGGGAGGAGCAGCTGCTGATCCTGCAGCCCACGCGGGTGGTGCAGCGCAAGGGGATCGAGCACGCCATCGAGCTGGTCGCCCGGCTGGGAAGGCCGGCGACTCTGGTTATCTCTCACGCCTCCGGAGACGAGGGCTACGAGTACCAGCAGCGGGTCAGGGAGTACGCGCAGATGCTCAAGGTGGATGCCCGTTTCGTGCAGGAGATCATCTCCGATGAGCGGGGAACGACCAAGGACGGCCGCAAGATCTACTCACTGCAGGATATCTATCCCTATGCCGATCTGGTGACCTATCCCTCCCTGTCTGAGGGGTTCGGCAACGCCTTCCTGGAGGCGATTTACTTCAAGCGCCCGATCCTGGTGAACAACTACTCGATCTACTTCTTCGACATCAAGCCCAAGGGATTTGATGTGATCGAGATGGACAACTTCATTACCGAGAAGACGGTGCACCAGACCCGGGAGGTCCTGGACAATCCGGAGAGGATCAGGGAGATGACAGAGAGCAACTACGCCCTCTGCCTGAAGCACTATTCCTACCGGATCCTCGAGGTGAAGCTGCGCCACATCCTAAGTTCCTTCTGGGGCCAGCGTTAGGCGCCGGAAGCCGGCAATCCTCTCAGCTTCGGCCTCGGCTTTGCCTTCAATCCGGGGCCTTCACAATCCGTTCGATCAGGGTTTGTCTGTCCTGGTTTCGGGTGGCGTCGACAACGGGCAATCCCGAGAAGCTCTTTTGGACCCCAGCGCCGAGGACGAATGTTCCGGCCACGGCCAGGATCCTGTCCCGGGGTACGCGCCGAACCTGCAGCGTTTCCTGCCAGTTCGAAGAATCGCTCAGGCAGACGATCACCGCGTCGGCGGCCTGCGGTTTGCCCCCCTCCGAAACGATGAAATCCATGCCCTCGGGAACGCATTCGAGCATCTGCTCGAAGGAACGGCCACCTCTTTCCAGGATCAGGCTCTCCTGCGGTCCCTGCACCAGTACGAAGCAGGCGCCGGATTCGGCCAGGGCGTGGGAGTCCCCGGAGCGATGGTCCAGGGTCAGGCGGGACACGTGGCTGGATTTGAGAGCCGCCACGGTGTAGCCCCGGGCGGTCAGCTCTTCGATCAGCGCGGTACAGACAGTGGTCTTGCCGCTGTTCTTCAGGCCCGTCACACAGACCAGATAGGGGCGGCGCTTCAGCTGCTTCACGACCCCCCGATCTTATCCCGCCCGGCTGAGCCGCGTATACCCCCGCAACCGTGAACCTGGCATTTCACGGTTGCAGCCCCCAGGCAGAATCGAGTACATTGCGGGAAATCGAATGACCGGAGGTAGAGTAATGGAGCGGGAGTTAGAGATATACATCGGAGACAAGCGGGTCGCCACCAACGACTTCGCAAGGCAGATCATCATCAGTACCGTGACGGGGCTTCTCAAGCCTCTCAAGCACGTGGACACGGATGAAAAGATCCAGATCACCGTGGGATCGCTCAAGGATTAGCTCAGAGAGATGGAATCCATCCTGTTTATCGCCCTGCGGGCTACGGCCAGGGCCTTTCCTGAAATACTCTCGGTGTACCGGGGATCCTTTTCGGTTGACACCAAGGCGGATCACTCTCCAATTACCGAAGCGGATCGGCGCTCCAACCAGGTCATCACCGAGGAGCTATCCCAGAACAGCCCCTATCCGATTCTCAGCGAGGAGGGCAGGAGCATCCCCTTTTCAGAGCGCCGCAACTGGCAGCGCTTTTGGGTGGTGGATCCCCTGGACGGAACCAAGGAGTTTGTGAAGAGAAACGGGGAGTTCACCATAAACATCGCCCTGGTGGAGGGGAGCGTTCCGATCCTGGGCGTGGTGTACGCGCCCCTGCCGGATCTGCTGTACTTCGCCTGGGAGCAAAGCGGCGCGCGGCCCGGTGATGCACAGCCGCGAGGCGCGTCCCTCAACCACGAGAGCAGTGGCGGGCGCTGCGGGTCGTATAGGCTCGAAGGATTTTCGAAACTTGCAGCCCCAATACCGGATGACCTGGTCGAGCGGGCGGTCAAGTTGCCTCACAGCGAGCCTTTTAACTTCGATGAAACGCAAAAAAGAAAATCCATCACCGTGATCGGCAGCCGCTCGCACCGTGGGCCGCACTTTGCCGAATATGTCCTCACGCTCAAGCAGCGCTACGCCGAACAGGTCGAGGTCAGAACCAGCGGCAGTGCCCTCAAACCCTGCCTGGTCGCCGACGGGAGCGCGGATATCTATCCCCGCTTCGGACCCACCAAGGAGTGGGACACCGCCGCACCCCACGCCGTGGTCCGGGGGGTGGGCAAGCGCATGGTCGCCTTCGACAGCGGCCGGGAGCTGGTCTACAACAAGGAAGAGGTCGTCAATCCCTCGTTTCTCGTGTACTAGTGCTGTCGCTTGGCGGCGGGCTGACCGGGCTTTCGCCTGAAACCCCAAAAAAGCCGATAAAAGACAGAAAAAAAGCCGAAAAAAGCCGGTTTTAAGTTACCAAAAAATATGACTAAATTACTGTTAAAACTGCACTACACTTCTTGACAGATGCCCGATCAGTGCTTATGCTGCATACGGCAGATGTGAAGAAATTCACGATATAGTTCCAGCAATAACCGTTACATCTAAATAGAAGAAGCTTTAGCAAAAGCGAAGCTATACAGAGCTTGAGGAGGCTGAAGAGGCATGTCTAAACAAGTTACTGCGGTGATCGTAAAGGTTGTGGAGGAATGCGGCAAGGATCCTCATCGCCTGATGGACATCGTTCGGGGTGTTCACGAGGAGGCAGGCTATCTGTCGGATGACGCTGTAGATGAAATCGCCAAGGCACTGGGCATACACCGGGTGCAGGTGGCGGATATGGCCAGTTTCTACACGTTTTTCGACCGCGAACCTGTGGGCAAGTGTACGATCCGGCTGAGCAACTGTGTGGTGGATCAGATGCACGGTATGGAGCCGGTTGCCAAGGCTTTCGAGAAGGAGCTTGGGATTGCCTTCGGGGAAACCACGCCGGACGGGATGATCTCCCTGAAGTATACCTCCTGTACCGGCATGTGTGACCAGGCCCCCGGCGGCTTGATCAACGGCATGGTGGTCACGGGATTGAAACCCAAGGATGTACCGGCTATCGTGGCGGCGATCAAGAAGGAGGGGGGAAGGGTCAGCAAGAGCGAGCTGTTCCCCAACGCAGAGGTTCAGCCGAACCTGCGCCAAGGCGGCGCGGTGATTATGGCCCCCTTTGAAAACGGCACGGCCGTTCGCAAAGCCCTGAGCATGAGCCCGGAGGATGTGATCGAAGAGGTCAACAAGAGCAAGCTCCGGGGCCGGGGCGGGGCGGGCTTCCCCACAGGCATGAAGTGGAGCTTCTGCCGCAAGGCCAAAGGCACCCACTACCTGGTGTGCAACGCCGATGAGGGGGAGCCGGGAACCTTCAAGGACCGGCTGATCCTCACCGAACAGGCGGATCTGTTGTTCGAGGGAATGACCATTGCCGGGTACGCCATCGGGGCCACCGAAGGCCTGCTGTACCTGCGCGCCGAATACAGCTACCTCTGGCCGCATCTGGAGCAAGTTCTGGCCCGCCGCCGCCGCAACGGTCTGTTGGGTCAGTCGGTCTGCGGCCGGGAGGGTTTCAACTTCGATATCCGCATCCAGCTGGGCGCCGGAGCCTACGTGTGTGGAGAGGAATCTTCCCTGATCGAGAGCCTGGAGGGCAAACGGGGCGCTCCCCGGGACCGCCCGCCCTATCCGGTGCAGAAGGGATATATGGACCAACCCACCGCGGTGAACAACGTGGAGACACTCTGCGCCGCGGCTAGAGTGCTGGAAAAGGGTGGTGAGTGGTTCGCCAAGATCGGTACCCAGGAATCCACGGGAACCAAGCTGCTCAGCGTGTCCGGGGACTGCAAGCACCCGGGCGTGTACGAGGTGGACTACGGTATCACCGTCGATGATCTGCTGGATCTGGTGGGTGGTGAGGACGCCCAGGCGGTGCAGGTCGGCGGGCCTTCGGGTCAGTGCCTGGCCCCCAAGGATTACGGTCGCAAGATCAGCTTCGAGGATATGCCGACCGGGGGATCGATCATCGTGTTCGGACCCAAGCGGGATCTACTTGAGCAGGTACTGATCTTCACCGAGTTCTTTGCCGAAGAATCCTGCGGCTGGTGCGTGCCCTGTCGGGTGGGAACCACGTTGCTGAAGATGAAGCTTCAGAAGATCCTGGACGGAAGAGGCACGGAGAGCGATCTGGAGGAGCTGAAAAAACTCGGCAACACCGTAAAGACAATGAGCCGCTGCGGACTGGGACAGACCGCGGCCAATCCCATACTGACAACCCTGCAGAACTTCCCCGCCCTGTACAAGCAGCGCATTACGGAGAAGGATTTCATTCCCCATTTCGACATCGAGAGCGCCTTCAGCGAGTACGGTGCGGTCACCGGACGCAAGTTCCACGATGAAGAGGAGTAGATGAGCCATGGCAGATACAGTGAAAATTATTATTGACGGAAAAGCGGTTCAGGCCAAAGCGGGCCAGACGATCCTGGAGGCGGCCAGTGATGCCGGGATCTATATTCCTCACCTGTGCTACCACAAGGATTTGAGCCCGGGCGGACACTGCCGGGTGTGCACGGTAAAGGTGAACGGCAAGCCGATCAACTCCTGCACCATGGTGGTGGGAGAGGGCATGGTCATAGAGAACGACACCGAAGAGCTCAACGAGATGCGCAAGAACATCATCGAGATGCTCTTCGTGGAGGGAAACCACATCTGTCCGGCCTGCGAGAAGAGCGGCAACTGCGAGCTCCAGGCTCTGGCCTATCGTTTCCAGATGATGGTTCCCAGCTATCCGTACCTGTTCCCCAAGAAGCAGCTGGATGGCCAGCATCCGGATTTCTACATCGACCGCAACCGCTGTATCCTCTGCGGCCGCTGCGTTCGCTCCTCCCAGGAAATCGACGGGAAGAACGTCTTCGGCTTCGAGGGCCGGGGAATCGACAAGCGATTGACAATCGACGCCCGCCACGATCTGTCGGAAACAGACATGGCCGCTGCGGATAAAGCGGCCAGCTACTGCCCGACCGGCAGCCTGATGAGGAAGCGGGAAGGGTGGAAGATGCCCGTAGGAACCCGCAAGTACGACAAGCAGCCGATAGGCACGGAGATCGAAGGAAAGAGAGGTTGAACATGGCGAAGGTTAAGGTAGCAACAACCGCATTGACATCCTGCTTCGGATGCCATATGTCCATTCTGGATATAGACGAGCGTCTGCTCGACCTGATCGAGCTGGTGGAGTTCGACAAGTCCCCGATCGATGACAAGAAGGAGTTCACCGGCATGGTGGATGTGGGAATTATCGAAGGTGGCGTGTCCACCGACGAAAACCTGGAAGTGGTCCGGGATTTCCGCAAACACTGCAAGATCCTCATCTCATTGGGAGAATGTGCCATAGAGGGCAATATTCCGGCCTACCGCAACATGGTGCCCCTGAAGGAGTGCCTGGAAGAGGCCTACATGAAAGGACCTACGGTGGTCAACCCCAGCGGCAAGGTCCCCGATGACCCGGATATCCCGATGCTGATGAACAAGGTCTATCCTGTTCATGAGGTGGTCAAGGTGGACTACTTCATGCCGGGCTGCCCGCCTCCGGCGGATCAGATCTGGGCGGTTCTCTCGGCTCTGCTCACGGGCAAGCCGATTGATTTGCCCTACGAGTACGTCAAGAAGGATTAGAGGGGAATAGCTATGAGTACGGCAACACAAGAAAAAGGCAAGAAGATCGTCATCAGCCCCGTAACCCGGGTCGAGGGGCACGGGAAGGTGACCATCCGCATGGATGATAAGGGCAAGATCGACTACGCCCGTTTCCATATCGTGGAGTTCCGCGGCTTCGAACGATTCGCGCAAGGACGATTCTATTGGGAAATGCCGGTTCTGATCCAGCGCCTGTGCGGGATCTGTCCGGTCAGCCACCACCTCTGCGCCGCCAAAGCCACGGACGTGATCGTAGGGGCGGACAAGATCCCCGCAACAGCGGAGAAGATGAGACGGCTGATGCACTTCGGGCAGACCTTCCAGTCCCACGTCCTGCACTTCTTCCACCTCTGCTCTCCGGATTTCCTCTTCGGCTTTGATTCAGATCCGGCCACCCGGAACGTGATCGGTGTAGCCCAGAGCAATCCGGAGCTGGCCAAGATGGCCATCCTGATGCGCAAGTACGGTCAGGAGGTGATCAAAGCCACGTCGGGCAAAAAGATCCATGGAACCGGGGCCATACCCGGTGGAATCAACAAGAACCTGACAATCGAGGAGCGGGATTTCCTCAAGAAGGACATCGATCAGATGGTGCAGTGGTCGATCGACGGCCTGGAGCTGTTCAAGAAGGTGCTCCACGAGAACCTCGAGTATCTCGTAAACTTCGCCGCCTTCGACTCCAACCATCTCAGCCTGGTACGGAAAGACGGCTGCCTGGATATCTACGACGGGGTTTTGCGAGCCAAAACAGCCGACGGGAAGATCATCTTCGACCAGGTCCAGCCCAAGGACTACCTCGAGTACATCCGTGAGGAGGTTCGCCCCTGGAGCTACATGAAGTTCCCCTTCATCAAGAGCCTGGGCATGGAGAAAGGCTGGTACCGGGTCGGCCCGCTGGCTCGGATCAATAACTGTGATTTCATCGATTCGCCCCTGGCGGAGAAAGAGCGCCAGGAGATGATGAGCCTGACCAAGGGCAAACCCAACAACTCATCCCTGGCCTATCATTGGGCACGCTTGATCGAGGTCCTGTACTGCGCCGAGAAGATCAAAGAGCTTCTCGATGACAAGGACCTGCAGGGCACGGATCTGGTGACCGAGGGCAAGCATCGGGACGAGGGAATCGCCATTCTCGAAGCTCCTCGTGGAACCCTGTTCCATCACTACCGGGTCAATGACACCGATCAGATCACCATGGCCAACCTGATCGTCTCCACGACCAACAACAACGAGCCGATGAACCAGGCCGTGGAGTGGGTGGCCAGAAACGAGCTGGAGGGACAGAAGATCACCGAGGGATTGCTCAACCACGTGGAGGTGGCCATCCGGGCCTACGATCCCTGCCTCAGCTGCGCGACCCACGCCGTGGGCCAGATGCCCCTGATCATTCAGCTGGAGGATGCGGGCGGATCGGTGATCGACGAGCGAATCAAGGAGTAGGTACGTCTATCCTGATCGTGGGGTACGGTAACCCGGGACGGCAGGATGACGGTTTGGGTCCTGAGATCGTGGAGGAGCTGGAGCAGCTCCGGTTGCCGGGGTTGACCCTGGATGCGGATTACCAGCTTTCCATAGAGCATGCGGCCGACCTGGGGCAGTCGGACAAAGTGATTTTCGTGGATGCGGCGGTTAAGGGACCCGAGCCTTTCGAGGTGAAGAGGCTGGAGGCCTCCCGCAACATCGAGTTTACGAGCCATACGCTCGGGCCTGAGGCGGTGCTGGCAATTTGTCAGGATACCTATCAGCATACTCCCGAGGCGCTGTTGGTGGCCGTGCGGGGGTACTCTTTCGAGTTCGCCGAAGGTCTGACAGACAGGGCCCGTGAAAACAAGCGCCAGGCTCTGGAGTACATAAAAAACCAGATCGATCAGTGGAGAGGGAAAAAACATGGCAGCTGAAACCGGAAAAACGATCCTAATTATCGACGACGACCCGGATATCCGCAAGGCTACCCGGATCGTGCTGGAGTCCGCCGGCTTCGTAGTCGGAGAGGCTTCTACCGGGGAGGAGGGGCTGAAAACGGCCAAGAAGATCAAGCCGGATGCGATCCTCCTGGACCTGATGATGGAAACCGTGGATGCGGGAAGCAAGGTGTCCACTCAACTCAAAGAGGCTGGATTCACCATTCCGATCTTCCTGCTCAGCTCGGTCGGAGACGCGGTACGCTACAACATCGATGCCCAGGAGCTCGGTCTGGCCGGAATCTTTCAGAAGCCGATTGATCACAACACGCTTCTGTCCACTCTGAAGGCGGAGCTGGGTCTGTAGATCCGTTTTTGGGATCGATGGGCCTGAAGCACCGGTTTGGTGTGAAAGCCGGGGCGTTCTTCTTTGTATTCCTGCTGGTATCGGCGGGACGCTGGGTTGCGTCCGCCGGGGCGCGGCTCACCCCCCTGTCTGCACTGTTTCTACCCGGCAGCTACGGCTTGATCGCGGCGGGAATGGCCGCGTTCGCGGTCGACCTAGTTCTTGTTCATTCCCTTCTTCAACGCAAGCTCCTCTGCATCCGTATTCTCGCATCCGCCCTCCTTGCCCTGGCGACGGCCGAAGGTTTTCTTGTCTTTTCCCTCCTTGCAAGCGCAGTCACCCTGTCACTGTCCGCCGCCATTACCGCGTCTTTGTTTGTTTTTGATACTCTTCGCGCCGGGGAGCCGGATTTCCTTGTTAGTTCCGCGGACACCCTGCCCAGGCGCTACCTGCGCCGCAGACCGCTGAAAACAGCCGCTGAAACTCTGCTGCGCCTTTTTCCCAATCCGGAGCCCGTTGGATTGTACAAGGTCGGCTCGCCGGGGAATGATTCCCCGATTCTGGTAACCGGAAACTTCGAGCTTACGGTTCGCCGGGTTTGCTCGGCGGTGAAGAACTTCGACTGCTGGCTGCTGGTGTGCGACAGCCGGGGGGTGAACGTATGGTGCGCCTCCATGGCCGGGCACTTCACTACCGATTCCGTGCTCCAGGCCGTCCAACGGACCAACCTGACCGAGCGGGCGGAGGGCCGCCTGTTGATACTGCCCCAGCTGTGCGCTTCATCGGTTCTTCCGCGGGTATTGGAGAGCCGGACGGATTTCCACGTCCGCTTTGGCCCTCTCAATATCAGCGACTTGGACACCTACCGGAAGAATCCTGTAGACCCGGCCGTTCGAGCGGCCCGTTTCCCCGTCATAGCCCGTTTGGAGATGGCCCTGGGCTCCCCGCTGATGCTCACGATCGTGATGATTCTGCTCTACAACTTCATCGGCCCGAATCACCTGCCGGTGCTTGTTCCGATCCTGTACCTCGCCTCCCTGGTCCATGGGCTGCTTTTCCCTCATCGTCCTGTGAAGCGCATCGGGCCTTGGGCGCTGCTGTACGGGGCTGTCTGGTTTCTGGTGGCAGGGCTGCTCTCAAGGGTGCTTTTCCCGGAGCATCTGCTGCGCTACGCCCTGAGTGTGGGCCTCGGATCCGCCTATCTGGTAACCGAGTTCAGTGGCTGGTCTCCTCTGCTCAAGTACAGTTTTATTCCCCGCAGGAAGCCCCGGGTGGAGGTGGATGCCCGGACCTGCGTGGGCTGCGGACGCTGCCAGGAGGTCTGTCCCCGGGGGGTGTTTCAGATGAAGGGAAACCATTCAGTGGTGATTGGGGATAATAGGTGTGTGATCTGCCGTTCCTGTTTCAGCCAGTGTCCGACCGGGGCGGTGCGGCACGAATACACTTCGCGCTAACCTACTGCGGGGTCGCCTCCGCCGGCGCGCGGCTCAGTTCCCTTTGCCCGGGGTCCGCTCCTCCAGGTCCTTGAGGCGTTTGCTCATCATGTTGATCTGAAACTCGATCGAATTGAGAACCCAGAACTGAAAATGGTCCACCTTGGACTGGCGGTGAATCATCCAGATGATCTTGAGAGAGACCAGCAGCAGAGCCAGCTCAATCGAGAGGAAGCGCGGAATCGTCGGCAGGGCAAAACCGGTGACCTCCCGAAAAATGTCCAAGATAAACAGGCTCAGCACCACTACCAAAAAGATGATATTGATCACCCGGTCCTGACGTTTCGAGGTAGCTCCCCCAATTTGGCCGATGACCTTACGGATCCTGTCTTTCTCGGATCTGTAGTGGTCGAGTTCTTTGCGTAGAATTTCGGCTTCATCCATGACCAAAAGCGTAGCCGCCAGAACTGCCTGCGTCAAGATGGCTGGATTTTTCTTGATTCTCGGGAATAAATTCAGTTTATTTCTTCATACAGGAGGTGCGGGTATGGAAGCTAGCGCTCAAGGAAAAACTCGGTTCGTTTTGGCGAGCTTTTTCATAGGTCTGGGCATTCTGCTATTGATTTTCTCTGGTTGTGTCGGACAGCCGGCTGCCCCTGTAGAGCAGGGAGCGACCGGGCAGGGAGCGGCCGAGCCGGTTCCGGCGGACCGGCCGGCCGACGCCGAGCTGTCTGCGGAGCTCTCCCCCGAGGCGGAGCTTCCCGTAGATCCCCAGGTGCGCCTGGGCCGATTGGACAACGGGTTGACCTACTACGTGCGTGCCAACAGCGAACCGGAGAACCGGGCGGAGCTGCGCCTGGTTGTGAATGCGGGCAGCGTGCTGGAGGATGAGGATCAGCTCGGGCTTGCCCATTTTCTCGAGCACATGGCTTTCAACGGCACCGAACGCTTCGAGAAGCAGGAGATCGTGGACTACCTGGAATCCATCGGCATGTCCTTCGGACCGGATGTGAACGCGTACACCACCTATGACGAGACGGTGTACATGCTTCAGGTCCCGACCGAGGATGCGCAGGTAATGGAGACCGCCGTGAAGATCCTGGAGGATTGGGCTCACCTGATCACCCTGGATCCGGAGGAGGTGGAGAAGGAGCGGCCGGTCATCGTGGAGGAGTGGCGCCTTCGCCGGGGAGCGGAGGCCCGCATGCGGGATGAGCAGTTGCCGGTCCTGCTGAACGATGCCCGTTACGTGCAGCGAAAGCCCATTGGGGAGATCGAGATTATCCAGACAGCCTCGGCGGAAACCCTGCGCCGCTTCTACAGGGACTGGTACCGCCCCGACCTGATGGCCGTGGTTGCGGTGGGGGATTTCGACGCCCGGTGGATCGAACAGACGATCCAGCGCTACTTCAGCAATCTCGAGCGACCACCGGATCCCCGGCAGCGGGTGATCTACCCTGTTCCGGAACATCCCGGCACCCTCTACGCCCCGGCTACGGACCCGGAGGCCACGTCCACCCGGGTCAGCCTCTTCGTGAAGACCGAGCCTCAGCCCCAGAATACGGTGGGGGAGTATCGCCGCGAACTGGTGGAGTCGATGTACAATGGAATGCTCAATGAGCGTTTCCAGGAGCTGACCAAGCGTTCCGAGGCCCCCTTCATCGGAGCCGGTTCCTTCTCGACCCGGTTCGTACGCTCCATAGAGGCCTACGTGCTGGCCGCCCGGGTGCGGGACGGGCGGATCGGCGAGGCCCTGGAGGTGTTGCTCACGGAGACCGAGCGCCTGCGCCGTCACGGATTCACCTCCTCCGAGCTCCAGCGCACCAAGGAGCGTTATCTGACCTGGATCGAGCAGGCCTACAGGGACCGGGACAACATGGACTCCGAAACTCTGGCGGGCAGTCTGGCCGGGCACTATCTGGAGGGGGAGCCGATTCCGGGCATCGAGTTCGAGTACCGCCTGTTCCAGGCCTTCATCCCCGAGATCACTCTGGAGGAGGTCAATCACCTGGCCTCCGAGCTGCTCAGAGAGGACAACCGGGTCGTGCTGGTAAACGCCCCGGAAAGCGAGAGCGCCGCCGTGCCCCCCGAGGCGGACGTGCAGGCACTGTTTGCCTCGGTAGCGGAGAAGGACATTGCGCCATACGAAGACCGGGTTCTGGATCAGCCGCTGTTTACCGCCGAACTGGCCGGCGGTCAGGTCACGGACAGGCGTTCGTTCCAGACGCTCGGCTTCGAGGAGCTGCTGCTTGCAAATGGCGTGCGGGTTCTGCTCAAGCCCACGGATTTCAAGGAGGAGGAGATCCTCTTCGGCGCCTTCAGCCCCGGCGGGCACTCCCTGGTGCCGGATGACCGGTACGTGGCGGCCGTTACAGCTGCCAACATAGTGGATGAGGGCGGATTGAACGGTTTCGACGCCATCGCCCTGCAGAAGCGACTCACCGGCAAGGTGGTCACCGTGCAACCCTGGATCGGCGAGCTGTACGAAGGGATGCGGGGCAGCACCCGGCCCCAGGACCTGGAGACGTTGCTGCAGCTGATCTACCTGTACTTCACCGAGCCCCGTCTGGACGAGCAATCCTACCAGGCCTACAGGCAGAGGCTGCTCGCCATGGTGGAAAACCGGGAATCTTCGCCCATGACGATCTTTTGGGATACGGTACGGTCGGCGATTTCTCAGGACCACTTTCGTTCACGCCCCTGGACCGCCGAGGTGCTGGAGGAGATGGACCTGGAGGAGTCTCTGGAGGTATACCGGGAGCGCTTCGCCGATGCCGGGGACTTTACCTTTGCGTTCGTGGGAAATTTCCAGCCCGCGGAGGTGGAGCCCCTGCTGGTCCGTTATCTGGGCTCTCTGCCCTCCGGAGGCAGGGTGGAAACCTGGCGGGATGTGGAGATGGATCCTCCGGCGGGCATCGTGGAACGGGAGGTCACCAAGGGGCTGGAGCCTCAGAGCCGCGTGCAGATCGTGTTCGCGGGCAGCACCGACTGGTCCCTGCGCAGCCGGCTGCAGCTGGAGGCACTGAAGCAGGTGCTGGATATCGCCCTGCGGGAGAACGTGCGGGAGGAGGCCGGCGGCTCCTACGACATCGGGGTGGATGCCGAGCTGAACCGCTATCCGGATGAGGAGTTCTTCGTATACGTAGGATTCGGCTGTGCTCCGGATCAGGTGGAAACCCTCACCGACCTGGTGTTCCAGCAGATCCTCGAGCTTCGCCAGCAGGGTCCGCCCCGCAAGGACGTGGACAAGGTCAGGGAGATCCTGCGCCGCGAGCACGAGCAGAACCTCAGGACCAATGACTACTGGCTGGGAATCCTGCAGCTGGCCTACATCAACGATCTGGATCCGGAGGTCCTGCTGGACTTCGACGCCCGTCTCGAGAGCATCTCCGCGGACACGCTGCGGAGCATGGCCGTCAAAACTTTGGATCCGAGCAGCTACGTGCGGGTCGTGCTCGATCCGGAAGATTAGTTTGTCTCAGCTTACCAAAACCTGGAAGACACGAAATACGAAGATCAGGTAGTAGAGGGATACGCCGAGCATAAGCACCCCGGCAACCCGGTTGATCACCGCCTTGTAGTTGACGAGGAACCGCACCACTGCCTGGCTCGCCGTGGTGGATACCAGGGCGATGAGCAGCAGAGGCGAGGCGATTCCCAGGGCAAAAAGCAGGAAGTGAAGCATGTTTGTCAAAAAGTGGGTGGTAGTGGTCGCTAAGGCTTTGGTGAAGAAGGCGGCGATCATACCGGGATTGCATGGGGCGACAATTCCTCCGAAGAACAATCCGTACAGCAGGGCGCTGAGGTAGGGATTGCTCGCCGCAGGGATTCGCGCCTGGGGCAGGAGCCTGCCCGCGTCTATGTTCAAGATCAACAGTAGGCTGATCACCCCAAGGATGCCGAAGGCGATAGGCGATACGGTCTGGATGACCCGGGTCAGGGAAGCTTCCAACAGGGTCGTGAACACCAACCCGATCAGCAGCATGAACAGGATCACTCCCGCCGCCACCAGAGCGCCCAGGGCCAGCGGGCGGCCCCTGCGGCCCGTGGTGGAGAGCTTTCGGGAGAGAAAGCTCAGGAAACTCGGGTACAGGGGCAACACGCACACCGCCGTGAGAGGGGTGAGCAGACCGAGCAGAAAGGTCGAGCCGAGATTGATCAGGAGCTGCATCCGCGTTGAATCTCCTCCAGCAACCTGTCAGCCTTCTTGACGCCACGCTTGAGCGCTCTTGCCTCCTGATCTTCCGATCCGTCCGGGCAGATCAGGATCACCGGGGCGGAGGGGGCGGCCACGATCGCCGTTCCGAAGCTGTCGATCAGAGCCCGGGTCAGCTCCGGGGGAGCCACCGCGTACAGCCAGTCGAAACCGTTACGCAGCGCATGCTCCCGCACCAGCTGTTCATCCTCGTTCGGGTCCACATCGAGGCTGATGGAAATCACCCGCTTCCCGACCTGCTCGTGAAGCTTGCGAATCTCCTCCTGCTGCTTCGTGCAGGTCGGGCACCACACGGCGAAACTCTCCAGGAGAACCGTTTGATCCGCAAAATCGGAGATCCGGAAAGACTCGCCGCTGATCACATCCCGCAGCGGGATATCCCGCCAGTCCCGGTCGGGTGCCTGGGCGGACAGGGATCCGCCCAGGACCAAACCGAGGGTTATGATTGCCAGTACAAGCAGATATTTGGCTTTCACAGTGCAGTCCCTCCAGTCTGTCTATCCCTCGTACACCAGAGTATCCGGGTGAAAGGCGTACCAGGCGAACCAGAAATCCCGTTCTTTCACGATCTCCCGGCCCGAGTCCAGATCCGTGAAGGTAACGATACCGGCGGCATCCCGGTTGACCCGGATTCTCACCCCGGCCACGCTGTCCTCGAAGGTGCCCCTCTCGATCAGATCCTCCTCCTTGTAGGCCTTGTACACGCCGTGGACCTCAATACCGAAGATCACGGTCTTGGGGTGGATCCTCTGATCCTCGTTCTCTACGGGAAACATCAGGAAGGAGTCCTCGTAGTAGGTTCCGTAGGGATCGCGCCCGTAGGGCCGGGAGAAGCCGGTGTCCTGGTTCAGAACTT
>CAZFMD010000031.1:0-21435 GCA_964520025.1 uncultured Spirochaetaceae bacterium
CCTACTTCGACTACGTCAAAGACGGCGGCCAGGACGTCTGGTTTCCCTTCCGCCGCTTGAGCGGGGACGTACTGCTGGGCTCCCGGCACCGGCTGGTGTTCCTGGTGCAGCCGATCGACGTCCGCACCGAGGTACGTGTACCTTCCGTCGCTGCCGGCGGGCTGACCGTCGTGGATGCGAGCTTCGAGCCCGGCACCGCGATCGAACTGCGCTACGGCTTCGACTTCTACCGCCTCAGCTACCTGTACGACTTCTTCGCGGATCCGAGGAACGAGCTGGCTATTGGAGCATCCCTGCAGATCCGGGACGCGGTGATCACCTTTTCAGGTACGGATGATAGTACCGGTGACGATATCGTTCGCTCGCAGGGGGACGTGGGGCCGGTTCCGGCCCTCAAGTTCCGGGCCAAGTACTACCTGAACGACTACGTCTGGCTGGGCAGCGAGATCGACGGCATCTACGCGGCCGGGCGGGGAGTCACCGGTTCCTTCACGGTCGATCCGAGTTTCGTCGGAGCGATCATCGACGCCTCCCTGAGGGCCGGATTCACGCCCCGGCCTCCGGTGGACGTGTTCCTCAACCTCCGCTACCTGGCCGGGGGAGCCGAGGGAAGAGATGAAGACGATCCAAACCAGTACGTCAAGAACTGGCTGCACGCCTTCTCCGTGTCCCTGGGCGTCACGGTCCGGTAGGACGGAGCGTCAACGGTAACCGTTGACCGAGCCCAGGGCCTGATGATTCATCCAAGCCGGATCAAGCAGCTCAACGACAAGGCTGTCCGGAAGGGCGGCTACGTCCTGTACTGGATGCAGGCCTCGGTGCGGGTCGTCGACAACCCGGCGCTCCTGTACGCGGTTCAGCAGGCCGACGAGATCGGCGTTCCGGTCCTGGCCGTGTTCGGCCTGACCGCGAGCTATCCGGAGGCCAACCTCCGCCACTTCACCTTCCTGCTGGAGGGACTGGAAGAGGTGTCTCGAGAGCTGGAGAAACTCGGTATCCGCCTGGTGGTTCTGGAAGCGCCGCCGGATGAGGCGGCCCTGCGACTGGCCGGGGATGCCGCGGCGCTGGTGACGGATCGGGGCTACCTGACCCACCAGCGGCGCTGGCGCTCTTCGGTGGCGGATCAGGCTCCCTGCCCGGTTTGGCGGATCGAGGGGGATGTGGTGCTGCCGGTGGAGGAGGTTTCCGGCAAGAGCGAGTGGGCCGCCCACACGATTCGGCGAAAGATCCACAGGATCCGGGATCAATACCTGGTGTCCGGCGATCCGCCTCAGGCTCCTAGAAAGGATTCTTTGGACGTTCGTATCGACGGTGCGGTTCAGCCGGATCACGAGCTCGTGGGAAGGCTCGAAATCGACAGATCCGTGCAGCCGGTAGCCGGCTTCAAGGGAGGCTGCAGCCGGGCCCTCGAACGGCTGCAGCGGTTCTGCAAGGATTCCCTGCCCTGCTACCACAATCTGCGAAACGATCCTGCTCAGGAGCATCAATCCAATCTGAGTCCGTACCTGCATTTCGGACAGATAAGCCCGCTCACAATCGCCCTGGCCGTAAAGGCGGCCCGAGGCGCGCCGCAGGAAGCCAGGGACGCGTTTCTGGAAGAGCTGATCGTGCGCCGGGAGCTGGCCTTCAACTTCGTGTACTACGAACCTAATTACGCGAGCTACGACTGTCTCCCCGACTGGGCGAAACGGACCCTGGATGAGCACAGGAAGGACAAACGCCCCCACCTGTACAGCCGGGAACAGCTGGAAGCGGCCCACACCCACGATCCGTACTGGAACGCGGCCATGGAGGAGATGCGGTTGACCGGAAAGATGCACGGCTACATGCGCATGTACTGGGGCAAGAAGATCCTCGAGTGGAGCGAAACCCCGGAGCAGGCCTTTGCCACGGCCCTGCACCTGAACAACCGCCACTTTCTGGACGGGCGGGATCCCAACTCCTACGCAGGGGTAGCCTGGTGCTTCGGCAAGCACGACCGGCCCTGGACCGAACGGCCGATCTTCGGGAAAACCCGCTACATGGCGGATTCGGGCCTGCGCCGCAAATTCGACATGGACGGCTACCTGCGGAGGATCAACGCCCTCCTGGCCGATTGATAGCGGCTACCGGGCGTCTGGATTTGATATTTCTTGTTTCAACGCAGCCGGACTGATGACCTCCAGCCCGGCATGTTTGCCCCGATCGGCGAACAGCCGTGTTCCGTCAAGGGAAAGCTCGACGGATACCTCCGAGCCCAGGGTCTCCTCGATTCTCCCCGACATTTCCCCCTGAACAGGCGAGGCCAGCTGTGCCCCGGCTTCTCTGCGGGCTCGAATTGCCAGAACCAATTCGTTCCGGCGGGCTGTAATCCCGACGGACTGTTCATCGTACTCGATGTCCACGAGCTTCGATCCGTTGTAAGTTGTGAAGGAATACAGCCGTCCGTCCACGTACAGACCGATGATGAAGCCGGTGAACTCCGTGCCTCTAAAGGGGACTCTGGCCACCGAGCAGGTCAGTGAAGCCCGGGTGGAAAAGCTGTTGGTCTGCATCCAGATCCAGGCTCTGGGGAAGGAGATTCCCCAGTCTTTTTCCAGGTAGAAGCGGCCTGCGCTGCGGGATTGGCCGTTGACTTCTCCCTTGATAGCGGCATCCAAAACGATAATTCCGTGGTAGCACTCCATGAAGCGCATGAACGAGTACCAACCCATCGAGCTGGGTGACAGGAGACTGGAAGGCCATCGCACCGCTCCCTCGATGTCGAGCACAGCATCGAATTCATCCAGATGGACCTCGATACGATCCAGAGAGAAACGGTTGGCGCCCAGAACGATTTGAAAGTCATTGCAATTGTAGGAAAACTCCCCGAGCTCGAACCTGTGGTAGCGGGCCGAACCGGCGGAGCCTCCTATGATCTGGATGAAACCGTGTGCATCGTCTGCGGCCAGGGAGACTCCGGGGATCAGGGCAAAGGGATCGCCATCGAAGGCGACCTTGAAATACCACCCCTCGAAGTAGCGGGAAGGTCGCCTGAGGCGCCGATTGCCCTGAAAAAACTCGGGCCTGTAGAGTTTCTTAACCGGATAGAACACGGCGGAAATCTGCTTTCTTTTTTAACAGACGACCTGCAAGCTCCGCCGCCTCTTCGGCGCTGGCCGCCGAGCCGTCAGCTCCGACTTTTTTCCAGAGCTCCGGATTCTGATTGAAGGGACGGCCGCCGACCAGAATGACAAGATGTTTCAGTCCGTCCGCCGCACGGAGTGCCCGAATGGCCCTGGCGATGGATTCCACGTTGAAGAACATGGTAGCCGAGAGAGCGAGCATATCAGGCTTCTGATCCAGGGCGGCTCTCACGATATCTTCACTGCAGAGATTGTTGCCGAGGAAGAAGGTTTTCCAGCCGTCCATTTCCATGAAGTCCGCCACCATACGGGCGCCGATATCGTGAAACTCACCGCACACCGCTATTGTCAGACACACGGCGTCTCTCTTCTCCCGGGAAGCCCGGGTTATGTAGGAGTACAGCTGGGACATGATCATTTGGGTGGAGGCGGAAAAGTAGTGCTCCATGGCCACGTCGACCCTGTTCTGCATCCACATCAATCCGATCTCTTTCAGCGTCCTCTCGAAAACCGTCTTGTAGATTTCCCGTACTCCCGTTCCCGCCTCCACTGCCCTGTGGATCCGCTTGCTCGCCTCCTCCCGCTCTCCCGCCAGGAGCAGCTCCAGGTACTCCCGCGCCAGAGGACTCATCGGTTCCAGCTGCTCTCCATCCTCCCGGTGATACCCGCCCGGATATTGAACATCCTGGGCCAACTGGTTTACATCGGTCCTGCCCATCAGATAATCCAACGAAACGTTGAAGTGATCCGCAATCCGGCGCAGGTTCGGTTCGTCGGGGAAGCGTGCCCCCTGTTCGTAGTTGGCGATCGTGGTCTGCGCTACGCCCAATGCATTGGCCAGATCCTTCTGGCGCAACCGCGCAGCCACTCGAAGCTCTCTCAATCTGTCAGCAAAATCTACCATGGAGTGTAAGATAACACAATATGAGTATCATATCAAGGTAAATTATTTCAATACGTGGTTTCAGCAGAGATCAGGCGTGAGAAACCAATTCAGCCGCCACGAATCATCGATGTTTTCCAGGCAGACCAGCCCTGCGGCGGGCAGATCCAAAAGTTCCCGTTCCGTACCAAGCAGCAGCGCGGAGATGAGCCTGCCCAGCTGCGGAAGGTGTCCGACAATCGATAGATTCGTCTCTCGGCCTCTTATCTCCTTCAACAGCGGTGCCACCGGGTCATTGGGATTCAGATCGCTTCGAGCATGGACACGATCATCGATTCTCAGACCAGCCGCGAGCACCTCAGCGGTCTGCTCGGCCCGATTCTTACCGCTGTGCCAGATCTCCTCGACTTGGGGGTTGGTTTTGGAGAAGATCCTGCAGATCGCCTCGACCTCTTCCCGGCCCCGATCGCTGAGTCCCCGATCCGGATCCTCATGCCTTGGCTTGGCTTCACCGTGACGAAATATGTAGAGAAACACCTACCACTCCCCGGGATCGGTCGGCGTTACGGGAGTGCAGGCGGTGCTTTCCCGCTTGCTCGCCATCATGGGTTCCGCCGCCTCCCGCCAAATCTTGTAGTGCCCGGTTTCTTTGTGATCCAAGGTCGCCTGCTCATCCCGATATACTTCATACAGGATGAAATATTGCGGATCAGAATCTGATTGCAGCACGTCGAAACGTAGAACCCCTTTTTCTTGAATCGATCCTTCCCTGTTGCGCACGCTGATACGCTTGAAATCCTCGATATTCTCTTTGTTCACGTGAACATCAATAACCCGCACGATCATCCTGCACCTCCAAAGGAGTGGCGTTCTTTGAACCGCTCTACTTTTTCCAAATAACTGTTGCGAAAACTATCCTGCCCGTCCTTGGACAGAAAACTGGCAGCAATCGCATTCAGATTAATCTGAATCAAATCCTCAAGACCGAATTCGAAGTAGTCCACGGCCTTGATATAGTCATCTGTCAGGTCTGTGTTCTGAATAAATGGATCATCCGAGTTGAGGGTCACCGGTACGCCGTTTCTGTACAAAGCGCCTATAGGGTGGTTTCGCTCATCTTCCCAGGAACCGGTTTGATAGTTGGAGGTGATACAGAGTTCCAGGGCAATACCGGTAGCTTTGAGGTGCTCCTGCAGGGGTAGATCGTCTATGGTGCTCGTACCGTGCCCGATCCGGTCGGCGTGCAGATTCCGGATCGCCTCCCAAATCTGGTGGGAAGGCGTGACTTCCCCGGCATGAATCGTAGATTTGTACAATCCGTCGGATTCGATCAGGTCAAAAAAATCCCGGAACCGATCGGGAGGATAGTTGATCTCGTCTCCGGCCAGATCGATCCCGACGATCTCCGGAATCTCGAGACGTTTCAGCCGGTTGTACAGCTCAATCATCTCCGAACTGGTCTGCTTGCTCCGATTGAAGGTCAACAGATAGCGGATTTCCAGACCCGTCTCCTTGGCCGCCGTATTGCCGGCCTGGACGATCAACTCTGTGACCCGGGAACGATCGAAGTCATTTTCCAGGGCAAAGTGTTCCGGGGAAAAGCGCAGTTCGCAGTAGGTGAGTCCATCCCGAACCAACTCTTTCACCGAGTGATAGGTGATGAAGTAAACGTCATCCAGTGAACGGTACCAGTCGTTTCGGAACTTGGTCAGGAAGGTGAGGAAATCCGGGCTGGAGTCCTTCGGAAATTGGACCTCTTTTTTGAAGGATTCGAAATCCCGGGGTCTCTCCAGGTTGTTCTTCAGCGACAGCTGGTGCAACTTCTCGACGGGAAAGGTTCCCTCCAGGTGTCTGTGAAGTTCCACCTTGGGAAATTGCTCCATCACCGCTCTCTGCAACAACTTTTTCGTTTCGTTCATCCGATTCCTTACGACCCAGCCGTAATCGTCTTAAAATTAATACAAATTTAGTGCAAAAGATCAATTCTTCAAGGATTTATATTAAATAAAACACAAAACCCCTCCCCCGGGGAATCCCGGACAGGGAGGGGCTGTTGCTATCAAACGTATCGTAGATCTCTACCTACGAGTATAACTAAAGGGCATCCGGATCACAGAGGTAATCGGGACTCGCGGCTACGCGCCCGCACTGTTTGCAAACGTACTTGCCGTTTCGAACCAGGTCTTTATAATCCGGAAGGTTCGTCTGGATATAGTTCATGACGTGAGCAACGCAGAGGTGCTTGCCATGCCCCTTGTGAGGGCCATCTACTTCAGTCAGTGGAAACCATTCAGCCATAGTCACTCCTCCTGGCGCATAAGTTAGATTCACTGGGAATATACAATTGCAGAGCTTTTATTGCAAGGGTCGTTCATTCGTATCACTCGGGGCATCTGAAACGGCCCTAAAAACACCTTTGTTGCCACGGCAGGCTATTTCCTGTAAAATGTGCGCCCATGATGAAAGCAATTGAGCTACCTCCTGCGTACAACCCGAAAGGCTTCGAAGACAGGCTCTACAAATATTGGTTGGACAATAACCTGTTCGCACCGGATGTGAACAGGAAGGGCCGCCCCTACGTAATCGTGATCCCGCCGCCGAACGTGACAGGAGTCCTGCACATGGGCCACGGTCTGAACAACAGCCTCCAAGACGTATTGATCCGTTATCACCGTATGGCCGGGGACCCGACCCTCTGGCTGCCCGGCTCGGATCACGCCGGAATCGCCACCCAGGCCGTGGTGGAAAAACAACTGAGGCAGCAGGGCACCACCCGGGAGAAACTGGGCCGGGATCGATTCATCGAGGAGACCTGGAAGGTAACCAACAAGCATCACGACATCATCGTTCAGCAGCTACAGAAGATCGGCTCTTCCTGCGATTGGAAACGGGAGCGTTTTACCCTGGATGAGGGACTGTCACGGGCCGTGCGGGAGGTGTTTGTAAGCCTCTACGAAAAGGGGCTGGTCTACAAGGGCAACTATCTGGTCAACTGGTGCTGGTCCTGCGGTACGGCCATATCGGATGATGAGGTCGAGCATGAGGAAATTGAGGGCCGCATGTACCACTACCGCTATCCCCTGGCCGACGGCAGCGGCTCTATCGAAATCGCCACCACCCGTCCGGAAACCATGCTGGGGGATACGGCTCTGGCGGTACACCCCGACGACAAGCGATATACGAACCTGGTAGGCAAGCAGGCTCTGCTGCCGCTTACAGACCGTCTGCTCCCAATTGTCGCCGATACCTACGTGGACATGGAGTTCGGATCCGGGGTGGTGAAGGTCACCCCGGCTCATGACCCAAATGACTACGACATCGGCAGACGCCACAATCTGCCCCGGATCAACATACTTAACCCGGACAACACTCTGAACAACAACGTTCCCGAACGCTATCGAGGCCTAAAAGTCGCCGAGGCGCGGAAACGAGTGGTGGAGGATATCAAAGAAGCGGGCCTGTACATCCGAGACGAGAAGCATATGCACACCGTGGGACATTGCTATCGATGTCACAGCCTGATCGAACCTTTTCTGTCGGACCAGTGGTTCGTGCGCATGCGCCCGTTGGCGGACAAGGCCCTGAAAGCCTGGCAGCAGGGACAGGTGCAGTTCTATCCAAAGAAATGGGAGAACACCTACGTTCACTGGCTGCGAAACATTCGCGACTGGTGCATTTCCAGGCAGCTGTGGTGGGGCCACCGAATCCCGGTCTGGTACTGCGACGCCTGCGGCGAAATGACCGTTGCCCGGGAGGACCCCTCAGCCTGTGCGCACTGTTCGAGCACGGAGATTCGCCAGGATCCGGATGTCTTGGACACCTGGTTCTCCTCCGCGCTCTGGCCTTTCTCCACTCTCGGTTGGCCGGATCAAACAGATGACCTGAAGATCTTTTACCCGACTTCTACGCTGGTCACCGCCTATGAGATCATCTTCTTCTGGGTGGCGAGGATGATCATGATGGGACTGGAGTTCATGGGCGAGGTTCCCTTTCCGGATGTGTACATCCACGGCTTGGTACGGGATACCCAGGGGCGGAAGATGTCCAAGTCTCTGGGTAATGGTGTGGATCCCCTGGAAGTGGTGGACGAATACGGCGCGGACGCGCTTCGATTCACCGTCGCCTTCCTGGCGGCTCAGGGTCAGGACATCCAGATGGACAAGGACAGCTTCAAACTGGGCAGCAAGTTCGCCAACAAGATATGGAACGCCTCCCGATTCATCCTGATGAACCTCGAAGGCCGCACCCTGGTGAAAGAGCGGAAGCTCGATGAGGTGGACCGTTGGATCATTCACAGGTTGAACCTAACAGCTCGAAGCGCCCGTACCGCCCTGAATCAGTATCGTTTCAACGACGCCACTCAGGCAGCATATGAGTATTTCTGGAATGATTTTTGCGACTGGTACATCGAAGCTGCCAAACTCTCCTTGGACGGTGAGGATGAGGCGGAGAAGGATCGAAAAATCACTCTCTGTCTGATGATCCTGGAGGAATCCCTCCGGCTGCTGCATCCATTTCTCCCCTATGTAACCGAAGAGATCTACCAGAAACTGCCCGGCCACGGCCCGAGCATCGTCACTGCTCCATATCCGGATTTTTCGAAGAAGCGCGTGGATGATGCGGCTCAAGCGGATTTCACCCTGGTACAGGAGGTAGTACGCGCGGTGCGAACGCTGCGCAGCGAGTTCACCATCCCGACGGGGACGAAGATTCCCGTAACCGTGAAAACGCCCCAGGATGAGGCTGTGCACCGGGTCTTCCGGGAACAGAAGCAACTGATCGCTCTGCTCATCGGATCGGACAATCTTCAGATCACAGACGGGGCTGTGAAGAGAGCGGGAAGCATCCCCGCGGTGGGCTCCGGGTTCGAAGCCTTCGTCTACATCAAAGAGGCCATCGACCTTCAAAAGGAGATCGAAAAGCTACAGAAAGAGCTTCAGAACCTGGAAACGGCGTTGAAACGCACCGGCGGTAAGCTGGGGAACAAGGCGTTCCTAGCCAAAGCTCCCGGAGAGGTCGTGCAGAAAGAGAAGGATAAACAGGAGGAGCTGCAACGCCGCAAGGTGAAGATCTCCGGCTATATCGAGGAGTTGAAGGCTTAGCTGCAACCATCGAAGCATGGGCGTTGTCATTCATGGCAATGGTTTCCACAAATTTGCTGCGAATCCGCTGGGTCGTCGATACCGCCCTGCAACAATCTACCCGCGAATGGACGGGGATCAGCTCCGCGGCTCAGGTGTTGATCGCTGCCATCCCGATCGTATCGGTGTCCGTCCTGGCGGTACTAAGCTTCTTCGTATTTCTCTGGGACTACAGAAAGCAGCAGCTGATGATCGAACGGGGGCTGACCCCCAAACCTAGAAATTTCGACGACAAGCTGCTCCTTATCGGAATCGTGGCGATTTTCGTAGGCATAGGGCTGCTGCTTTTCTTCAGCCTGAAAACAGGCTTGAGTAATTCCCTTTTGGGCGGTATTATTCCCACAGCATCCGGGATGGGCATTATCACATACTACATCCTGAATTACAGCTTGAAGAAGAAGAGAGAGCGTGAAAAAAATATCCGACAATGAACTGGTCAAGCGTATACTGGAAGGCCAGATCGACGCCTACCGGGAGATCGTAGCCCGCCATCAAGCCCGTGTTTTTTACATGGGATTGAAATTCTTCCACAACCGCCACGATGCAGAAGACTACGCCCAAGAGGTCTTTCTCAAGATTTTCGAGAAACTCCGGAGCTTCAAAGCAGAGGTTCCCTTCGTATCCTGGCTGAACAAGATCGCCTACAACATGGCGGTCAACCAGTACCACAAGCGCAAACGCGCCCATGTCGAGGTAGCCCTGCCCTGCGAGCCTCAAGACACCTCAATGAGCCCTGAAACCCGGCTCCTGCGGGGCGAGCTACGCGAGAAAGTACGAAGAGTGCTGAAAAAGATTCCGGATATCTACAAACCGGTGATCAATCTCCACTTCTTTGAAGGGTTGAGCTATCCGGAAATCTCCCGGGCTCTCAGCATACCTGTCAACACGATCAAATCCTACGTATTCCGGGCAAAACAGCTGCTGCGCAACCGCCTGGGAACGTATGTCTACGGCTATCTCGAGGAGGGTGTGATCTGATGGATCGCTCCGATAGGCAGGGTGCTCAGAGCCTCGACGGCATCGAGCCGAGAGAGGGACTCAGAAGAGATATCTCGGTATACCTGACCAAGGTCGGCTTTGTGGACCGGGTCATGACGGATATCCATGAGATCCCAGGAAAAGCCAAAAAGACGCTTCTCTGGGCCGGATTCTGCGTGGTCAATATTCTCCTGCTCGTCGTTTTCGGGACGCATTCCTCGACCATCGTGCAGTTCCTCCACGGCGATCTTGGGGAGTTTTTCTTTCTTTTTCTGGGGATATCCTTACTGGGGGGGCTCATCGGGCTTGTCGTGGTCAGTGACCTCTCCTGGTTTCAGGACCGCCTTCCCGGAGGAAACTCCAAAGAGGACTGAACTTCAACGGCCGACCGGCGAACCCTCCTCCATACTGTGGGTGACCACACTCCCGGGCGCTACATCCTGGGTGATCCAGACATTTGCGCCGATCACCGATCCGCGGCCGATGGTAACCCTTCCCAGCACCGTAGCGCCGGAGTAGATCACCACGTCATCCTCCACGACAGGATGCCGCGGGATTCCCTTGATCGGCTTGCCCTTTTCGTCCAGGGGAAAGCTCTTGGCGCCTAGGGTGACTCCCTGGTAGATGCGTACCCGCTCTCCGATAACACAGGTCTCTCCGATTACCACGCCCGTTCCATGATCGATGAAGAACTCCTCTCCGATCTTGGCACCGGGATGGATATCGATGCCCGTAAGGCTGTGGGCTCTCTCGGTTATCATTCTGGGGATCAGCGGCACCTCCAGACAGTACAGCTCGTGGGCCAGACGGTAATAGGTAATCGCCAGGATGCCGGGGTAGCAGAAGATGGCCTCATCGGTACTCTTGGCAGCCGGGTCCCCGTAGTACGCGGCGTGCACATCCGTGGCCAGGATGTGCTGAATCCGGGGCAGACGCTGGACGAACTGGGTCGTGATCCGTTGGGCCTTTTCCAGGCAGGCGGGACACTCGAATCCGTGGTGGTCGCATTCGAAGCACAGGCCTCGCTTGATCTGTTCGAGCAGTACCAGGAGTATGCGGTCTAAAGCCGCCCCGACGTGAAAACGCATGTTCTGCTCGGTCAGCTCGGAGATACCGAAGTAGCCGGGAAACAGGACGGAGCGAAGCGCCTCCGCAGCCTTGATGACCTGATCTCTGGAGGGCAGCAGCCTCCCCCCCTTGCCCTTCCACGAGAGCATTCCGTGTTCCGAATCGCAGAGACAATCTACAACCTCGGCCAGAATGTTCTGTCTGATTTTCAATTCGCTCTCCATTCTCTAATCCTACAATCCCTCCACTCCAAAATACTAAAATGGCCACGGCCCGGCCACTCAGGGAGTTTCCCGTAAAGTATAGGAGTTTCCAGCTCGAACAGGCAAGGGCGGGTGAGAATTTGACGTGGAGGGGCAGGTTTGCGTATTTTTTATACGGTCAGGGTGATATCCGTCCTTCCGTCTGCGTACTTACAGGAGAATACTGTATGAGATTCGACAAGTTCACGATAAAAGCCCAGGAAGCGGTCCAGAGCGCCGAATCCCTGGCACATCGCTACAATCATTCCACTTTGGATACCGACCATCTGCTCCTGGCCCTGATGGAACAGAGGGACGGTGTGATCCCGCCGCTGTTTACGGCCCTGGGCGTGCAGAGCTCTGGGTTACAGGGAGAGCTGGAGAAGCAGCTGGGAGCAAAACCGAAGGTCTACGGCGACAGCTCGCAGACCCAACTATCACCTCGGGCGAACAAGATACTGCACAACGCGGAGATGGAGGCGGGCAACCTCAAGGATGAGTACATCTCCACCGAGCATCTGCTGCTGGCGCTGCTGGACATTCAGAGCGACACCCGTGAGCTGCTGAACCGCCACGGTGTTCAGAAGGCCGCGGTGCTGAACGCCCTGCAGCGCATCCGGGGAAATCAGCGGGTTACCGATCAGTCTCCGGAGGACAAGTACCGGGTTCTGGAGCGTTACTGCAGGGATCTGACCGATCTGGCCCGGAGGGAAAAGATCGATCCGGTGATCGGCAGGGATGAGGAGATCCGCCGTATCATGCAGGTGCTCTCCCGCCGTACCAAGAACAACCCGGTGCTGATAGGAGATCCGGGAGTGGGGAAGACGGCGATCGTAGAGGGACTGGCTCGCAGAATCGTTTCCGGCGATGTTCCCGATTCCCTCAAGAGCAAGCGGGTGCTGGCCCTGGATCTGGGCGCCCTTCTGGCCGGCGCCAAGTTCCGCGGGGAGTTCGAGGAGCGTCTCAAGGCGGTGATCAAGGAGATTATCGAGGCCGAAGGAGAGATCTTCCTGTTCATCGACGAGCTCCACACCCTGGTGGGCGCAGGTGCGGCCGAAGGAGCGGTGGACGCTTCGAACCTGCTGAAACCGGCCCTGGCCCGAGGTGAGCTTAGGGCCATCGGCGCCACCACCCTGGACGAGTATCGCAAGCACATCGAAAAAGATGCCGCCCTGGAACGCCGTTTCCAGCCGATCTACACCTCAGAGCCCAGCGTGGAGGACACCATAGCGATCCTACGAGGCTTGAAGGAACGCTACGAGGTCCACCACGGTGTGCGCATAAAGGATGAGGCCATCATCGCCGCGGCGGTCCTCTCCGACCGCTACATCACCAGCCGCTTCCTGCCGGACAAGGCAATCGACCTGGTAGACGAGGCGGCCAGCCGTTTGAAGATGGAAATTGAGAGCCAGCCGACCGAGCTGGACCAGATCCAGCGGCGCATCCTGCAGCTGAACATCGAGAAGCAGGCCCTGGCCAAGGAGACGGATTCCGCGGCCAAGGATAAGCTCAAGGGCATCGACAAAGAACTGGCGGAGCTTGGAGGCAAGCGGGATGCCATGCAGCTTCAGTGGCAGAACGAGAAGCAAGTGATCGAAGAGATCCGGGCCTTGAAACAGAAACTCGAGGAGCTGAACTTCGAGGAAACCCGCTACGAGCGGGAGGGAAATCTCACCAAGGCGGCGGAGGTCAAGCACGGCCTGGTGCCGGAAACCGAGAAACAGCTGGCCGATAAGACGGCGGAGCTGGAGCGCTCTGAAGGTGAGTCCCGGCTGCTGCGGGAGGAGGTCAGCGAAGAGGATATCGCCCGCATCGTCAGCCACTGGACCGGCATTCCTGTCTCCAAGATGCTCTCAAGCGAGAAGGCCAAGCTCCTCAAGCTGGAGGAGATCCTCTCCCGCAGGGTCGTTGGCCAGGATGCGGCGATCACCTCAGTATCCGACGCCATTCGGCGCAACAAGTCGGGACTCTCCGACATCAACCGCCCGCTGGGTACCTTTATCTTCCTGGGCCCAACCGGAGTCGGCAAGACGGAGCTGGCCAAGACCCTGGCGGAATTTCTGTTCAACGACGAGAAGGCCCTCACCCGCATCGATATGAGCGAGTATATGGAAAAGTTCGCGGTCAGCCGCCTGATCGGAGCTCCTCCGGGCTACGTGGGCTACGAGGAGGGAGGGCAGCTGACAGAGGCGGTGCGCCGGCGCCCCTACTCGGTGATCCTATTCGACGAGATCGAAAAGGCACACCCGGATGTGTTCAACGTGCTGCTGCAGCTGCTCGATGAGGGCCGGCTGACCGACAGCCAGGGGCATATCGTGGATTTCAAGAACGCGATCATCATCATGACTTCCAATCTGGGCAGCCAGCTGATTCAGCAAACCGAGAAGATTCAGGATATCAGGGACCAGATCATGGAGCTGATGAAGGCAACCTTCAAGCCTGAGTTTCTCAACCGGGTGGATGAGGTTATTACCTTCAACAGGCTGGACAAAGAACAGATCCTCGAAATCGTGGATATCCAGCTCGCCTTTTTATCCAAGAGACTGCTGGAGCAGGACCTCACCATCAGGGTAAGCGACAGGGCCAAAGCCCATGTTGCCGAGGTCGGCTTCGATCCTATGTACGGGGCACGGCCGCTCAAGCGCTCGCTCCAAAACCTGATTCAAAACCCCCTGGCCAAGCGCATCATTGCCGGCGAGATTCGAGCCGGGGACACCATCGTAGTCGACACGGGCAAAGAGGGTTTGGTATTCCGCAAACAGAAATAGGTGTATACTGATCCCATGATCCGAGCCTACCGCCAGGAAGAACCGGAGAGCGACGGTGATGCCTGGTTGGAGGAGATCCTCGAACACGATCCGATTCGGCAGGAAGAGGAGGAGGAGAACCTCTACTGCTTCATCTGCGGCCAAATCATCACCCAAAACCGTGAGCGCATCCCCGTAGAGGGAGCCCATAAACACACCTTCACCAATCCCGGAGGATACCGTTTCGAGATCGGCTGTTTTCGGCAGGCCGAAGGCTGCGAGCAGGCGGGGGAGTTTACCGATTTTTACTCCTGGTTCGACGGCTACAGTTGGCGCTACGCGGTGTGCGGCAGCTGCCGCGCTCATCTGGGCTGGGTCTATCAGGGGGAAGATTCCTTCTTCGGTCTGGTTCTAGATCGGCTGTTGACTTCGAAGGAGTCTTTTCCTTCCGAGTCATAAGCTCCGAGTTGCGAGCTAGGAGGGAGTGCCGCCCCCGCGCTGTTCCTCCCTGCGCTTACGCCTGTCCAGGGTTTTTTTCTGGATAAACAAAGACCAAACGACAAAGAATATCGTCAGGATGACGAACAGCAGGGAGATCGGCCGGGTGAAGAAGGGCATCACCGAGCCGTCACTGAGGATCAGCGCCTGGATGAGAGAGGTCTCCAGCAAGCCCCCCAGAATATAGCCCATCATCAGCGGGGCCACCGGGAAGTTGAACTTCTTCATAATGTAGCCCAGCAGGCCGAAGAAGATCATCACGTACACGTCGAAGATATTGCTGTTCACCGTGTAGGAACCGGCCGCGCAGATGATGATCACGATGGGAAAGAGCACCGCCCGGCTGACCGACAGCAGCTTGGTGAACAGGCGCAATCCCACCGATGCAATGAAGAAGTGCAGCACGTTGGCCACCATCAGACCGATGAACACCGCGTAGATAACGGCTCCGGACTTGGCGAACAGATCCGGTCCCGGAACCAGCCCGTGCACCAGAAAGGCCCCCAGCATGATGGCGGTAATTGCATCTCCCGGTATACCGAGTGTCAAAAGCGGGATCAACGCGCCGCCGGTAACCGCGTTGTTGCCTGTCTCGGCTGCAAACACACCTTCCAGGCTGCCCCTTCCGTACTCCTCCGGCTTCTTGGAGGCGTTCTTGGCTGCCCCATATGAGACGAAGGCGGATATAGCGGAACCGCTTCCCGGCAGGGCGCCCACTCCGATGCCGATCAGGGTCGAGCGGATGATGGTGATGATATTGGCCTTGAACTCCTTCCAGCTCACCCGGTTGTCCTCGGGATTCTTGGATACAGGGGCAATTACATCCCGCTTGCCGGCGCTGATACGCTTCTCGATCTGTACGAAGAACTCGCTCACCGCGAACAGTCCGATCAGATGCGGCAGGAAAGGAATCCCCCCGATCAAATCGAAGATCCCGATGGTGAATCGGGAAGAGCCGGATATCGGATCCGAACCGATCGTACGGAAGAAGATGCCGAACACCGCGGCGGCGATTCCCTTGAGCTTGTGCTCGCTGGAAACCACACCGATCGTGCACAGTGCGAAGACCACGAGAGAGAACTTCTCAGTAGGCCCGAACTTCAGGGCAACCTTGGCGATCTGCGCGGCGATGGAGATCAATACAACGTCGCTGACGAACTCCCCGATAACAGAACCATAGATGGAGGCGCGCAGCGCCTTGCCCGCCTTGCCCTGCTTGGCCATGGGATAGCCTTCCAGACAGGTGGCGGCGGCGGCGGGGGCTCCCGGTGTGTTGATCAGAATGGCGGAAATCGACCCTCCGTAGGTTCCGCCTTTGTACACCCCCAGCAACAGGCTGATTCCCGCCACGGGAGACATGTAGAAGGTGATCGGAAGCAGCAACGCTACGGTCATGGGAACATTGAGGCCCGGGATCGCACCGATGGTGATTCCGATGAACAGTCCCGCTGCCACGACCAGTAGGTTCTGAAAGGTGAAGAACAGCTGGGCGGCCGGGATGATGTTTTCCAGCATTACCGCTCCTCTCTCTTCCGGCGGCTCTTACGTTCCACGATCAATTCTCCCCACGATTCGTTCTCCCCAATCTCAATTCCTCAGAAGAGGATCCCGTGGGGTAGCGGAATACGAAACAGCAGCTCGAAGAACAGCCAGATTACCACCGGGACCGCGATCATGCTGATGGCGATCTTGAGGATGCTGCGGGAGCCGAACAGATACGCGTAAGCTCCCACGAACAGGCCGCTGGTTACCACGAATCCGAGCCTGGGAAACAGAATCGTATAGACGATCAGCAGAACCGCGGCCAGGACGACGCGAAACACGACAACCCGGGAAAGGTCCGGAGGAGCATCGCGCTTGGCGCTCAAGAAGCCCTGGGCGATCAGCCCAGCACCCATGATCATGAGAAGGACCGCCAGAACAGTAGGAAGAAAGGATGGAGACGTTTCCGTCTCCATCCCGGGTATGGTTTGTATTTGCGAAGGGATCAGGATGAGAATCAGTGCTCCCAGCCCGATCAGAACCATCCCTTCGATCAGGCGCCGTGGGTACAGCTGCCTCACTTCTTCAGGCCCATTTTCTCTACTATGGTTCCGTATCCTTTTTTGTCATTCGCCCACACGGCATAAAAATCATCCCCGAACTTGGGATCCAGGCTTTCCCCGACACGGTTCATGACCTTGATGAAGTCCTGGTCCTCGATCACCTGCTTGAAAACCGTGCGCAGCCGCTCAAGAACCTCCGGGGGCAGACCCCTGGGTCCGGCTATGCCGGTGAAGGGGCTGGCCACCACGTCGTAGCCAAGCTCCACGGCGGTAGGTGAGTCCGGCAGGTTCTTGTCCCGCTTCTCGGCAAAGACCATCAGGGCGTTGAGGTTGCCGCCGTTGACGTGGGAGATGATCGTGGCCACGCTGGAAGTCATGGCGATGTCCACGTGCCCGCCCAGGGCCGCCTCCACAGCTTCGGCGTCATTGCCCACCGGCACGTGGGTGAACTCCAGACCGGCTTCATCGGCCCACCAGAGGAATCCGAGCTGGGGAGCCTTCAGGGCGACACAGGCGTAGGTGACCTTACCGGGATTGCTCTTGGCGTAGGAGATCAGCTGCTTCACATCTGCAAAGGGCCGATCCGGCCGAGAGGCAATGGCCATTGTGCTGGAACCGATCTGGCCGATGGCATCGAAATCCAGGCTGTCGTAGGGCGCCTGGCCGAAAATAACCGGAAACACATTGGTTCCGGGGGTGATGGCCAGAAGCGTGTACCCGTCCGCTTCGGCGTTGGCCACATACTCCCCGCCGATCACGCTGGCCCCGCCAGCCTTGTTCACCACCACTACCGGCTGTCCCAGGTACTTGGGAGCCACGCTGGCGAACATCCTGGCATTGATGTCGGTTCGCCCGCCGGCACCCCAGGGCACGATCAGCTGAATCGGCTTGCTGGGATACTCTTCAGCAACGGGCCCTTCTCCCGCCTGACCGCCTCCGGCCACAAAGCCGGCAGCTGCCAAGAGGATGAGGAGAATCATCGATAAGCGCTTCATCGCTTCCCTCCTTTGAATATAGAGTGGGATTTTTTCTATCGTAGGAAATACGACCGGTTTTGTCAAATACGATCGGGGAGTCCCGTTCCGGGACATCGCCACATAGAAGTTCACGGAGTGCACTGTTACAAAAGGAGTAACCTGTAGGGAGGTTCGAACAACCTGCAACTGGAGGGCAAGGTCACATCAGCGAAAAACAATATACCCGAGAACAGGTATTACCATGAGGGCAGCATGGTTTAGGATGGTCCTTGCAAGAAGCCGAGAGTTCCCTCTGTCGAAAAGGGAACATCTCCATTTCTCATGGAGAGTGTTCTCACAATGTGAGATGAAGTACAGATATGAGGCCGCTGCGAACAGAATTGACAAAACCAAAGTCCACCGCTTGGTACTCTGAGAAACGGCGGATGAAATGAAGATCGGAGTGACAATTACGTATAGAAACACCCACGATCGAATTCGCAGAAACCGCCAATACCATCTTTCCATTGGTCTGAAGGATATTTGACGGCGGAATAATTTTATCACACCCGTTAAGCCTCTGAGGAGGAACAACACCAGAAGCGCAAGAGTGAAAATCACGCCAACTGCCAAGCCGACCTGCCAAAGGCTGGAGAACGAATAACGGAGGCTTCCGGATAAGAAGGAAATGCGGATTAAGCCCTTGAAAGAACCGATATCGGGATTCAGAACCAGCAGAAACAGCAGGTAGAGTGTTTCCAAAATCTGGAGTTCCGATCGACTTGGGAAAGACCTGGATGAAAGGGCAGTCACGACAATGACAGCTACGAACGTCGACAAGAGGACAATCAAGTATCTGCAGAAGATTGAACCCCAGCTACCACAGATCGCCGAAGAGATTAATGCCGTGAGAAGCATGATTGACAGATAGGCTACGGTCATGGGTCTGAACAAGGCGACTCGCCGCAAAAACATCGACCTGAAACGCCTCGCGTGAAGCGCAAAGTCAATCGAGCAGTACCGTGGCAATGCCAAAGCGATGCGGCAACCGGCCAACGTTCCGACCCATACCGCATAAGCAGACAGGAAAACGAAATGGGCGCTGACGATCTGCACGGCATCGATATTCGGATTCGTTTTCGATAATCGAACAACCATGTAGAAATTCGCGGCTATGCGAATCAGCAAGAGCAGGGTTAGAAACGCGGAGAAAGAGCCGAGAAACGGATTGCCGAGCAGCCTATGTGTTCCGCGCCTGTACAGAACCCTGGAAAGCCGATTCAGGTTGATTGAAGTATCCATGGAATATCGATTTCACTTTGACCGCTTAAACCTCCAGAGGGGAACTGGTGGTCGAGGCGATCACGCACCTCTCGCTCATTCGAACAATCCGTAACCGCCCCGGCTGAAAAACTCCACACGCGACTATACAGGTGGTCCGGAAATGGAAAAGAATGTGAAGCAACCAACACAATGCGCCCTCTGTTCTTGAGAGTCCGGAGAATCCCGCCGAAAACCGCCGTTGCTTGAAGGTCAAGGGAGCTGTACGGTTCGTCAAAAAGAAACACCTCAGCATCCCGCACAATGCCCAACCCGATGCCCAATCGCTTACGTACCCCGGATGAAAGCTCCTCTCCCCTATAATCCCGGTATTTGCCCAGTGCAAGCAGGTCAATGACCAACCTTGCACGTTCGATTGATTCTGTATGGTCAACACCTGTCAGAACACTCTGGAGGGTTATCTGCTCTTCCACGGTGAGCAGTGGGATTATTCCTCCGTCATCGAGAACATACGTAAGGATTCGCCGCCAATCGGTAGAGGTTGTATCGATCTTCCTGCCTGCATAGAAGATATCTCCTGAATCGCTTTTCAGAACGCCTGCTATGAAGTGAAGCAGAGTCGTTTTACCGGCCCCATTCGGACCAAGGAGCGCAACGACATCGCCTCTGTCTACCGACGCTGATAGAGCGTTGATGACGGGCCTTCTACCTCGAGAAACAACGATATCCTGAAGATTCAGCATGGCTACACTTTCTCATGATGGCATCATGGGTGCCTGTTACACAAGCTGTTCGTAGCAGCCGGCGGGCTGAAAAACACCGCCGGCGCTGGCGTAGAAACTCTCATCCAGCCGATACATCCCCCCCCGAGGCTCGAGCCAGGAAGCGTCGGCGCAGGGATGATCCCGGATCAGAGCCGGCCAGTTCCTGAAGTTCTGGGCGCCGTTGGACTCGAGGATTCCGCAGGCCAGCCCGGGAAAAGCGGGCAGATGGGCGGCTACGTTCCGGTTCCAGTCCACCAGGAGGGGCACGCAGGCCGAATCGGCCACGAAACAGGGAACCTCCTGCCTGCAGGCCTCCGCGGCCATGAGGATCGACATGCTCAGGGTCTTGCCGGCCGGTTTGAGAGCCACCGCTCCGTAGCCCAGCTGGATCTTCCGGCGCACATCCTCCACACCGTGCAGAGATTCATCCGCGGCGACCCGCAGAGGCAGGTCATGCACATCGAACTCCCGGTCATCCGCGAAGGGTTCCTCCAGGAGTACGACCTGTTCGAGGGCGCCCATCTTCTCCAGCCCTGCAATGAGAGCCAGCAGGGTCTCCTTGCCCTCATAACGTCCGTTGGCATCCAGGTAGTAGGCCAGCCGGCCGTTTCCGGTCTGGTCGGTTCGCCGCTCCCGCAGCAGCCGGTGAATCCGATCCAGCCGGGCCAGGTCCTTCCCCAGCATCTGGCTCTGGCTACCGGCCTGACCGATCTTGATCTTCAGCAGGAAGTGCCCCTGCTCTACAAGCGCGAGCAGCTCGCGATCCGGCAGGTTGTAGGTAACCAGGGGTACCCGGGCCACGACCCGCTGCCGGGCTGGGAAGGCACCGGCATAGGCCGCGGGGATCAAATCGGCAAAGGTCTCGATCCCCTCGGAGGCGGCGTACAGCTTCCATAGGGCCAGGTCCAGGGAAACGGCGGCGTTCAGGGTGAAGGTTCGCCTCAGATCGGTCCTTCCGCTCACCCTGCAGCCGAAGGCATGCAGCTCGGGCAATATCGACTGCATCGAGGTTACGGGATCCGGAAACTCTTGCCCCGCAAGGAGCCGTTCGGCGAGCAGTCCAACGGCCTTTTCCGCCACCAGGCTCATCACCAGATTACCTCCGGTCTCGGAGTGGGCGGCGAAAACCGCGGGGTCCGACCAGAGCACGGCGTTGCCCCCTATGCCTGTGTGACGCCTTCCGCTGGAAGTCTCACCTGCTTCCCCCTCAAATAGGGTGGTGATGTTGATCCACTTCTCGTTGAAAGATCCTCCCTTGAAGTGAAAAGGACGCAGGAAGGGTTCGCGCTGGAGAGAAAAACCGTAGCGTTTAAATCGAATCACGCCGCTCGGCCTGTTCGACCGATCCTCAGCCTACCCAGATCGGGCTGGACCAGGCCCACTGGTTGTTGTGCTGGCGGGTTCGGATGAAGTACATGTCTCCGCCCTCCCGCTGCTCCCGGCCTCTGTCCTGCCAGTTGACCCGGCAGCTGTACTGCTCAGGCGCCACCAGGCGATGAAGCACGAAGCTCTCCGTGGTGAACACCCCGGTGAACTCCACGGCATTCTCCGAAACCAGATCGGCCACCGGTACCACGAAGCGTTTTTCCGTGGGCTGGGAGAACTCCAGGATCAGCCTGGCCTGCCGATCCGCCTCCATCTCCAGAACCACGGCTTTGGTGGCATCCTCCAGATAGGCCTGTTTGCGGGAGGTGAAGGACTTCAGGTGCAGCTCCCGCTCGTTGACAT
>CAZFMD010000032.1:0-16098 GCA_964520025.1 uncultured Spirochaetaceae bacterium
CTTCCGGTTTCTCAGCTTCGGCCGTCACTTCCTGTTCCTCTTCCACGATCTCCACGTTTTCCTCGATTATTTTCGAGATCAACGCTGCGTCCTCTTCCCCGATTCCTTCCAGTGCGGCGATCTGCTCTTTGCTCAAGGCCACGAGCTCTTCGATCATCTCGATCCCATCGTTCTTCAGCACTTCAACAATATTTTTCGGTATGTCCGGCAGCTCACTGATTTTTTCGATTTCTTCTTCCACCTCCCCGAACAGGGCGGACACGGCCCGTTTGGTTTCAGCTGAAAGATCCATCTCGGCGAACTGCTGTTCGGTCTTCACATCGATATTCCAGTCAACAAGCCTGTTGGCAAGTCGCACGTTCAAACCCTGCTTGCCGATAGCCAGAGAGAACTGATTGTCCGCCACGATTGCCAGGGAAGACTTCTTGGCTTCATCGACTATGATCACCTGCTTGATCTCTGCGGGAAGCAGGGCGTTCTTGATGAAAGACCGAGGATCGGGATCGTAGCGTAAAACGTCTATCTTCTCCCCTTCAAGCTCCCGCACAACGGCCTGGATACGCACCCCCTTCAATCCCACGCAGGCTCCCACCGGGTCCACGTCCTCACGGTTCGAATACACGGCCATCTTGGTGCGGTAGCCGGGCTCTCTTACGATCTTGTAGATCTCTATGGTCCGGTCGTACAGCTCTGGAACTTCCAGCTCGAAGGTTTTCTTCACAAAATCACCGTGGGTACGGGTAAGAACGATTTGCAGTCCCGTCGGTGACTTGCTAACTTCATAGATCAGCGCCCGGATGCGGTCACTGGGATGATAAACTTCCCGGGGCGACTGGAATTTCTTGGGCAGTATTCCTTCGGTCTTGCCGAGGTCGACGAAGATGTTGCCATTACGCTCGCGCTGGTAGTAGCCGATGATCATCTCTCCGACCCGTTCCTTGAACTCCGAGTACAGCGTGTTTCGCTGGATTTCCCGCAGCGTCTGCTTGGTCTTCTGCTTGGCACTCTGCACCGCGCTGCGGTCGAACTCCTTCGGACTGACCTCGATCAGCAGTTCATCGCCGATTTCACTTTCCTCGTTGTACTCCAAAGCATCGGGCAGGGAGATCTCCCTCACCGGATCTTCCACATCCTCTACGATCTTCTTGTGGGAGAACACCGTCACTTCGGTCCCGTCATCACTGAAACGTACAACCGCATTGTCCATTGATCCGTATTTATTCTTGTATGCGGCCAGCA
This sequence comes from uncultured Spirochaetaceae bacterium, assembly GCA_964520025.1. Taxonomy (GTDB): domain Bacteria; phylum Spirochaetota; class Spirochaetia; order SZUA-6; family DRHE01; genus JAFGQJ01. Next base: position 1,240 of record CAZFMD010000032.1, read on the forward strand.
GTGATTCCTCAATAGTTTTGCGGACCAGATCTTCAGAGATTCCCCGTTCCTGAATCAACTGCTTGATCGCATCCGCCATCTTCGAAGCCATTTTTGTTCTCAAACCTCCTCAAGAGTCCAGTTTCGCCTTGCGGATCTCATTCAACTGTATGCTCTGTATCTGCCCACCTGCTTGCAGGGTAATCATTCCTTCTTCGACACTCTCGATTTTGCCGCGCATCCACTCCGTTTCTCCGTGAAACATGACCTTGATATCTCTACCGAGGAATATCGAGTATTCCTCCTCGCTCTTGATAACCCGATCCAAACCCGGAGAGCTGACCTGCAACTGCAGATTTTCCAGTCCTTCGATCAGTTCGAGGCGGGGATACAGGTTCTTGGAGATTGCCGCACACTCATTCACGCCCACCCCCTCGGGGCGGTATACAACCAGAATAATGTGGTTCTGGTTCTTGCTGCGACTGTGGCGAAGTTCCACAAGTGAGAATCCCATTCCGGATACTATCGGCTCCACTTCGCAGCGCAACTGATCGTCCAGCTCGGTCGCCATTCAGGCATCCTTAAAAAAAAAGAGCCGATTCATCGACCCTTACGTTCAAGCGTATGCTGTAGATTGTTAAGGTAGCTTTAAAATAACAAACCCCTGTGGGAATGTCAACGGTTATGGTTTCACAACTCCATGGCCAGGGTGAGCACGAATACCTCCCGAACTCCGGCAAGACGGAGTATCCGGGTGCATTCATCGGCGGTGGCCCCAGAGGTGAAGATATCGTCCAGCAGAACGACCGGCCGTCTAAGGCCGCCGCAGCGGCCGGCTCTGTTCAGCTGAATCGTTCCCCTGATGTTTTCCATCCTCTCCCGGTAGTGAAGCCCCTTCTGCGGAGCCCCACTCGTGCGCCTCAAGGGCGTTAGGATCTCGGTACCCCGGCTCCGACGCAGGGCTCGGACTACTTCGAGCATCGGATCCCAGCCCCTCCGCCGCACCGACCGCCGACTGCCCGGTACGGGAATGACCGGAAGATCCGGATAGCGCCTTTCCAGCTCGGGATACAGGAGCCCGGCGATCAAGCCGACAAGGGATCTGCGGTTTGAGAACTTGAACTGGCTGATGATTTGACGGATCGGCCCGCGGTACTCGTAGAGAGAGAAGTTGGAAGTAAAGGAAAAGTGACGCTCGGAGCAACGGGTGCAGCGTTCCAGCTCCGAGATCAGAGGTATGCTGCACACGACGCACCGGTTCTGAGCCTCGATCGGCGAGAGGGCCTGTTCACACCTGCCGCAGATTGGCAGGCGTAGAGAAGCACGAAAAAGCAGCGGGTCTCCGCAGCATAGGCAGCGACGGGGATAAACGATCTCCAGGAGGGATCGTCCCAACTTCTCCGGCCAGCGAATGGGGGGTGCAATCATTCTGAAGCTCCAAAATCATTATATCCGCTTGAAATGTGATTTGACAGGAATCGAATCCTGGTCTACAATCATTTCCAGTAACTCTTCACGGGAGGGGAGCTATGAAAATCTACCCAGGGAACAAGCCTTTCGGCCAAGTTTCTCAAAATCGTCTGCACGAACCGACGGCCATCCAGGCGGGTGTGCGGAACCGCCAGACTTCGCAACCGGAGGCGGAAGCACAGCCGGTTCCGGAAATCCGCAAACAACTCCTCGTGGTGCAACGCACATTAGGGCGTTACCAGAGCATGCTAGGGGGCTTGGAGGGATTCAAGGTCCTGCTGAACGCCGATGCCAAAACGGCGAACGACTATATCAGTCACGTTGTCTATCGGGGAGAGGCCGTTCTGCAACCGCACAGCGAACGACTGAACGGGATTCTGCAGGACAAGAACCTGGATTCTCTCCAGGAGATGATTGAAAATGCCAAGACGGAACTCCACGGATTGGCCGTCGAGTTGAGCCGGCTGGAAACCGCGGAACAGAACAGCCGGGCTCTTGCTCTGGGCAAGGCCGCCCTTTCAAACGTAGTGGAGGGCATCCGGGCTCAGGGAGATCAACTGCTGAATATCGAGGGAAAAAACGTACTGGACCTTCTGGGATAAATCCCGGGGCTCAAACAGTCAGCTCCGTCCTTGGGAATCCCGCTCCGATCCTCTGTCCAGCTCCTTCTGCCACTCGGCAATACGGTTCAACGCCTGAAGAGGCGTCATCCCGGATAGATCCAAAGAACGGATCTCGTCGTGAATCACCTGTTCCACGGCAAACAGTAACGGCTGGGTGCTCTTGTTCGTTTTTTCAATCTCGGAGTGAGCGGGGCCGGTCACCGCTTGTTCCTTCAGCTCTCCGAGCATCTGTTCGGCCCGGCGTACGACTTCCTCGGGAATCCCGGCCATCTCGGCTACGTGGATCCCGTAGGAGTTGTCAGTCGGACCCTCCCGTACCTGTTTTAGGAAAACTATTTCTCCCTGGCTCTCCAGCACGGCCATGGACAGATTCTGCAGATGCCGGTGCTGCAGGGCTGTAAGCTCGTGATAGTGAGTGGCAAAGAGGGTAAAGGCCTCCAGTCGCTGGAGAATATGCTCGGTAACGGCCCAGGCGATGGATAAACCATCCTTGGTACCCGTGCCCCGCCCCACCTCATCCATGATGATCAGGCTGCTCGCCGTGGCCGAGCGCAGGATGTTGGCTGTCTCGCTCATTTCGACCAGAAAGGTGGATTCCCCCCGCGCCAGATTGTCCGTGGCGCCGACACGGCAGTAGATACTATCCACCAGGCCCACGGTTGCCTCTGATGCGGGAACAAACGAGCCGATCTGGGCCATGAGGACGATCAGGGCGTTTTGCCGCAGGAAGGTCGATTTTCCCGCCATGTTCGGCCCGGTTAGCAGCACGAAACTCTTGCCCCCCGCCTCAAGCTCCAGATCGTTGGGCACGAAGCTTCCCCCCGGTAGATGAGCCTCGACCACCGGATGTCGCCCCTCCCGGATCTTCAGCACTCGCTGCTCGCTTACCTGGGGTCGGTTGTAGGCGTAGAGGGTTGCTGCGAAGGCAAAGGACTGCAGCACATCCAGCTGGGAAATAACCTCGGACACGCTCAACACCGGATCCAGTTGTTCCCGGACCGCGCGGCGCACCTCCAGGAAATGTTTTCTCTCCAGCTCTATGATTTGCTCAGAGGCGTTGTGAATCTCACTCTCCATATCGGAAAGCGCTTCGGTGGAGAATCGTTCACCTCCGACCAGGGTCTGGCGTCTGATGAAGTATTGCGGCACGGCCTTGAGATTCGATTTGCTCACCTCGAGAAAATATCCGATGATCCTGTTGTACTTGAGTTTAAGGGAGGAAATACCGGTTTTCTTTCTCTCCTCCTCCAGGTATCCCTTGAGCAGCTGGCGGGCGTTCTCCTTCAGGTCCCGAAGGCGATCCAACTGCTCATCGAACCCCGGTTTGATGAGATTGCCCTCATTGATCAGGATCGCCGGCTCTTCTAAAATCGAACGCTCCAGAAGATCGACCAGGTCTCTGAGCTGTCCACACCGGTCCGCGAGCTCCGCAGCCTGTGCCTCAACCTCGGGATGATCATGCAGCAGCAGGGCAATCTGCCCGGCAGTGGAGAGGGAGCTCTTCACCGCCAGGAGATCTTTAGCGTGAGCCTTCTCCAGGGCGATCCGTGAACCCAGACGTTCCAGATCGAACATGCGGCTGAGCTGCTCTCTGATCTTCGACAGGAGAATCTGATTCCTGTGGAAGAACTCCACCAGATCGAGGCGGCGATTGATCTGCTGGAGATCCCGCAGCGGCTGCAGAAGCCATCGTTTCAGCTTGCGGGCGCCGATCGCCGTTTTGCTCTGATCCAGCACTTCCAGGAGAGTGTAACGCCTGGTGCGGTCGTTCAGATTCTGGATGATTTCCAAATTCTTGAGGGTGGATTCATCCAATCCCAGGTAGCTGCCATCGGTGTATATCTGCAGACGGCGTATATGTGAAAGGACTCCCTTGGCGGTGTCCGCCAGGTAGGCAAGCAGAGCACCGGCAGTGGGGACCTCCGGGGAATCATCCTTCAGCCCCAATCCGCGCAGGCTGGTAACCTGAAATTGATCCTTGAGCAGTTGGATGTTGTTGCGCTGATCGAAACTCCAATCGGGCAGGCGGTTGATCACCAGCCCTTCATGTTCCCGCAGCAGTTCGTCCAGCTGAGGATCCTCGGACAGAAGCGATTCCTGCACCAGCAGCTCCCGGGGAGACAAACTGAGCAGTTCCTTCTTGAATCCTTCGTACCGCCGGGTGTAGGGGAAGTGACTGGAGGCAAAATCGGCTGTGGAAAGATCGACATAGGCGATCGAAACCGTCTGCCCCGAGCGGGCCAGGCAGACAAGGTAGTTGTTCACCGCCGCTTCCAGCATGTTCTCATCAACCACCGTTCCGGGGGTGATCACCTCCACCACCTCCCGGCTGGCCAATCCGGATTTGGGAATATGGGTCTGTTCGCAGATCGCTATTTTCTTGCCCGCCTTCAGCAGCCTGGAGATATAGCCCTGAGAAGCGTGGTAGGGGATCCCGCACATGGGAATCCCGTTTCTCTTGGTGAGGGTCAGATCCAGAAGATGAGAGGCTTCGGCTGCATCCTGCTCGAACATCTCGTAGAAATCACCGAGCCGGAAAAAGAGAATCGTATCCCGGTGCTTGCTCTTGATGCTGCGATACTGACGCATCATGGGGGTTGTCGGAGGCATACCAAAGAGATTATATTTTAATAGGGATTAGAGTACAATATTGTCATGGCAGTGGAAGGTATAGATTCCAGCTATTATCCGCCTCCTCCTCCGCCTCCTCCCCCGCCTGAGGCAAGCACGCCGCCGGCTTCGGAACCCGCATCGGCACCGAGCACGCCGGAACCTCCGCCTGAGGTGGAGAGCCTCGAGCGAAGCGTGGATATCTTTGTCTAAGCTATCTCTTTCTTATCTCTGACAGGTAATCCTCTAGAATATAGGAGGCGGCTATGCTGTCGATCTTGGCCAGCGCTTTTCTGCGGTCCAGTCCGCAGCGTTTCAGGCTCTCCTCGGCATCCCTGCTGGTATAGCGTTCGTCCCACAGCACCGTATCGATACCCTTGCGGGTCAGCTTGGCCGCAAAAGAGCGGGAACGGATACTGCCCTCGCTCTCCGTCGAGTCCTCGTGCAGCGGCAGGCCTATCACCACGGTTTCCACGGCGTTGGCTTCAGCGATTGCCAGGACTTCGGCGATCAGTTGTTTGTCCGACCGGTAGGCAAGCGTCTTGTAGGGAGAAGCGATCATACGCAGCGCATCGGTCATGGCCAACCCGATTCTCTTGCTGCCCAAATCGATCGCCAGAATCCGGCTCATCCTACTGCCCGTCGTAGCTCTGGCCGGCCCGTCGCATCAGTTCCTGAATGACCAGCTCCGTGATATCCACCTCTTTGGTGTAGAAGAAGAAGAACTGGGAGAACTGGCCGCTGGAGTTGAGCACCAGAGAAAATCCTTCACTCTCGGACACGAACTCTATGGCCTCCAGCAGCTCATCGAGAAACTCGTCGGACTTGTAGAGATTCTCCGAACGTTTGCGGATCTGGTCCATCTTGATACGCCGATAGTCATCCCTGTACTGCTTTTTCTCGAAGATCTCCCTGTCCAACCTGAGGGCGGCCTCCCCCTGGTTCCGGCTCTCCGCATCGAGCTTCTGCGACTCCAGCAGCAGGATCTCCTCATCGATTCTGTTGATCTCCCGCAGCACGTCGGCACGCAGCTGCTGCAACTCCTTGACTGCCTTGGACTCCCGGAAGTAGATCGAATAGACCTTTTCAATATCCAGAATCCCCACCTTTGTTATCTGATCGGCAAACAGGGGGGATCCCGAGATAATCAGGAACAACAGCAGCAGTGCCGCGATTCCGGCTCGTTTCATGTTTGGCTCCTCGAATATACTACCATACTTAAAAGAAGGTATCCGCGGCCAGGGAGATTACGAACTGCCAGCTGGGAGCATTTTCGTAAAAGGGGTTATCCTTGGTTTCCCAATCCCAACCTCCATCTTGGAAGCGAAAACGCTTGGCAAAGTAGAGGCGGATCGGGAACTGGGGAATGGTGAAGCGGATTCCCGCTCCCAGACTGAAGTAGAAATCATCCAGCAGCCAATATGCGTCCTTCCCCTTATAGGTCAGACTGTCTACATTATCCGGATCGAACGGATCTCTAATCTCCTTGGCGCCGACCGCTCCGTCCAGGAAAAACACCCCCCAGATCAGCTGCTCGGCCAGGGGCATGCGCAGTTCCAGCCGGTTGTCCCAAACTGTCTTCAACTCCTTTTCCAGGGGCCAGCCCCTGCCGATGTTCCAGCCGTCGATGTACAGCTCGTCATTGACGATGGTAAGGGCAACGTCGCGCCCGAACTGGGGCAGGATGAACGACCAGCTGGAGTGCGCCGCCAGGACCAGTTTGAAGTTCCAGTTCTCGAAGACCGGGACATCCACCAGAGTCAGGAAACCCTCCAAGGTCGAGTCGGTGCGTATATACTCCCGCTTTTGATCGATAAAATCATGTGCAAAGGTAACGCCCTGGGCGATGTAGAATCCTTTGGAAGGATTGAGGAAAAAATCCCGGTTGTCCCAGAAAAGGGTGACGCCCAGCTTGTTCACGTTATTCCACTTGTCCTTGCTGTCCCGCAGCTCCACGGCGAAGGGCCTGTAGAAATCTTCGTAGGTTATTCGTTCCATGCTGGTGCTGATCCCCGAACGCACCCCCAACCAGCCCAGCGGGGTATAGTAGCGATAACCGGTGTTGAATCCGAGGGAGAACTTCACGAGCTTGTACTCCATGAGATACGCCGAGGGGATTGATTCACCTGCCGCGAGAGCGGCCTGGTACTCGTCGTAGCTGGTGTACGGATCCGGAAAAAGGTTGCCCTCATCACTCTGCATAACGGGAAACATGATGTCCTGGGGCACGTTGGGCACATTGGCGTGCTCAAAGCTCAGACTCACCCCGCCCAGCCAGCGCAGGTCCAACAGCCAGGGTTCCTCGAAGCTCAACGCGATCAGCTGACGCTGGGGGGAGAGCTCGGCATTCACACCGAGGGACTGCCCCTTGCCCAGGAAGTTGTTCTCCTCCCACTTGAGCATGCCGGAAACGGGGTAGTCGCCGGGGGCGAACATCACGCCGAAGTTGATATTGGCGGTACTGCCCTCCTCCACATTGATCACCAGATCCATCAATCCTTCGGCGCTGCCCGGTGGCGTCTCCGGTTGAATGCTCGCGAAATACTGCAGGTTGTAGAGGTTACGCAACCCCTCCAGAACCTTGGTTTTGCTGAAAATATCGCCTTCCTGGAAGGGCAGCTCCCGGGTGATCACGTAATCCTTGGTTTTTTCGTTTCCCTTGATGATGATGTTCTCGATATGCGCACGATCGGTTTCCACGATGCGGATCGTGTAAAAGATCTCCTGCGTCTCCGGGTCTCTGTTCTCCTCCCTGTTGATAATGTTGAAGATGTATCCATTTTCATAGTACAGATCAGCCACCCGCTGGGTATCCGCCTCCAATCGCAGCTTATCCAGTGTGCTGCCCGGTTGCTGGCGAACCAGCTCCCGTAGCTGCTCGTCGGTAAAGATCGAGTTTCCCTGGAAACCCATCCCCCCATAGGTCCACTGTTGTCCTTCATCGATATAGATCGTAATGATCAGGTAATTCTTGCCCTGCTCTTCATCCCGCTCGATCGTGCGCTCGACCTCTTCGATCTTGGCGTCGATAAAACCCCGCTCCCCGTAGTAGTCCAGAATACGCTGCTGGTCTTCCTCGAACCTCAGCTCCTGAAACAAACCCTTTGAAAACAGGGACTGGGGTTTTGTCTTCATCTGTCGTCTCAGGGTTCCCTCTGAGGCAAAATTGTTGCCGGAAAAGATAATGGATTTGATGGCGGTCTGTGATCCCTCGCGGATGAGGAACTTCACGACCACCGTGTTTTCCTCTTCCCCCGGTTCCAGTACCGCCTCTACGCCGGCATCGATATAGCCTTTCTCCAGGTAAAGATCCATAATGGCCTGGGCATCCAGATCGGCCTGGATATCCGTAACCATGTCGCCTGGGGCGATCAGGACATTTTCGAGAATTTCCCCTTCCCGCAGGCGACGATTACCCTCGACCGCAACCTCCTCCACCGTTGGTTTTTCCTGTACCGTGAAGGCGATGATCACGCTTTCCCGGGCATCGTCTCCCGGTTCCGCATTGGCCTCGATCGCCTCGAAATAGTCGAGGGCGTAGAGGCTCTCCTGGATCTCCCAAAATACATCCAGGGTGAACTCCGCACCTATATAGGGGCGGACGAGGGGCAGCAGCTCATTTTCGGCAACAGTATCCAAACCGATGAATGTAAAATCCGCGATCGGTTTGCCCATGTACCACTCGTCCTGGGCGGACAGCGGCAGGGCGCAGAGGATAAGCAATGCGGCCAAAGCGAGGCTGCGTAACAGCGGCAGGGAAGGAAAATTCCCGCGGCGTTTTTTGGATTCGATATTTGATGACATATTCGTATTGGCTCCTGGTTCGCTCAATAGGCGTATTTCCAGCTCAACCCGATGCTGTTGTCGGACAGGAACAGGTTTTCGGGGTGGGTGGGTGTAAATGTCCATTCAAGCAGAAAGAAGGGGGTTACCCACTCCAGGTTCAGCTCTCCTTCCGTTCTGATGTTGCTCGTCGAGGTAAGATCCTCCACATTCTGGAATCGCACCAGAGCTTCCAGAAACAGATCAGTTCCAAGATACTTTCCAAGAGTCAGGGTGGTATTGTCAAGGGGATTGAAGCTGTTCTCGACCAAATTCTCTCCCCGTATCCGGTCGATCAGGACGTTTTGCAGGAACTGGGTGCGTACCGTGAACAGATCCAGATTCAAAACATCCCGAACTGCCCTCTCGAAGGGGGTCAAAATTCCGAACTGTCCGATGATATCGCTGGTTAACATCACGGCGGCGGTACCGAAATCTGTATCTTCGAATCGGTTGAGAATCGTTCCGCCGATGAGATTGAGGATTTCCACGTCGGGCCGGGACGGTTCGGAGTAGAAACGAGGGGAGAACAGACTGAGCTTGTTGTCAGCTTCCAGGTAGATCTTGATTTCCTCATTGTTCAGATCTCTCTCCCGGATCTCCGCCAGGGCGTAGATCCAGGGATCGAACTCATCGATCCTCTCTCTGAAGCTGATGCTTCCCTGCTTGAGGTAGAAACTGCGATCGAAGTAGAAAATCTCCCCGCCTCGGATCTCCACTTCCCCTTCCATGAAAAACTCCGCCGTTTCTTCGTTGACATACAGAGACACATCTTCGCCCTGCCGGGCAAAGGTACGCACGATCGGGAAGTTCATCGCGGGCCAGAAAAACTCCACGCTCCTGCCCGTGGTGATATCCATGTTCACGAGCATCGGAATCGCAGGGATCGCCGATACCTCCTGCTGTTCTTCCTCCCTCAGCAGGGCGATTCGGCAGGAATTGGCCTGAATCTTGCCATCCAGGTTCGTTGTGGTTTCGTCGGCACGCACGCGAACCGCACCGGTGGCATAGCCGTCCACGAAGATCGTATCAAAGCCATAGGCGATATGCACCCCCGGATACTCCTCCACGTAGAAGATCAACTCGACTCCTTCAGGAGCCCAGTGATCGATATAGAACACCCCCTCCCCCTCGATCTTGGTATCGCCGCTGTAGGAACTGATACGGGGCAGGGTGAAGCTCTTGCCGTCGAATATCAATCGGCCGTTGAGCGGCCTGAGCAGGTCCGGAGAGGGAGAAAAGGCCAACTCCGCTTCGATCACATCGAGAAAGCCGACCCAATCCGGGTCATTGATAGGACCGAAAATCCTCAAGCTCCCCTGGGCGATGCCGGTGGTGAACGCAAAAACATCCGTGTTGGGAGTCATGGTATTGATGATGCGCATATCCAGGGAGGTGATCGAGAATTCAGAATCCAATTGGTTTTGACGGATCCGGCCGCTGGCCTGGCCCTGTATAGGCAGGGGACTCCCCAGTTCCAGGGTGAAGCGTCCATCCCGGGCGACTGTTCCGTGAATCGATTCACCGGGGCCGCCGTCATAAGCCAGCAGCCCGCTGTCTCCAGCCAGGCTCACGGTCCAGGGGGGGCGCTCCGCCCCATCCACGGTGATATCGTTCAAGGACAGGCTCCCGTCGATACTGTTATCCAGCACCGCTTCTAGGGTGAGAGGCCAGGGAAGCCCGCCGATCCTCCCCTGCAGGTCTGCCCGGAGATTGACGATCTGCTGGAAGTACTCGGCCCGGTAACCGGATTCGAAGAAAAACTCTCCGCTTTTGATATCGAAGCGGCCCCTTCCCTCCGTGATTCGATGGTTCAGAAATGATGCGCGCAAGGAATTGATCTGCACCGAATCCCCGGAGTAGTCAACCGCCAGGTTCAAACCAATGGGATCCAGGTTCAACCTGCCCTCGTTCAGAGAAAGAGCAATAGCCAGATCGGGTCTGGGCAGCTTTCCGTCGATGCCGATCGATCCGGACACCTTGCCGTTCACCGCCTCTATGCCCAGACGTTTGATCGGAGAACGGACAAACTCCAGACGGCCCTGGATGCTGTTTACATCGATAAGGGCATCACTGCTGTACCGCTCTTCACCATCCGAGCTTTCCAGGCTGAGCGAAGCATTGGCCTTGAGGGGAAGCAGTTCCTGCAGCTTCGCGCTCCCCCTGCCGCTTAGCTCGGAGTACTCGTCCTGATAGGTGATTCGATTGAGAGATAGCCGGTTTTCATTGAGAGAAAAAGCCAGATCCAGGTTGTTCTTCGTTATTGTCGAGAAGGGGATGTTTTGCAGCCGGGCGGTCGAAGCCCTCGTATGCATCAAACCGTCCGCGCCCACCAGACCCGCCACATCGACCGAGGCGTACATGGTGCCCTTTTTCAGGGCCAGGGGCAGATTCTCGCTGTGCAGATAGAAGGGATTTCCCACAAACTCCTTTATCCGACCGGAGTCTATCGAAGCGCTCCTTGTCTGTGCAAACAGATAGTATCCTTCCAGGCCGTAAGAGCCGCTAAAGCGCAGCGACTCCCACGGTAAAAAATCGACTTCCAACTGATACGGGACTTCCTGAAACCAAACAAGCGTGGAAAGCTCCCATGCCTCTTCGGCTCTCTGCACGGCCACATCGGCGGAAAGAGAATAGCCCTGCCACTGGAAGCTTATATCCTTGAGTTCCGCCTCATCGCGCCGGAGCTCGGCTTGAAGGCGCAGGAAGTTCTCGGGCTGCCCGTACTCCCCGATCTGGAAGGCGTCGGTGGAGAACATAAACTCGTAAAAATCCGTTTCGACTTGGGCGGCCGTGGATAGCGAGTAACGGCCAAGCTTCTGTGCCAACCGCGGGGAAGCCACACTCTGCGGAACGATCAGAGTGTAGACGGTATTCAAGGGCAAGGAGTCCATACTTGCTTCGGTGCTCAGGCTCAATCCAGATTCCCAACCGAATACTCCGGTGGCCGAGAGCGCACCGCCGGCAGCATTCTCTTCCAGGGCCGCAGCCACGGCAAAGCGGACACTTTTTCCCTCCGGCACGACATTGAGGGAGAAGCTTTCGAAAGTGGTTTGCCCGATTTCCAGGGTGCTGCTCTCTATATCCACCACCTCGGCTCCGCGGTCGATACGCAAGGTTGCATTCAGATTCTGCCCGCCCCGGGGATCAAAATCATCGAAGCGCAGCAGCCCCGACGGGAGAAGAGTGCCGACCAGGATATTGCCGTTGAACTCAACCCGCCCCCGGGATGAGCGGAGGGACAGAGGATTGAGATACAGGATCTGTTCGTTTCCACTGATCCTGCTTACGATCGCCACGTCGAAGGGGGCAACCTCCTCGGGAGCCTCGATACGTAAATCCGCATCGTAGCGCAGGTTCTGCTCCTCCAGATTGACGGCTAATAATCCGGTTGCGCTCACGGAGCTCAGCAGATAAGGATTGAATCGTTCGAAGGCGCCGGTGAGCTGGCATAGATCCGCCGGACGGAAGCCCTCGGCTACGAACTCGAGTCTGAGGTCTTTACTGTCCGTATCGTAACTGAGCTGCAGATCCAGGGGAGCCCGGTCCTGGATCTTTCTCACTTCAAGCTTTGTCGCATCAAAGGTCACCTGCAGGGTCTGGCGTTTCAGGTCAATTGTTTCAGTGGATAGACTGTAAATCTGTACGGCCAGGTCCGACCAGGTGAACATTCTGTCCAGGGTGCCGGTTAACTTCAGACGAGTAGAGAGCCAGGCTGGTATCGGCGATCCCTCCCTGGCGTGGCGTGCCTGCATGCTGCCTCGGACCGAGATATCGTACAGATCCTGCTCGCGAGCGATCGTAAAAAACAGGTTCGATACCTCCACCTGCCAGTCCCGGTAGGTGTAGCGCACGGTGATGTTTGATCCGCTCAGATCGATCCGGGGATAGCTCTCGCTCTGGGCACCGGCGGCAGTGAACAGGGAGAACACGGAATCATCGGCATCACGAGAGGCCGTTCGAACAGAATCGATCAGCTCCAACAGTTCCCTGTCGCGGTCGTAGTCGATATCGAAATAGGAATTGGAGATCTGGATCTCCGAGAGGGCGAGCAACACTTCCCGCGTGGAGAGGAATCGTAAAATACTGTAGTGCACTTTCACCCGGCTGATTCGCAGCAGAACCTCCTGCGGATCATCCTGGCTATGGATCACCAGATCCCGGACGCCCAGATAGCCGAAGACAGACGGGGATATACTGGCATAGGTTATCCTGCGCCCGATCCTGGCCTCCAGCGAGCTCATCACCTCGGTTTTGAGCTCGTCCATTCTCAGATCCAGACGCGTGCCGATCTGGCGGACGAAAACCGCTCCAAGAGAGACGATGACCAGGAGCAGAAAGATCTCCAGGAAACGCCATTTAAGCCGGATCGGATGTGAACTCAATCGCCTCTCTCCAGTCTGAATCGGTATTGAATTTGGCCGACATCCTCACTCGAATCGGCGGAGGGTTCGAACAGATAGCCCTTGATGGCCCGCTGCACCGCTGTATCCACCGATGCGTAACCGGAACTGCGGGTGATATCCACCGCGATCACCTGGCCGTTAGCCGCAACTGTGAATACCGCCACCACATCTGCCTCCAGACCTTCTTCGAGAAGTATGTTCGGAAAGGTTATGCCCGCTGATTTGAGCAGTTTCCGTTCCCTACCCCTCCATTCTAGCGCACCGGCCTCGCTAAATCCACCGTCCTCGCTCCGTACCTCCTCCTGGGATAATTCACCGGGCTCCACAGGCAACACCGCCGACGGATCTTCCAGCTCTTTGGCAAAGTGCTGCGCCGGCAGCTGCGGTGCCGCATCGGGGGAGCTGGCTGCGGGCGCAAGCGGTTTTTCTGTGGTAGCGTAGGTCAACCGCTCCGCCGCCCGGGAGAACTCCGGTCGCGGCGAATCCACAGTCGATTTCGTGCCCGGCAATGCGAGGGTTTTCGGCCCCTGCATCTTCAGGCTTTCGGCAAACTCCTTCGGCGCCAGATCGGGTAACCGTGTTTGCTCCGGGGCAACCGTCGGCAGGGGCCGCTCCCGCGCTTGAGAAAACTCTATTACCACCCGGCGGGCAGCCGCCTGTTCTACCCGGGGACCCTTGAGCAGGAACAGAAGCAGAACCAGGCAGAGATGAAAAGCCAGCGAGATCAAGAAGTACGAGCGGACATTCTCTGTCATTCAGGAAGGCTCTTCTGTGCGGTTACCAGTGATATCGACTCCACGCCGGTCAACCGGGATAGATCCATGATCTCCACCACATCCCTGTAGGGCAAAAGGGCGTCTGCCTGGAGAATGATGTCTGTACGCTGGAGGCGAACCATCTGTTTCTTCAACTCCGCGGCGTAACGATCCCGGGATACCGATTGTTTCCCAATGTAAATCTCCCCTGAACCGGTCAATGTTACAATAATTTCCTCCTCAATAACGGCTTGGGCGGTGTAAGCCTCCGGCAGATCCACGGTGATCGCCGGATTAATCGAGAGGGTGGTGTTGAGCATGAAAAAGATCACGACCAGAAACACCATATCGATCAGAGGAGTGAGCACCAGGCCGCTGTCCTCCTCAAGTCTTCTTTTTAGGCGCACCGGAGTCCCCCTTTGATATTTCGATCTTGATGATGTGCCGATCATCTCTTTCCAGCACCAGGAAGCGATACCCTCCGTATTCGAAAGCCGTACCAACCTCGGGAATCCGTCCCAGGTGTTCGCAAATAAATCCTCCCACCGTATCGGAGTTGAGCTTTCGCAGGGGTATTCCCGTGTCGTGGTACAGATCCTCGATATCCGTTACCCCGGCAACGACGTAGTGACCCGGCTCGATAATCTCGATATCCTCTGCCTGTTGGAAGACCTCTCCCGGTACGAATCCCACGATTTCCGAGGCGATCTCCGCCGGTGTGATCAATCCCGAAACGGCTCCGTATTCATCGGATAGAAACACGATCTCGATCTTACGCCGGTTCATCTCGAGCAGCAGATCGGGTATACGCTTGATATCCGGATAGAAAACCGCTCCGGTCATCAGATCCCGTATCTTCCTCCGGCTCCGGGCTTTCAACTCCAGTCGCAACAGATCTTCCACGTCCAGATAACCGATGATGTTGTCCGCCCGCCCCTCGAACACGGGCAGGAAACGGATACCGCTGGTGTAGCTGATCCGCACCGCCTCCTCGATGGTGGCGGTGCTCGCACATACCGGGTGCTCGTGCAGGGGGATCATGACTTCCCTGGCCAGGGTGGTGCGGAAATCAAAGATATCCTCGAAAACCCGATGTTCCGTCCTGCCCAGACCCGATTCCCGGGAGCCGAGGCGAACCAGCAGGCGCAGATCATCCCGGGATTGGGGAAGCCTGCTGCGGGTCGTCCGCCGGCC
>CAZFMD010000032.1:16198-20048 GCA_964520025.1 uncultured Spirochaetaceae bacterium
GCTGGCAACCACGGTGGCCGCGGTTACTACCGAGATGTTCGTGCCGATGAGGGTCGTACCTAATAACCGTTCCGGCCGCAGCAGCAGAAAATCCGCGGCCCGGGCGTAGGATATTCCCTTCTCCTTCTTGAGGTACAGGGTCAGCTGATCCGCGGCCAACAGGCCCGTCTCCAAACCGGCAAAAAAAGCGGCGCCGATTGTACAGAGCAGGATAATCAGGTAGGTCACCGGGACAACCTCCTCACCTCCAACTCGAGAATCCTGGTCTTGCTGATACGTTTGACGGTGAACTCTATCCGCCCGATAACCAGCCTGGTGCCGACCGCCGGTATTTCCTCCAGGGTATCTGTTATCAGCCCCGCTACGGTGTGGCTTTCGCTGGGGATATCCTGCTCCATAGCATCAGCCAGATCTTCAACTTTCAGGTGGCCGGCGATTCGGAAACGGCCTCCGGGCAACTCGAGGATCTGCTGCTCTGCAGAGGGGTAAAAATACCCCAGCAGCTGTTCAATCAGATCCTTGAAGGTCACGATCCCGGCGGTGCCGCCGTACTCGTCGATGACCACGGCCATCTCGCTGTTCGATTCCCGCATCTCCACCAACAACTCGGCACAGTTCTTCGTGGAGGGTACGTTAATCGCCGGTTTGAGCACCTCGCTGAGCCGCGCGTCTGTCTTGAACTTGTATTTGTACGGCAGCAGATCACGAAAGGTGATGTAGCCCACCAGATGATCCAGATCCTGGTCGAAGGCGGGAAGCAGAGCGGCGCCGCTTGTTCCGGCCATCAGCGCGTTGTCGCTGATCAGGTCGGATATGCGCCGGCTGACCTCGACGCCGTCGATCTCGGTTCTGGGACTCATGACCTCTTCGGCCTGTTTCTCTCGAAAATCACAGAAGGATTCCACCAGGTCCAGCTCGGATCTGTCCAAAATGCCCTCTTTGAAGCCGATCTGAACCGCCGAACGGATGATGGTGTGATTGGCCCTCTGCTCGCCCCTGTCCCGCTCCGGCAGCACCAGATTGACCAGCCGGTTGAAGAGGTTGAAGAACCAGCGCAGCGGTGTCAACAGCACATACAGAAAATGGAGAGGCCGCGCGCTGAAGCGGCTGAAAGATATGGCCCTGCGCACAGCCAGGTTCTTGGGCGCCATCTCGCCGAATATCAGCAGCAGTACGGTCATGGACATGATGGAGAACAGCTCGGTCTCGAAGGGAAAGATCCGCTCTCCGATCGCCTCGCCGAAAGAGCTGGCAAAGACATTGACGAACATGTTGCCCGTTAAAAGTGTAATCAGCATATCATCGGGGGAGGAGAAAATCCGCTTTAGAATGGCGGCCAGCTTGCCGCCGGATCGCCGCTTCAGGTTATCCTGTTCCAGGCTGCTGAGAGAAAAGAAGGCGGCCTCGGATCCGGAGAAGTATGCCGACAGCAGCAACAACACGGCCAGGGGAATCACTAGACGGAGAAGGTCAACGTACATACGCTAGGCGGACGGGCCGGAACGCTTCTGCCGGGAGAAGAAGGTCAACAGCTCGGATGCGGCAATTTCTATTCGGGCCAGAGTCCGGTTCACCTTCTGGCGAAAGATATGGAAAAACAGCAGTGAGGGGATTGCCACCGATAATCCGGCGGCCGTGGTAATCAGCGCCTGGGAGATGCCGCCGGCCAGCAGGGCGGGATCAGACACGCCCGAGACTTTGAGGTTGAGAAAGGATACGATCATGCCGGTAACCGTACCGAGCAAACCAAGCAGGGTGGCCAGGTTGGCGATGCTGGCCAAATAGGGAACGAACTTTTCCAGCTCGTCGGCGCTGCGCAGGGCCTGGGATTCCATATGCAGGTTGATCAGCTCTTGAGACTGACCTGCCTTGCGAGCCAGTACCCCGGCCAGAAGGACTCGAGCTTCCGGACAGCTCATCTGCTCCAGCTCCGTCAGGACCACCTTGGCTCTGCCGCTTCTCAGGGCTTCGATTACATAGGCGCCCAGATCCTCGATTTGATTGCGGATGCGAATGAAGAAAACGCTCTTTTGGATGATGAGGGCGACCGCGATTACCGAGAGCGCCAGTATTGGAATCAACACCACTCCGCCCTGGACAAGAAACGAGATCAATGTGTACTCCCCTTAGGATGAGAATAGATTTTGCTATCTGTGGATACCATACCCGATCAGAAATCGATAGCTGAAGTTGGGGGTAAGAAATGCCTCGAAACCCGTATGCACCGTGCCGTTCTTACCAATCCTCCAGTTCCCCTCTATGCTGGTTACTAAGCCCGAAACAGCTTCCCAATCCGTAAACAAAAAGGCCCGGGAGCCGTCGTCGGCGAAATCCCCGATCAATGCTTTGATTATAAACTCTACCGGAAGTTTGTGAAAGTCGGTACTCCAGGCCACCCCTGCGTGTCTGTAGAGCAGCTCCTGCCACGGCTGCGCGGCAAGGGGGAAGGCGGCGGCCACCGCGCCGGTAAGATTCAGCCTCACCCCGGGTCGCGCGGCCCTCGCCTGCCAGATCAGATCCCCCTGGAGCACACCCTGGTTGGTGTGGACTAGTTCCAGCTCCAGCTCCGATGCATCCAGGAGGTATATTTTTGCCTTGATCCACTCAAAGGAGAGCTTGGCGCCGAACACGGCTCCCGGATCGAAACTCAGTTCGGAGTACAGGGAATACCCGCCTTCGCTTCGAAGATGCCGAAGGACCGAGCCCCCGGAAATCTCCTGAACTATACAGAGCGTCTGCAGGCTCTGAGCGGGCAGACGCACGAACGGGGCGGCTCGAAGTGATAGGGAAAAGAAATCCGTGGGATACAAATCCAGCGCCCCGCTGGGATAGAAGGACAGGGAATCATCGTAGTACAGAGCCGCAGCTCCGGCCCACAGTCGCAGAATCGACCTGGGGTGATGCCAGCCCAGTTCCAGGCTCACGCGGCCGTTCTCCTCTGTTTCGGCGGATGGAATCCCGGCGGCCAGCACTCCAGCTGAGCGAAGCGAAACAGCCCAACGGGGGCCGATCAGGGAAAGCTCCAGCTCCTGCTGAACGGCTCCCCGCTGCTCATCCGGGTCCACCGGTGGACTGCCGCCCCCGATTCCGCTGATTCCGGATAATCGGGTCTCCTCACGCCAGTGAAATGCTCCGGCCTGGCCGTACAATCCGGCATTCACTCCCAAGGTGTACACGGGGGATACGGCTGCCCCCGAGGCGGTACTGTAGAAGGCGCCGGCCTCGATGCCGGCATCGATGTTCAGAACCTCCGCCCGGCGGCGGGTTTTTACCGCGAAGGTCAAATCCGTCGGGTTTTCCGGGGGGCTGGTGATCCAGCCGTCGGCAAGATCAAGGTGCAACAGTCCGGACAGGTCCCACACCCCCGAGGAACGGGCCGCGGCAAACTCGGATATGACGGTACTTCCGGGGACATAATCCAGCCGGGTCTGCCAGCTGCCGGAAGCCGCGGACCCGCCTCCCCCGCCATACAAACCCGCCTGTTCGGACCCGATCGTCGGCAGTAACCCCGGCGGAGCGAGCACGGAGCGGGGAATTCTCTGCCAGTAGTCAAGGGGAGGCTGTGGTACGGCCAAATCGACTTTAAACAGGGTTCTGGGATAACTGAGCCGGCTGTTGTTCATCCCCGTGGCCGCAGGAAGCTCCTGGGCCATTGGTGCCGGGGCGGCCAGATACAACGTGTACTCCCCGAAAAGGGTCACATCGGGAAGTTGAAGCGTGCTCTGAGCCGCGGTGGGAGTGGCCAGGTTTAACAACAGCATCACGAGGAGTAGGATCATGACAAAAACTCCGGTTTTGATTATGCTTAGGTTCGATTCTTTCGTCCAGGGCCGGGAGGCGTATTTGGATT
>CAZFMD010000032.1:20148-21208 GCA_964520025.1 uncultured Spirochaetaceae bacterium
GAACCCACCAAGGGCCCGGTGGGACGCACGATCCGTAAGATACTGAAGCGGCAGATCCAGGCCCTGCCGGAAACCGTGGCCCTGCTGTTTGCCGCGGACAGGAACGAGCATCTCTATGAACAGAACGAGGGAATTCTTTCCCGCCTGCAGCGGGGCGAGCTGGTGATTTCCGACAGGTACCTGTTCTCCAGCCTGGCCTATCAATCCATTGCCTGCGATCCGGAGTTCGTATTTTACCTGAATCGCCGCTTTCCCCTGCCCCGGCATGTGGTGTTTCTCAACACACCGGTGGCGGTGAGCCAGCAGCGCCTGGTAACCCGCTCCCCGGACAGCCCGGAGCTGTACGACGAGCTGGAAATCCAGCAGGATATCCTCTCGGCGTACGAGCGTGGTTTCCGGCGCTTCCCGGATGCAGGTATGCAGCTTCACCGGCTGAACGGCAACGAAGATCCGCAGCTGGTATTCGAGAAATTCTGGAGCATCTTGGAGAGCCTGCCGATTGTAAAAGGGTGAGGAAAACCGCGTGCCTTATCCTACTGTTTCTGCTCTGCACCGCCGGGCTGTTTGCCTATAAGGTTCAGTACGCCGAGCAGTTCTACCGCCTCTACCACCTGCACTTCTACCAGTATCCCGACGATACCATGGAGAATATCTTTTACCTCGAGCAGGCGCTCAAGTCGGATTTCGCCAATCCCCTGTACGCCCTGGCGGAGATCGAGAATGAGGAGCAGTGGGCCCAGTACCGACTGCTGTTCAAGATGCACGTCAATCTCAAGCTCGTGAACCTGTACCTGGCCCTGGGCAGCAAGTACGACAAGATGACAGCCTACTTCTACAATGCCCCCTGGAGAGAACAGAACCTGGAGAGCCTGGAGCTGGCCGAGCAGGCCTACCGGGTTGCCCTTCAGTACTGGGGGGAAGCCCGCGGCTGGGCCGCAAGGCTACCCTGGCTGTACTACAACCTGGAGGAGATCCAGAACTGGGAGGATGAACGGGCCCGCATCTGGAACGGTGATCTGGACTACGGACAGATCATCTCCACCCATCTGGACCGCCTCCA
>CAZFMD010000033.1:0-20748 GCA_964520025.1 uncultured Spirochaetaceae bacterium
AATCGATATCCGGTTTCCCTCTGGCCAATACTTCACCCCCTGCTCCGCAAAAATTCGAGAGAATTTCGGTATTTGATAAGATGGACAGGAAAACTGCCGGGAAGGTTGCAAAAATCGTGGCCTTTACAACTCCACGCGCCGGGCTCGTTCCTTGAGGAAGCGGCTGAAGGAGATCCTGGGAACCGCCTCCTCCGGCCTGGCTGCAACCGTGATCTCTTTGCCCGTGGCCGGGTTGATGACTACCCGGGCCTTGCGGGGCCCCCGTTTTTTCAAGAATAGTCTCCCGATCTTCCCCAGGGGCACCCGCTCTCCCAGGAGCATTCCTGATTCGATCATCGTGAGGTAGTCATTGATGATCTGGCGGGCCTGTTTTTGGGTCAGTCCGTTTTTCCGAGCCAGGTAGGAGCGGATCGCCTGGCTGGTAAACTGATCCGGCAGGTCCTCACCCGGGGAGGCAACGGTCCTGTTGAGCTTGACGAAACCATTGGTCAGGAAGATCGTGGCCTCCCGAATGCGCTTGTCCTGCTCCTCCGCGCTCACATCCGCCGGACAGATGGCGATCTTCAGCAGGCTGGAGGTGCTCTTCACCTTTCCGCTGGAAAACCTTGCCTCACCGTCCACACGCAGGCCGGCGGTCAATTCACTGCCTTCGCTGATCACCAGATCGGGAACATCGGCACGCAGGGAGATGCTGGCATACTCCACCCGCCTGCCCCCGGAGCTCAGGGTGCCCAGGCTGATCAGGGAACCGGAGTAGGAAAGCAGCAACGCACCCCGGGGATCGTCCTTGGCAAGAGATTCGACCTCCTCCATACCCAGGGCGCGGATCTGGCCTTCGAACATCCGCTTCTTGTCCAGCCAGACCTCGGCCATTCTCTGGAAAGACTCCTCTGTGTCGGGCAAACCGGAACTGCGGGTGATCTTTTTCAAATGCGAACGAACCGTGTCCGACAGCTCTCGAATCTCATCACTCATCAGAAACCTCCTCTTGCTCCTCAATCCCCTGCTCGGCCAGCCAGGCCTTGGCGTTCGGCCAGCGAAAACGCAACTGCGTCTTTCCGGCTTTGATCAGATACCCGTCCTTGAGGTTCTTCTGGATGTAATCCTTCTCCTTGACCCGGGTCTTGTTCAGGCTGCCCAGATCCATCATGGTGAAGTGGTCGCCCCGGAAAACGATCTGGCAGTGCTTGCGGGAAACGTAGGGATCGGCAAGGTGGAGGTCGCACTGGGGATCCCGCCCGATGGTTACGGTCTTGGCCGTGATGGGAAAGATCTCCCCCTCCAGGTCCCCGTTGAGGATTTCCAGGAATACCTCCGGCGGAAAACTGTTTTGCTCCATAGCTGCCCCTCCTGCTATCAGTCTACTCCATCCCCTGGAATAAAAAAAGGAGGAATTCGCTGTGCTTTGCCCACAGGTGAGTTATACTATTAGCAACACTTAAAAGCGTAGGAGGAGGAACCCATGGGCGAGTACCTGGATCAAATTCCCGCTGAGGTGCAGGATCATATCCGGCAGATCACCAAGTCTTCGGGCCTGGCTGATAACGAGGAATCCGTAGAGCTGATCGCCAAGGGCTGGTTGGAAAAGAAGGAGTTGTTCGAAAACCAGCTGGCGGAGATGAACATGGCCGAGGTCGAAGAGCTGGATCAGGTGGACGAACAGGGCTGTCTGGCCATGACCTATTCCGGATCCCTGCTCAACATCGGACCGATCATAGAGGGAGGACGGACTGTCCAGTACGCCAGCATCGGGCTTCGCCAGGATGTGCCGGAGACGGCGAGCAAGGACGACTCGCAGCTGTCCAGCGACGTACAGGTTGGCGAGCCGGTGCGTTTCTCTCCCGGCCCAATCCAGAGCTCCTCACCGATCTTCAAGATCGCCGTCACAACCGGGGATCTGGAGCCTGAAGAGCAGGAGGAGCAGATAACCAAGGCGACCATGATCCTTGCCGAAGGATTCGTCGAGGTGAACAAAGACCTGGATTTGGAGTAGACTCAAACTGATACTCGACGATCTGAGACGGATCTACAGCCGCAGCGATCCTCCGGAGTCCGGGGAGCTTCTGGAACAGACCCTGGCGACCATCGAAGTGTTGAACAACGAACCGGAGGAGATTCGCCCCCGCGACTCGGAGGGGCGCCCGGGGGGTCTGCTGTACCTGCACCGTGATATCCCCACCGTGGTGGTGCCGGATCTACATGCCCGTATGGAGCTGATCCTGGCCCTGCTGGCCTACAGAGACGATCAGGATGTACCGGCTGCCGATCGATTGGCATCCGGGCAGTTACAGATCCTCTTTCTGGGTGACGGTTTTCACGCCGAAGGACGAGCCGTTGCCCGCTGGCAGGCGGCTTTGGAGGAGTTCAAGGGAGGATACCGGAAGCACAGCCATATGGATGCGGAGATGAGGGAGAGCCTGGGAGTGATGCAGATGGTCATGAGCCTCAAGCGGCGCTACCCGAATCACCTCCACTTCCTCAAGGGCAATCACGAAAACATCACCAACGAGCAGGGAGAGGGCAACTATCCGTTTCTCAAGTTCGCCAACGAGGGCCTGATGGTACGCATCTACATGGAGCACTTCTACGGAGAACAGCTCCTCGGGAGGTACGCCGAGTTGGAGAAGAGCTTTCCCCTGCTGGCCGTAGGGCCAAACTTCCTGGCCTCCCATGCCGAACCGGCCTGGTTCATACCGAAGCAGGAGGTCATCGAGTACCGCCGCATACCCCAGGTGGTGTACGGTTTGACCTGGACGGACAACGAGGAGGCGGAGCCCGGTAGCGTGCAGCAGATGCTGGAGCACTACCTGGGGGCTGAGGCGGCAGCCACCGCCTTCCACTTCGGCGGCCACAGGCCTGTGCGGGGCGGTTACAACCTCCGTTCCGACGGACGCTACGTACAGATCCACGATCCGGATCGCTACGTGGTGGCCCTGCTGCCGGCAGGACAGCAGATCGATCTGGATCGGGATATCCGGGAGCTGCTCGATGAGTAAAAAACCAGCCAGACCGGCCAAACCAGCCAGTGCGGCAAAGCCGGCCGGCCAAACCCGTAGAGTCGGCAAGTATACAATCGTTTCGAAGATCGCTCAGGGGGGAATGGGCGCGGTGTACAAGGCCAAGCACCCGACCCTCAAGCGCTTCGTCCTGCTGAAGAAACTCACCCTCCGAGGCGGCCCGCAGTTTGTCGAACGATTCCGGCGGGAAGCCCGCATCATGATGGATTTCAAACACGATCACATCGTGCAGGTCTATGATCACTTCAAGGAGGGCTCATCCTACTACATCGCCGAGGAGTTCGTGGACGGGGTGTCCCTGGAGCAGCTGATCAAGCGGGAGCGCTACCTCTCCAATGAAGCGGCGGCCCTGATTTTCTACGAGGTGTGCAAGGGACTGTTGCACGCCCACGAAAAAGGGGTGATCCACAGGGACATGAAACCGGGAAACATCCTCATCTCCAATCAGGGGGAGGTCAAGCTTGTCGATTTCGGTATCGCAACCTCCCTGGAACACAGTGAAGACGGCCTGACCCGGGACGGGATGACCCTGGGCACACCCTCCTACATCCCGCCGGAGCAGATCGACAATGCCAAGAGCGTGGACCGCAGGGCGGACATCTACTCCCTGGGGGTGGTGCTGTACGAAATGCTCACCGGCAAGACCCCCTTTCCCGGAAGCTTCACCGCGGAAACCATCGCCCTGATCCACAAGGGACGCTACACGCCCCCCAAGCGTATCAATCCCAAGGTGGCCCCGGGTTTGGCCAAGATCATCGCCAAATCCATGAAGCCCAACCGCCGGCGCCGCTATCAGGACCTGCGGCAGATCATCCGCCGCCTGGAGCGGAGGATCAAGCGCCGGGATCCCGCTACCATCAGGAGGGCACTCAAACGGGTGATCCAGGGCCGGGAGATCGGGGATATCTACAGACCCAAACGCGGCTGGGTGTTCTGGCTGTTCATCGGAATGTTTCTGGCCGCAGCCCTGGCAGTGGGCGGGTACTACGTTTATCTGAAAGGATATCACTACGAGATCCTTCAGGCTGACCGCTACGGGGCGCTCGTCCTGTCGGCGCGGGTGCCCGCATCCTACAAAGAACCGAAGGACATCTATATCGCATCTGTACTGTACCGGGAAATCGAAGGGGAGCTGATCCGCATTGAGGATGCCGCCATACGTTTCCGGGCCAAACCGAGCGCCGAAGGAACGGCGGGACAGGAGGAGAGCTACGTTCTGGAATCAGAACGGCTGTACCTGGAAACGGGCCGCTACCGGCTCAAGGTGAATCTGGAGGGGCAGCTGCACTGGGAATCCTTCTTCCTCGGATCCCGCAGACAGCAGAAGCGGCACCTGGACACCTCGGCGGTCAGGCGTCTGGAAATTCAGCTGGAGCAGACCCCGCCCCTGCCCCTGGAGGTCCGCTACAGTGCAACCGACATCCGCAGCGGCGAAGATCTGACAAACACCACGGGATTTTTCGTCTTCCTCGACAATCGCTGGGTGCGCTGGAATCGAAGGGTAGCGGCAGCTATGAGAACCGGAAGGAGCTATCGATTCAGGGTCGACCGTGCCGGCTACTACCCCCAGACCTTCAACCTGCTGATCAAACCGTATCAGCCGCTTCTGCAGCTGGACGTTCAGCTGATCCCCTACCCCGGTGTTCTGGCCATCGACAGCGACGCCGCCGGATTGAAGGTCCTGCTGGATGATTCCCCCTACTACCTGAGCGGCGGAACCGAGCGCACCTACGGCGCCCTGCAACCTCTGGAAGCGGGCAGCCGGCAGCTGGTTCTCGATCCGGGAGAGTACCTGGTGACCGTAAAGAAGGATGAACAGCTGGCGCGGAGCATCAAGGTAACTGTGGCTTCCGAGCGAACGGCCCGGGTAAGCGTTCACTACGACAAAACCGAGAAGACCCTAGAGGTAAGCGGCGAATAAATTGGGAGGTGCCTATGAGCACTGGACTGCGCAGAGTAATCTTGCTGTGTCTTGGAATACTGGGCGGGGCGGCGGCTTGGCCGCTGACCGAGGTGATCGTGGGGGCTCAGGGGAGCTTTCCCTCGTATCTGCTGTTCGTGGCCGTTCTGGGCGCGGCGGTGGGACTGCTGATGGGCGCCTTCTTCGGATCCGCGGCCGGGATCTTCGCCCGGGTCGGATCCAGGATCCTGGCCGGGATGATCGTGGGAGCCGTGGTCGGGCTGATCGGTGGCTCCATCGGTCTTCTGATTGGACAGGCGGCGCTGTTTCTGATCGGCGGGCTTTTCTTGAATGCCTACCACAGCTTCCAGACTGTGGGGCTGCCCATTGCCCGGGCCATCGGCTGGGCTTTTCTGGGGATCTTCGTGGGAGCGGCCGAGGGATTCCGGGCGGCGTCCGGGAAAAAGATCGGCATCGGTATCCTCGGCGGGTTGATCGGAGGCCTGATCGGCGGAGCCGCCCTGGAGTACTCCCGCCTGTACCTGCCCGCCTTCCTACCCTCCCGCCTGATCGGCCTTGTCGTCCTGGGACTGGCCATCGCCCTGTTCTACGGGATCATCGAGCGCAGCATGGCCTTCGGGACCCTGCGGGTGTTGAACGGACGTCTCAAAGGCAAGGAGTTTGTCCTCAATGAGGGGCGAATCAGAATCGGAGGGGCCAGGCGGAACCAGATCACCCTGGAACCCTACGAGAATCTGGCGGATCGGCAGGCTCAGATCCGTTTCCGAAAGGGAGAGGCCCTGCTGACCAACCTGGAGCCGAAATACCAGGTGCTGGTGAACGATCAGCCGGTCAAGGAGCACCGCCTCAAGTACGAGGACGTGCTGAAGATCGGCTCGGCCAAGCTGTTCTACAGCTACGAGTAGAGGAGGCGATCGTCATGAAATCGAGAATATCCACTGCGGCACTGGCAACGGTACTGGCGGCGGCAATGCTTGCGGCCGTGGGCGCGATTGCCTTCGGCTACAACGTACGTCTGTCCCAAATCGATCCCTCCCGCCTTCTGCTCACGCAAAACGTGCGCTTGTACGTCAGTATCACCGACGATCGCGGTGTGCCCGTAGAGGGGCTCGGTGCACAGAGCTTCACGATCTTCGAATCCCCGGACGGACAGGAGTTCCGGAGAATCGAGGGTTTGAGCGAGTTCAAACCCGGCGCCGCTTCGGCGGAGGGGATCACCTTCCTGCTGCTTATCGACAACTCGGGCAGCATGTACGACACCCTGTCCGGGCGGGCCACCGAGGATACCGGAGGCATGCGTATCACCCATGCCAAGAACGCGGTGCGCACCTTCCTCGGCAGCATGACCCAACCAAAGGATACGGTGGGGCTGGTCGCCTACAACACCTCCTACACCCTGCTGGCCGCCCCTTCCTCTGACAAGGCTCAGGTGACCGGTTTCCTGGAAGGCATCGAGCGTCCCGATTCGGAGCAGGCCTATACCGAGCTGTACGCCGCCCTCACCCTGGCTGTAGAGGATTTTACCGGGATCGGCGGCCGCAAGGCCATCGTGATTCTCTCCGACGGGGAGAACTACCCCTATCGCGAGCACTCGGGCAATCCCCATCCGGAGTTCGCAGACAAGATCTACCGGTACACCGAGCCGATTCGCGCCTGTCAGGAGGCGGGCATCTCGGTGTACGCGGTGAACTTTGCCCCGGAGAAGGATCCCAACCTGGAGGCGATCGCCGTGGAGACCGGCGGCACGGTATTCGACGCCCGGGATCAGGAGCAGCTGGCCCGGGTCTATCAGCGCATCCATCGGCAGGTGGCCGGGGAGTACCTGCTCGGCTACCGGGCCACCATGGCTCCGGCGGAGAAAAAGTACGTGCGAGTTCAGGTTCAGGAGGACGGGCAGGCCCGAGAGGCCACCCGCTTCTACTTCTCCAGCACGGTGTTCGGATTGCCTATGGACAAGCTCAGCCTCCTGCTGGTAATCCCCCTGGTGCTGGCCTTCGTGCTGCTCTGGCTGATCTCCCTGCTCAAGTTCGAAAAGAAGAAAGGCCCGGCGACCCTGGAGGTGCTGAAGACCCGGGTGGGCCGAGCTCAAACCCGGGTGATGCCCCTGAGCACGTCCAAGACCGTGATCGGAGGAAGCCGCAGCGCCGACCTGACCATCGTTGGCAACCCCAGCGTCAAGGAACAGCACGCCACGGTCGTGTTCGACTCCAAGAAAAACGCCTACACGGTTGTCGGTTCCGGCGATCTGACGGTGAACAACCGGCCGGTCAAGACCAAGGTGCTGGAGCCGGGGGACGTGATCGACGTGGGCGGAGCCACCATCGTGTTCGACGACGGGGAGGTCTGAGCTCCTGGCGTTGGGAAGCGGACAATATCGCGTCATTTTGACCCGTTTGGATTTTTTCGGGCCTCAAACCCTCAGATTTCACTGAAAATCCGAAGGTTTTCTTAGGATTTTCCCGTTTCTCCGGGTACTCAACCCGTTTCTCCGGGCACTTAAAAGGATGAAAACGGAAATTTGGAGGTTTCGCTTCAGATTTTGCTAGAAAGTTGAGGGTTTTCGCTTCAGATTTTTTATGAATCTGTGGGATCACTTCAGAGTGCACTCAGTACCGGCCAAGGCCCCCTCCCCTCCTTGACCCGGGTTCAGCCTCCCTCTATATTTTGGTTAGCCATCCGGTACGAAAGGGGAAAAACCATGATATCGGCCGTGAATTCGGGGAACTGCAGGGACAAAGACAGTTCTTCCCATCCCACTCGACCCCGAATCCTCACAACCACTGTCGGCTCCTTCCCCTACCCGGCCTGGCTGGCCGCCATGCCCACCGAGCAGAGCCTGATGGATGCCACCCGGGTGGTTGTGGACATCCAGAGGCAGGCGGGCATCGACCTGCCCACCGATGGAGAGCTGTACCGTTTCGACGTGAACCATCCCGAGACCAATGGGATGATCGAGTACTTCATCACCCCCCTGTCCGGTGTCCGCAGCAGGATCGGCCGCCTCGAAACCCTCGAGTTCCAACGCAAGCACGGCATGGGCTTCCGCCGCAAACCCGCCGGCGTGGTGGAAGGTGCCCTAGGGGAAGGATCCCTGAACCTTCCTGCCGACTGCGAGCGTTCCACCTCAGTAGCCGGCAGCAACCTCAAGTTCACGGTTACCAGCCCCTACATGCTGGCTCGAACCCTGCTGGACAATCACTACGGCGACTTCGAAGCCCTGCTCATGGACCTGGCCGACGTGCTGGCCGCCCAGGTCGCGGGACTGGACTGCGCCTGCGTGCAGGTGGACGAGGCCAACCTGCCGGGCAATCCCGAGGACGGACCCCTGGCCGCCAGAGCGATCAACCGGATCCTGGATGCGGTGGGAGGCGATTCGAGCGACGCCGCAGCGGGTACCGCTTCCCCCGCCGTACCCCCGCGGCGGGCGGTGCACCTATGCTTCGGCAACTACGGCGGTCAGACCATTCAGAAGGGTACGTGGAAAGCGCTGATCGCCTTCCTGAATGAACTGCACGTGGATCACCTGGTTCTGGAGCTGGCCCGCCGACCCGACAGCGACCTGGATGCGCTCAAGCAGGTTCGCCCGGAGATCAGCCTGGGGCTGGGGGTCATCGACATCAAAGAAAACGTTGTGGAGAGTCCGGAGGAGGTGGCTCGGCGCATCGAAAGGTGCGAACGGCAGCTGGGAGAGGGACGAGTCGGCTGGGTGCACCCGGACTGCGGGTTCTGGATGCTGCACCGCTCGGTGGCGGAGCGCAAGATCCACGCTTTGGTACAGGGCCGGGATCTGTACCTGGGTTCCTGAAGCCGGTCGAATCGGCAATACTATTAATACGTTTTTACAGCCAATTCCGGTAGTCGTTTACAAGTAGATGGAGTGGCTTCTCATCCTCTTCGATTTTGGGAAAGCGCCCGTTTACTTCGAGAAATCTATTGTCCGCAGTATCGTCGTTTACAGCACTCACCTCTCCAACTAATACTTTGCCCCGTCCCTTCTCTCCGTAGAAACAGTGATACATGTACGGCTCCAGACAGATGCTCTCTCCGGGTGTCAATATCACTTTTCCCCCTGGAGCTATGGTTCGTTTGATGCTGTCGACGCGTACGACTACCGGCTCCTGGGATAACATTTCGGACTTGTCGGAAGCGTGGAGCTCGATCACCAGGTTTCCGCCACCGCGGTTGATTATATCCTCCATCTTGTGCCAATGAAAATGATACGGTGTCACCTGTTCCTCCCCAACCACCATGATCTTTTCCGCGTAGCACTTGCTGTTTTCCGGATTACTGTAATCACCGTTGCGCAGGGTAAATAGAATAAGTCCCTTGCTTTCGAAGTCGCCACTGCCGAAATCCGTCAGGTCCCAACCGAGCATTGTATCGACTATTGCTTTTACAATACCGGATTTGCCCTCCCAGTCTTCCGGTTTCCAATGGGCCCACGGGGGAAGCTTGAATCCCATAGCATCGAAGAACTCGATGGAATCCCGAATCAGGCTGTTGATCTTACTTCTCTTCACGATCTGCTGTTCCCAATACGACTCTATAGTTTCTGCGTAGGTTTTACCAGTCCTCGAGAGCGCCGAAGAATTCCAGGATCGCGGCCAAGAACTGTACAGCTTTCACGCCTCGCGGGGGTCGGGAGAGCTCAGCAAACCGCCGCAGAATAATCCCGGAGGACCATGCGGATACTGGCGTCGATCAGATCACCCGGATCCACCGTCAACCGACCCGCCCGGATCTCGGGGTAATGCCGGGGCAGGTACTGGCTGATCAGTGTCATGGGGATCTCGACGGCCCGCAGGTTTCGAAGCAGAAGCTCGACAGCCTCCTTGACCATCGGCACCTGCCAGTAGTAGCGGCTGCGGTCCGACAGGCTGTACTTCAGGGCCAGGCACAAATCCTGGGGGCTGCCTTCATAGTAGTTTTGCCAATGAGCCGGGTTATCCCTCATGGCCTTGTCCAGGAACATCCCCAACTGGGACAGCCGGGCCTTGTAGGTCCATCCGAAGATTTCTTTTTCTATGCATTCCAGGGCGAAGAGGCACTCCCGCAGGGCGAAGGTCAGTGCCGGCCCCACCTTTAGAACGGCCGCCCCATCCTCGACCAGCTGCCGCAGGAGGTCGGGGGGCTGATAGTCAGTGGAGTGTACTTCTAGGATCAAATCCGGATGCCCCCGGGCCGCAGTGAGCAGGCTCTCGGCCTTGGTTCGATCGTATTCAACTACCTCGTGATCCCAGAACTCGACCCCGGGCTGGACAACCACGGCCAAGACCCGCTTCCAGGCATCCTGCAGGCCCGCATCGGTGAACGCCTGATTGCAGGCGGTAATGGTCCGCTCATAATCCCCCACTTCGGTGATCGGCACTGCTTGCTCTTCCGCCTGAATGTCGCCGGGGGACGGCACATCCGTTCCAATGACGTACATCGGAGCTGACTGGACACCCGCACCGGCTGGGCGGTTCAACTCCTTGGAAGCTCCCTCCGCCGCTGCCGCCATCCGGGCCGCTCGGAAAGCGGCCAAATGCGCATCCAAACCTCCGGTGTCGTCCAGAGAATCTCCGCTCAACGGCATGCTGGCGTCGAGGTGGATCTTAGTGTACCCGGCTCTCACACAGGCGGCGACCAAATCGCAGGCATTCTGCATGGCCTGCTCTGCCGGCTCGTTTCGCCACGGACGAGGGCCGAGATGATCTGCACCGAAGATGATCCTCCCTTTGGGAAAATCGATCCGATCCGCTATTCCCCAAACATGATCCCGGAATCCGTGGGGCTGCATGCCGGTGTACCCGCCGAATTGGTTGACTTGGTTGACGGTGGATTCGATGAGTAGGGGAAGACCATCTTCCCGAGCCTGAACCATGGCAGCACCAATCACCCGGGGGTGGGCACTACAGATCGAGGTTATCCCGCACGGTTCCCCCCGCTTTTTTGAATCGATCAGTCCTTGGAAAAAAACCTGACAGTTTATGGAGTCCATACGGCGTTAACCTTCCTGCCGATGATCGTTGCAGTTCTTGTTGTCTTTGTAAATACTACCTTGAGGTTTCTCATGTCCTTGACACTGTCGCAGGCCCGGGTCAACAATGGGGGCTACAACCAAGACGATCTCATTAGGGAGGAAAACAGATGAAAAAGCAGGCAGTTTCAATTTCGATTGTTGTGGTCGCTCTGGCACTGACTCTCGCGCTTTCCGGCTGTTTCAATCTGGGGGATGCGGTGATGGGGGGCATCAGAAGCGGCGTACGCAAGGGCGTATCCAGCGGGGTGGAGCAGAGAGTGGAGCAGGAGGTCGCGCCGCAGACGCAGCCGAGTCAAGCCAAGGCGCCGCCCATGGGACCCCAATGGAACCAGTTCATGGTCATGCAGGCTCAGATGGCCTTCAACTACGCCTTTTCCGCCGGAGGGTTGTGGGCCGGTCAGAAGGGCTACAAACCCGGGGAGTTCACGAAGTTCAAATGGACCATGGAGGGGGACGATCCCATCGTCTTGGAACGGGCCTATCTGAAAGAACAGGATGACGGAAAGCAGTGGTGGCGGGTCTCCTGGGAAGACTCGGAAGGCTCTTGGATCTGGGAAGCCCTGATCGATACGAACACCAGCGAGATGGTGCGCATGAGGGCCCGGGATGCCGACGGCAACGAGGGGGAAGTGCCGGTCAGCGGACAGGCGGTGTACATGGCGCCGATGGAGCTCACCGAAGAGAGCGTGCAGGGCGCCACGGTCGGTAAGGAGAAGGTCACCGTGCCCGCCGGCACCTTCCAGTCAGACCACGTGGTGTACATGTCGGGTGAAGGCCAGTCGGAGTTCTGGCTGGCACCGCAAATCCCCGGCGGCGTGGTCAAGTACTTGATCAGCCAGAAGGGTCAAGGCACGATCTGGGCCAGCGACCTGGTCGAATACGGGAAAAACGCCGATACGGTCCTGAAATCATACTAGCCTGACAGGCGGGCGGCTCTCCTGGTACGAATACGGCCTGCAGCAAGGGTTCCCCAGGTTCGCGGCGGGTGGTTAAATCCAGCTGCCGCGAACGGCCCGCCCTGTTTGGTTTGACTGGTAGAAAGCCTCGACCAGCTCGATGCTGGCCAGGCCGGATGCACCGTTGACCCCGTAGAAGGGTTGCTGGTCGGTGCGTACGCAATCCACGAAGTAGCGAAGTTCCTCAACGTAGCCGAGATTGTAGAACTCATCCACGGCTGGCTTGGTCCAACCGAGGTTGTGGTCTGTCTTCTCGATCGAGTAGGAGAGGCCCGGACGAGAGTAGCACTGAATGGGACTGCCGAAGGTCAGGTCCACCTTGAGCACCCCCTCGCTCCCGTAGATCTCCACCTTGTCATCCATGCCTCCGACGGTGATGTAGTTGCCCTCCACCAGGCCGAACTCGCCACCCTGAAAGCGCATGATCCCTATCCCGAAATCCTCGCCCTCGAAATCGCGGTGCACGAAGTTGCCCTCCAGTCCCGCGGTCATCCTGCCGGTCACCTCGACCACCGGGTTGTCGCCCCTGCCGAGCAGGTACAGCAGGTACCCGATCGGATGGATCGCCAGATGGATGAAGCTGCCGCCCCCGCAGGTGGCTCGCTTCTTGGCAAACTGGGAGTGGGATCCCAGGTGGCACTCCTTGGCCTTGACGTACAGGGGGCGGCCGATTCCCCCTTCGGAGATGAGCGCATCCACCCGTTTCAACGCCGGGGCAAAGCACCAGTCCTCCGCATACATCAGCTTCACTCCCTTGTCCTCACAGGTCCGGATCATCTCCCGGGCGTGTGCGGCAGTGGTGGCCAGGGGCTTCTCGCAGACCACGTTCTTGCCGGCCTTGGCCGCGGCCAGAACCACCTGGTGATGGAGGAAGTTCGGCACACACACGGAGACCAGGTCGATATCGTCCCGTTGGAACATCTGCTCGTAACTCTCGTAGGTATGGGGAATACCCCACTTGGCGGAGATCGCCTCCAGATTGTCGATAGCCGCCACCGCGACCAGCTCGGCATGCTCGTTGCGGCTATAGGAGTCGCAGTGAAAGTCGGCGGCAAATTGGGAGCCGACGATACCGATCCGTACTCTTTCCATGAGCTTCCTCCGAAGCGAAGTTTGTGGTTGGTTTAGTTTTCTGCCGGTCGCTTGTAGCCCAGATCGATGTTGATCTTGAACTTGCCCTCACCGGACACGCTGATGCCGAAGGAGGCCAGCTGCAGCAGGTCTCCGTCCTCTACGTTGGATATTTCGATTTCATACACCCCCGAGAGGATGCCCTCTTTCCTCTCCGCGATGAACTCACTGAGGGCGATGAGGAGGTTTTCCGTATTTGACATGATCGGGATCTCTACTTTCCTCTTTTTTTCCGGCGGGCTTTGCCCTTGTCAGCCGGGGCTTTGGGGAGATCCTCTACAGCATCACCGACACTTGTCTGCAGTTGATCTTGAGTTCCTTCGACCACTTGCGCCTGTTCAACCAGCTCTCTCTCCTTCTCCTCCAGCTCCTGCTCCCGGGCCTTGACCTGTTCGCCCTTCTTTCTGAACTTGCTCTTGCTGATCTTCGAGAAGTAGCGCCCCAGATAGTAGGCAAAGGAGTACAGCACCCCTACGGCGAAGGCCACCAGAGCCACGGCGGTCACGGGGATCTCCTGGAACTTCCAACCGAACAGGTTGAAGGAGGTGGTAAAGCCGAGGTTTAAAACAATGAGAACGATCAGGATTACGAGCAGTGCAATGCCCAATATGACACGAAACATAGATGGTTATCCTTTTACAGCTTTAGAGAAACAGGATGCGGGCAAACAGAAAATGGATCAATCCCACGACCGCCCCGGCGATTCCCACCGGCACCCGGTAGGGCATGATCGCCTGGGTCACCTTCTCCATGGATTTTCCCACCTTTTCCTGCTCGTCCCCTTCTTTCGGGTGCTGCCGGAAGGCCTCGCCAATGAGGATGACTCCTAAGATGATGCCGACCGCCGCAGGCAGAAGATCTCCGACCACCACGACATTTTCACCGGGGGAGCGGAAGATCAGCTTGAGAACCCCAATCACCGCTGTCACCAATCCCGCCGTTATCTGTACGCTCCGCTTCTGGCGCAAGAACCTGAAAGACGCGAAAAAGTCACTCTTCTTCCCCAGGTAGTCCGATGACAGGGCAAGTCCCGCGACGACCGTAGACACAACCGAAAGTAGATAGAATTGGGGCATGGATCACCTCCTCAGCTTGATGTCTATAATATACCTGCAATGGGGTTGGGATGGCAATTGACACGAGGAAAGCTGATTCGTAAGCTAGTGCTCTCCAATCCTATTTCCGGAGGTATCAAGTGAGCAAATCCGTCGATCTGTCGGTTCGCATGGGAGACATCACCTTCAAGAATCCGTTCATCGTCGGCGCCGGCCCCACGGCCAAGACGCTGGACCAGATCAAGGCGGCGGAGGACTCCGGCTGGGCCGGGGTGTCCCTCAAGCTGGCCATCGATCCGTTCCCCTACATCAACTGGCCTCCCCGCTACCGCTGGCTGCGCAGGGAAAAGATCCACATCTTCACCGCGGAAACGCGGCTGAACACCGACCAGGCCCTGAAGCTGCTCGAGCAGGCGCGCAAGTCCACCAGTGAAATCGTACTGATCCCTACGATCACCTACGACGGCAAGGACCGGGAGGGCTGGGTGAGGATGGCAAAACGCTTCGAGGATGCCGGAGCCCATGCGGTGGAGCTGAACATGTGCTGCCCCAACATGTCCTTCAACGTCCAGGCCACAGGAGGGGAAAGCGAAGAGGCCACGGGTGCCAGCCTGGGCTCGGACCTGGTGGCCCTGCCCAAAGTCGTCAAGCTGATCACCGAGGCGGTCGGAGTGCCGATCATCGTCAAGCTCACCCCGGAGGGAGGCCTGATCGCCCAGGCCGCCGAAGCTTCGCTTTCTGCCGGCGCGGCGGCGGTGGGCAGCACGGCCAACCGCCTGGGTATCCCGGACCTCGACATCCGGAATCCCTTGGGTACGATTTACAGGCTGCAGGAGAACATCACCCTGGGCTGCATCTCCGGCCCCTGGCTGCGGCCCCTGGGCATGCGGGATACCTACGAGATGCGCTTCCACCTCGGGGAGAAGCCTTTCATCATCGGCAGCGGCGGGGTTCGGGACCTGCAGAGCGCGGTTCAGCAGATCATGGTCGGGGCCAACGCGGTCTGGGTCTGCACCGAGACCATGCTGCGGGGCTTCGACTGGCTGCCCAAGCTCCTGGAGGAACTGGAGAGCTACATGGCTGAGATGGGCTACACGAGCATCGGGGATTTCCGGGATCTCCTGCTCAAGAACATCAAGACCTCCCAGGAGCTCACCGTCTACGACGGCTATGCCGAGGTGGACCTGGACAAGTGCAACGCCTGCGGCCTGTGCTGGGCCATCGGTCACTGCTGCGCGATCAGCCATCCCGATGACCGGACCACCATCGACCAGCAATCCTGCATCGCCTGCTCCACCTGCGTGGACATCTGCCCCCAGAAGGCGATCCATATGGTGAAGGTTTGATGACTTGACATCATTTAGAAGTATGCTATGATGACATTATGAGAACCACGATTAATCTGGATGAAGACGTTCTCCAGAAAAGCCGTGAGTTGGCCGCCCGGCTCAACAGACCTTTTCGGGCGGTCATCAACGAAGCCCTGCGCCGTGGATTAATAGAAGTGGAAAAACCGGTACGCCAGCGTCCTTATAAGACAAAAGCACGGCCCCTGGGTTTGCGTGCCGGAATTAATCTCGATAACATCCACGAGTTACTCGCCCAAGTCGAAGGTGAAGAGTACCGTTGATGCTCGTCGATGCAAATATCCTATTGTACGCAGAGGATGCGAACAGCCCGGTGCATGAAGCTGCCCGCCTCTGGTGGGACGAACAGCTTTCCGGAACCGAAACTGTTAGCTTGTGTTGGCCTGTTCTTACGGCTTTCATCAGAATCGGTACGAACCGGAGAGTTTTTTCAAATCCTCTCACAGTGGAAGAGGCTGTGGAAAGCGTGCAGAGCTGGCTCGATCAACCCTGCACGCGGGTTATCACCCCTACCGAGAGACACTGGATCATCTTTCGTGAGCTGATAGAGAAGGGACAAGCGGTGGCAAACCTGGTCTCCGATGCTCATCTGGCCACTCTGGCCATCGAATACGGTTGCTTGCTCTACAGTACAGATTCTGACTTCTCCCGCTTCCCAGGCCTTAAGTGGCGCAATCCTCTGGCCTGAGGATTTCATTAAAAACTCTCCCGTTCGCCAGCGGCCAAGTCATAAATTGTGTCATCACGCAGCTATTATGACGATCGGCGTCAATCCCGGGTCGGGTGGGGATGTTCGTGTGAAAAACCGTGACCGTGATCGAGGTGATGATGCGCCAGAGATTCGGAGGTGCTGATGATGAGCTTGCCCTGCTGCACGCCCCGGGTGCCGATCAGGGCATCGGAGATCTGCTGCACCTCGTCGTTTCGACCCCGCACGATCAGCACCTCCAGGCAGCTGTGCTCGTCGATGTGCACGTGCAGGGTGGAGATGATGCGGTCGTGGTGTTGATGCTGCAGATCCACCAGGCGGTTGGAAAGGTCCCCGTGGTCGTGGTCGTACACCATGGTCAGGGTTCCCACCACCTCGGCATCGGGCTGCTCCCGCACCTCTACGTCCAGGAGCATCCCCCGGATCAGGTTACGCAGGGCCTCGGAGCGGTTGGCGTAGCCCTTCTTCTCGATCAGGGCGTCGAAGCCCTCCAGCAACTCCTCCTCTATGGAAACACCGAAGCGTACGATCTTAGACATTCAAAGCCTCCCTCATCCATTACCCCTCGGCGTAGCGCT
Source organism: uncultured Spirochaetaceae bacterium (assembly GCA_964520025.1). Lineage (GTDB taxonomy): Bacteria > Spirochaetota > Spirochaetia > SZUA-6 > DRHE01 > JAFGQJ01. Next base: position 16,757 of record CAZFMD010000033.1, read on the forward strand.
TCTCGATGGCCAGCAGCTCCCGCTCGCTCTTCTCGTCCAAAAGCGGTTCCCGCTCCGAGGCCAGGATCGCATCCACCCGGTCCTCGGCCCGGCTGACCAGGTCGGCCCGCTCCCCTGCGCTCATGCGCTGCACCCGCGCCAGCTGATCGGGCAGAAAGATCTCCTCCCGAAAGTGGGCGAAGGTGTGATCCGTGTCCATGAAGGAGCCGCAGATCCCCACCCGCCGTATCTCGTCTAGGGCAAGGGATTCCTCGTCCGTGGAAAAACCCCGCAGGTAGCGCCGCACCGACGCGATGATCTCATCGTCGATCACCGCCTGGACCGGTGAGATCGTCTTCTCCGATTCCACCTGCCCCACACCCCAGATCGCGCCCACCCCGGCCTGGGCGTGGGTCACCGCTGCCATCATCTTCTCCAGGGCGTTCTGGGCATCGTAATGCAGAGAATCGGTGCACATCCAGGAAACCGAGGGCAGCCCGTAGTGGCGGGCCAGCTGGGCTCCGGCCACGGCCAGAAGCACGTTCTCCGGTCCGCCTGTGACGGCGAAGCCCTGGCGCATGTCCATCACGTGGGCGAAGCCCAGGTTGAACAGGCAGGGGCGCCCAGGCTCCAGCAGCTGGTTCACAACAACCCCGGCCAGGATCTCCGCAGTGCCCACCACGGCGGTGCCGGCCAGGGTCACCGGGGCGGAGGCCCCGGCCATGGGCTCCCCATTGATGGTCACCGGAATCCCGTGGCCCGCGGTCAGGCGGTAGACCCCCAGGGCCAGGGAGGTCCAGCGCAGGGGTCCGTGGGCGGTGAAGCCCATGCTGAACTGAGGGGCCTCCTTGAGGCTGCGCCCGTCGGCCAGGACCCTGGCCATCTCGATCATGGCCTGCCCTCCCCTGGGGGAGAAGGACAGGGCCCGCAGGTGTTTGCTCGTGTTCTGGGCCATGATGCGGAGGCCCACGAAATCCCGCTGAGCCGGCGGGGTTTCCTCCGTAGAGGTGCCCACGATCACATCCACCTGGTCCAGGGCATCGATCACCCGGGCAAAATTCGCCAAATCCTGCTGCCCGATCGAACGGAAGCCCTTCTTGTCGAGATAAAAAAGGGCCGCTCCTGTCCAGAAGCGGGAGGGCGAGTCCGGGCTCACCGTCTGGATCCCCCCCCTGCGGTCGGCGAAACGCGCCTCCCGGGGCGCCCGGCTCAGGCAGTCGTCGATCATCGCCGAAGGCATCCGGGCAACCAGGGATTTTGCCCCCGGTTTGGCCCCGGCTTTGATCGCCGCCGCGTAGATCTCCTCATCCTCCAGCAGGATTCCCGGATCCTCGAGCAGCCCCCGGGCCGCCCCGTCGATCTTTGCGATCTGGTCCGGGCTCAAGTGGAACGCACGGTCCATGGTCTACTCCTCGATCCCCAGATAGGCCTTCTTGACAATCGGATCCGCCGCGATTCGTTTGCCCTCCCCCTGGCTGACAATGCGGCCTGTTTCCAGGACGTAGGCGTAGTCGGCGATGGACAGGGCTTTCTGGGCGTTCTGCTCGACCAACAGGATCGTGTGCCCCGCCTTGTTCAGATCCTGGATCATCTTGAAAACACCGAGCACGAACATCGGAGCCAGTCCCAGGGAGGGCTCGTCCATGGCCAGTACTTTGGGCTCCGACATCAGGGCCCGGCCGAAGGCCAGCATCTGCTGCTCCCCTCCGGAGAGGGTTCCCCCAAGCTGGTTCTGCCGCTCCTTGAGGATCGGGAAGAGGTTGAACACCCGATCTATGCTGCGCTCAATCGTCCGCTTATCCTTGACGATATAGGCGCCCAGGATCAGGTTCTCCTTCACCGTGATCGTGGGAAAGATTTTCCTGCCTTCGGGAACCTGGACGATGCCTCTCTTTACGATCTCCTGGGGCGGCAGAGCCAGGCTCTTTCCATCCAGGGTGATCGAACCGGTGTGGATCTTCACCATGCCGCTGATCGCGTTGATCGTGGTGGATTTTCCGGCACCGTTGGCTCCCACGATGCTGATGATCTTTCCGTCCGGGATATCCAGGGAGATACCATCCAAGGCCACGATCCCGCCGTAGCGGACCTGCAGGTCTCTTACCTCGATCATCGGCTCTAGACCTCCTCTCCCAGGTAGGCCTGAAGTACCTGTTCGTTCGTCTTGATCACCGCCGGCTCACCCTCGGCGATCTTCTTGCCGAAGTCCAAAACATGGATCAGGGAGCAGATGTTCATGATCAGCTCCATATGGTGCTCTACGATCACGATTGTCAGGGCGTTTTCCTCCTGGATCTTGCGGATCGTGTCCATCAGGTCCCGAACCTCATGGGGATTCAAACCCGCCGCCGGCTCGTCCAGCAGCAGGATCCGGGGTTCGGTCATCAGGGTCCGTGCCAGCTCCAGACGGCGCTGGATTCCGTAGGAGAGGTTTTGGGGCTTCTGGGCGGCGTACTCCTCCAAACCCAGATAGGCGAGGAAATGCCGGGCCTTCTCGTCGATCTCCCGCTCCTGCCTGCGTACCCGGGGCAGGCGCAGCATCTCCTCCCAGAGGGTGTAGCGCACCTTCATGTCATGGGCCACCTTCATGTTATCCAGCACCGTTAGGTTTCCGAACAGGCGGATGTTCTGAAAGGTACGGGCGATGCCCAGGTCCGTTCGCCTGTGGGCCGCAAGCCGGGTGATCTCCCGGTCCATGAACATGATTCGTCCCTCATCCACCGCGGCGGCCCCGGTGATCAGGTTGAACACCGTGGTCTTTCCCGCCCCGTTGGGTCCGATGATTCCGGTGATCTGATTGTCCCGCTGGATCATGGAGAAATCCTCCACGGCCAAAACGCCGCCGAAATGCTTGCTGATCCCCTCCACTTTGAGAATCTCCACGGCTCTACCTCCCCTTCCGCTTGAGCTTGAGCTTGGAAGGAAGAAGGGTCAATCCCTGGAACAGCCCCCCGGGGCGGAAGATGATCACCAGGACCACCACCACGGCCAGCAGCACGTCCCGCCAGACATCGATGAAGCGGAAGAACTCCCCGAAGGAGTAGTAGATCGCCGAGGCGGCGATCACCCCGGCGATGGAGTTCAGCCCGCCCACGAAGGTGATGATGATCAGCTTGGCCGACTCGAGCCAGTTGAACAGGTTCGGCTCGATGAACAGGATATTGAAGGCGTACAGCGCCCCCCCGTAGGCGGTGATGGCCGAGCTGATCATGAACACCTTGATCTTGTGGGTGTAGACGTTGATACCCATCATGGAGGCGGCCAGTTCGTCGTCCCGGATGGCGATGCAGTCCCGGCCGAAGCGGGAGCGCTTGAGGCTGTAGGTGATGAAGGTGATGACCACGATGGAACCCAGGATCAGGGGCAGGCCCACCTTCTTGGGCATTCCCGCCATGCCCAAAGCGCCACCGGTCAGCTGAGCCAGGTACAGCAGACCGGCCCGGACCATCTCCCCCAGGCCGAAGGTGACCAGCAGGAAGTAGTCCCGGCGCAGTCTCAGGGTCGGGATGCCAACCAGGAAACCGAGCACCGCGCCCGTGAGTACGGCCATGGCCAGGGCCAGGGGAAAAGGAAGGCCGAAGCGCATGTAGGCGATGGCCGCGGTGTAGGCGCCGATGGACACGAATCCACCCTGCCCCAGCGAGAACAGGCCGGTCAGACCGGTCATCAGGTACACCCCGAGCACGAGGATCGTGTAGAGGCTGGTGATCTCCAGAACCTTGAGATAGAACATACCTCCGCCTCCCCTTAAGCCTTGACCTCGGTGATCTTACCGGCAATACCCTGAGGCCGTACCAGCAGCAGCAGGATGATCGATCCGTAGATCACAATCGGGGTCAGGGCCGCGCCGATCTCGGCGATCAGCAGGCTCTCCGCTGCCCCGAGGAGCAGCCCGGCGATCACCCCGCCCAGGATGCTTCCCATGCCGCCGATGATCGAGGCAATGATCCCTTTCAGAATCATGCTGCCGATGAACGGATCCACGGTGAAGGTCATGCCCAGCAGGTAGCCGG
>CAZFMD010000034.1:0-20262 GCA_964520025.1 uncultured Spirochaetaceae bacterium
TCGGACTTTATTATAACTTACACCTGTTTGTATGCAATCAGAATGTTTTACCCAGAAAATCAGGGAATCCCCTACCGTCTGTATATATCTCCCCTTCCTTCAGTTGGAGGGATGTCTGGTGCAAAACTGGTACAGGTGACATATATTTTTTTCGTCTATCGTGTTGTGGGCGACGGTTTTCATCAAAATGCGACGCTTGTCTCTCTCCGTTCCGAAGGGATCAACAAGCTCGTCTAATTTTTCTATCAGTTCGACGGGAAGTCGCAAAGAGGCTGAAGGAGCTCTTCGAGAGCTGAGACATGATCGTGGAGCCTTTGAGCAAGGCCCTGACGATCTCAGAGAAAGAGATTCCCCGGCAGAAGATTGACAACTGGACTTCCTCTATTTTGACCGGCACCGCAGCTGGGTACATCGGCTACAGAATCGGCAAGCCTTTGTAGTTGCAGCGGCAATTGGCACACGGCATATATGGCCAAACGGATTTTTTTGCTTGTTGGCTGCTTTTTTTCATACTATACTCTGGCCAAATCTGCCAGTTCTAAATATACACACAGGAGACAGGAAATGGAGCTGAAATTCGATGAAGAAAAGAATATTGCCTATGTCAAGCTTTCAGGTGCAGTAAGGGAAGAGGACGTTCTGGGCGCATTCGATTCTGCAGTATCATCAAAAAAATACCAGAAGGGAATGGGAAGGCTTTGGGATCTAAGAGATGTGGATATATCGTCATTGAGCCCCGCTTCTCTAGATAGGTTTTTTAGCCATCATTCGAGGTTTCAGACGGAAATCAACGATGTCAAAGTGGCTCTTGTCGCTACCAACCATGTAGAGTTTGGGATAGCACAAATATACGAGTTATATGCGTCTGAATTAATAACGGATACACATGTATTTCATGACATCGCAGCGGCAGAAGCTTGGATGATGCAAAAAAAATACACGGCTCGTGCGTCTTAGAATAGCATAGTAGCCGGTGCTGTCGGCTACACAGTAGGCCGAGCTGTCAGACAGCTTTGATCCGATCGGCATTTTATCGCCGCTTTGCCCAGGCACACATATAACAGATATTCCCGTTGCCTATCGCTTCATCAATGTATCCCCACGACAAATCTTGTCTGCCATAACATACCCGACAGCAAGAAGTGGGAGCACTACCGACGCAATTAGCCTAGCAGCTTTCCATTAGATTGTGCTGTTTTCGTCTGTTTTTCGAAAAGACCTCCGAGGAAGAACAAGGCAAAAGATATTACTAGTGTGTATACAGAACTCAGAGGAACACGCATTACACCGAGAACGATGGCAGCGGCAGCGCCGCCGGTAATTGTGATGATCCCGGTGAGGTGACCTCCATGTTTCCAGTGAAAGATTCCAAAGATGAGGGGAAGAAAACAAAGTAGGATCGAGGATGAAGAGACCGCCAGTTCCACAATGTAGTTGGGACGGCTCAAGGAAAACAGAAAGATAAGCCCGGTTAATAAAACGATCACCCCTCTGCCCAACCATATTTTCGCTTTCTGACGAAAAACATCCCTCAAGACCATGGAAGACAGGGTAAGCACGATGGAGTTGGCCGTAGAGACCGCTGCAAATATGATACTCAAGGCCAATGGGAGGGAAAGCCACCGGGCCATTTGACTGAAGATCTGGAGAATTACTTTGTCCCGGTCAGCCACGTCGGGAAACATGCCACGCTCCATACCAAAGCGTGCTGAAAAACCGACAAGGGATACGATTAGAGTATAGATCAAACCGAAAATACTGAAGTACACAACCATGCGTTTGAACGCTCTTCGATCGCGCGGGATGAACAATCGTTGAACCACTTGAGGATTGGTCAGCGCAAAGAAAATCCATGGCAGAGTCAGGTTGATGAAAAGAGTCGGAGTCCAAAAGACATTGGGGAAAGTAGACAGTTCGAAGCCTCTGAACCGATTTCCGATCCAAATGACGCCGACCAAAGCGACTGCCAGCATGAATACGCCCTGGATCGCGTCAGTAATCGCCACGCCTCGGAGCCCGCCGAGAATTGCCCAAACGGCTACGATTACCGCAGCGAATGATGCACCCATTGCAAAGCTGAATCCCCCGTAGTTTTGGAAGATCAAAGCCAAACCTATCATCTGTGTTGCTGAATAAGGTATCAGGGCAATGATAGCGACCAAAGTGCCGATCAATCTGGTCGTGGGTCCGAAACGCTCGGAAAACAGTTCCATCGGTGAAACGAGTCCTTGAGCGCGCCCTTTTTCCCAGATCTTTCTCCCGTATATTGAGAGAAGAAGAACAGTAGATACCAGATAGCAGAGCTCAAAGATCAGCGCACCGACGCCGGTCTTGAATGCCAAACCAACCAGCCCCACCATCATGAAGGCCGAATAGGTAGTAGCTGCGTATGTGAGGGCGGAAATAGCGCCGCCGATTTTTCTTCCCCCGACAAAGTAATCCTCCTGAGATTGCTTTGCCCGATGCACGATGATGACTATGCCCGTTCCAACGACAAGATACAAAATCAAAATAATTACAAAATCGACCAAATGAATACCCTCCATACTTGCATTTTAGTATCTCAGTATACACGCGGTTTTATTCGGTGCAAGAATAGAAGTCTTGAGATCAGTGGATATTTGATAGCATCTTTAATTTTAAGGGGCCTGAAGCGATAAAAAGTACTTGCAAATCATTGTATCAGGTGTATATTGAAAACCACAAATCCAAATCGTGGAGAAACGGTGGTTTCTTCAAAACCCTGAGGAGGTAGGTATGGCTGGAGCTACAAAGAAGGACAAGAACTGGATCGCCGCACTGCTGCTCTCCATTCTTGTGGGAAGTTTGGGAATCGACAGATTTTACATGGGATATGTCGGGCTCGGGATCCTGAAGCTCATCACTCTCGGTGGCTTCGGTATTTGGTGGTTGATCGATCTTATCCTTGTGGCCATGAAACATGATTTCGCCAAGGTGAACTGGATCGAATCATAAAAATCCGGCAGGAATGCCCGGAACGATTGACGGTATCCGACCGTGGGGGCAGTTTGCCCTTGCGGTCGATTTTTTTCGATCCGGCATTAGGGCTATGACCGGGCGCTCGATCGGTTTGACACCAACCGGATCGACCGGATCGGCTAGTTGACAGCCGGGAGAAAAAAAACTATATTCCCCTCGAAAAATGGCGCTGAGCGTCAGGCAAGTCTCCTTCGTCTAGTGGTTAGGACACCGGGTTTTCATCCCGGCAACAGGGGTTCGACTCCCCTAGGAGATGACGGCTGGGAATTGTCCGCTTTCGGCGGTTCCCAGCCTTTTTTTCCTCTCTATAATCGGTTACACTAAGAACCCAACCAAGGAGGAGTAGGCAAGTGAAACGAGCATTGAAGGTAGTAGTCGTCCTGTTCATTCTTTTCGTGGTTGTCACGACCACAGTCTCAGCAGCGGATAAGGGTAGCCTTCGGCTGGGTCTGGAGTTTGGAGATCCCATGGCGGTCCTGATCATCCGGCCTGCTCCCTTTGATTTCAAGATCGGATATGATCTGCAGGACAACGGTTGGCTGTTTCTGAGCGCGGACTATCGGATCGTCAGCGGATATCCGGTCATCGATTTCCTGCACCTTTTTCTCGGTGTCGGAGCCTACACCCAGATCTACTTTCAACAGGCAGATGCACTTCAACTTGGGCTGCGTATACCCGTAGGCCTCCAGGTGTTCCTCATCGACAATGTGATCGAGCTGTTTCTCGAGGTGGCCCCGACTGTGGGCTTCCTTCCCACAATCCAGGCCTTTCCGCGCTGGCAAGGCTACTTCGGCTTCACAATCCTGGTTCCCAAGTTCTGGAAGTAGAGACTTTTTAGACGGTTTGACTCCCGCTCCCGCGCGACGTGCGGAGCGTGCGCAGCGTGCTCAGCACGCGCATGTTTTCAACATCCTCCTGCATATCCGGGCCCTTGGGGGTTTCCAGTATACCCGGCAGCTGCGAAAGAGCCGGATCCCGGACCAGCTGCCGAAACCCGGCCACTCCGATCCGTCCCTTGCCGATATGCTCGTGCCTGTCCCTTGCCGATCCCAACTCACCGCGGGAATCGTTGAGGTGAAGCGCCACCAGATGTTGCCTGCCGATCACCCGATCGAAGCGCCGCCAGGTGTCTCTGTACCCCCGTCGGCTCCGCAACTCGTAGCCGGCGGCAAACACGTGGCAGGTGTCGAAGCAGATGCCCGAGGGAATACCGGCAACTTCCAGGGCACCGAGCAGATCCCGCAGCTGCTCGAAGCTTCCGCCCAGAGTCGTGCCCCCGCCGGCGGTGGTTTCAAGAGTCAGCCGTACCTCTTTGATCCGGTTCGCCGAATAGACCCGGCACGCCCCCTCGACGAAGCGCGCGATTCCCGCTTCGGTGCCACGGCCCCGGTGAGAACCGGGATGCAGGATCAGGGCGGGGATTCCCAGGGTAGTGCAACGCTGCAGCTCCTCTGCAAGAGCCTCTGTTGATTTCCGGTGAATCTGCTCATCCGGTGAAGCCAGATTGATCAGATAGGAGGCGTGGGCCAGCACCGCCTTGAACTCGGGCGTGAGTCTGTGGAAGCTCCGGATCTCCTCATCCTGAAGCGCGGGGGAGGACCAGCGCAGTTGATTACGGGTAAAGATCTGCACGGCTTCGCAGCGGACCGACCGGGCTCGCTCCAGAGCTCTGTGTACGCCCCCGGAGATGGACATGTGGGCACCGAGGATCAGCTTTCCCTCCGATTGAAACTCAAGGCGCTCATCGGCTATATTTGCGGGGATGGATCGACCCCAGTTAGCAACATCACTGTCAGGATATCGAATTCACCTTGTGGGGATCAAGGGAACCGGCATGGCGGCTCTGGCCGAGATTTTACTCGACCGGGGCGCCGAGCTGAGCGGTTCCGACGGCCCGGAAACCTTCTACACGGATCGTATCCTCCAGCGCCTGGGCATTCCCTACGCGGAGTCCTTCGATCCGGCCAACGTGGGCTCTGACATCCGGCTGGTGATCCACTCCGCCGCCTACGACCTGAAAACCAACCCGGAGCTCATGACGGCGGCACAGCGGGGAATCCCGGTTGTCAGCTATCCCGAGGCCCTGGGTCTGCTCTCGGCCTCCTGCGACTCCAGCGGTATATCAGGAACCCACGGCAAAACCACAACTGCCGCCCTGAGCGGGATGATTGTTCAGGCCTGGGACCTGCCGGCCACGATACTGGCGGGCTCGGAGGTGGCCGGCTTCGGGGAGCGCTCTACCCTGATCCTCGGCCGGCGTTACCTGGTTGCCGAAACCTGCGAGTACAGAAGGCACTTTCTGCATTTTCATCCGCGGCGGATCGTGATCACCGGTGTGGAGGCGGACCACCTGGATTACTTCCGGGATCTGGCGGATGTGCAGGAGGCATTCCTCGGTTACTGCCGGAAGCTTCCGCAGGCGGGGCAGCTGATCATCAACGCCGACGATCCCGGGGCCCAGGAGGTTATGGACAAGATCCGCCGGGAACGGGAGGACATACGAATTGTTCCTTATGGCCGTTCTGCGCAAGGCCGCTTCCGCATAGCAGAGATCGACCCCGGAGCCGGGCTGACTCGATTTCGCCTCTCCGGCGTGTCGGAACCGCTGCTGCTGCGCTACCCCGGCATCCATTCGGTCTACAATGCCACCGCGGCGCTGGCCTTGAGCTCCTGTATTCTGGAGAATGAGGGGCGGGAGTTGACAGACGAACTCAGCAAGAGTGCCGCTGCGGCGCTGGCGGACTATCGCGGCAGCCGTCGAAGGAGCGAGATCCTGGGAACCGCCGGGGGGGTGCTGTTCATCGATGATTACGGACATCATCCCACCGAGATCGCCAGCACCTTGGAGGGCTTGAGAAGCTTCTATCCGGATCGGCGCATCGTTGTGGATTTCATGTCCCATACCTATTCCCGGACCAAGGCGCTCTTGGGGGCCTTCGCAAGCTGTTTCCATGCCGCGGATCTGGTGGTGCTTCACCGGATCTACGCCTCGGCAAGAGAGGCTGACCGGGGCGGGGTGGACGGCAGAACCCTGTTTGAGGAGGTCAAGAGCCATCACCCGCAGGTGGTGTACTTCGAAGAACCTCGAGATTCCATCTCCTATCTTCAAGAGAACCTGAAACCCGGTGATCTGTTCGTTACCATGGGTGCGGGGGACAACTGGAGGATCGGGCGGCAGATATTTGAATCGAAAGTCGAGGCGGCGCAATGAAGAGCATGACCGGTTTTGCCTATCGGGAACACCGGGACGAACGGCACAAGATCACGATCACGCTGAAATCGTACAACAACCGATTTCTCGATATCCTCATCTACCTGCCCTCGTTTCTCAACCCCCTGGAGCAGAAGATAAGGGAGTTCCTGTCCCAGAGGATCTCCCGCGGGCGGGTGGAGCTGTACCTGAAGGCCTCGGAGCTGAATCAGGCTGCGCAGATCAGCATCGATCCTGTTTATGTGGACACCTACGTACAGGCGCTGCGGCGGTTGGCCGATGCGGCGGGCATACGCGATAGAATCCGCCTGTCCCATCTGATGCGGATCGAAGGAATGCTCCAAGCCGAGCAATCTCTGGACCTGGACACCTACTGGTCGGATTTGCAGCCTCTCTTGGAGTCGGTTTTTCAGGAGTTCGATGCACTGCGTCAGGCGGAGGGGGAGGCCACGGGCAAGGATATCCTGGAGCTGCTGGGGAGAATCGAAGCGGATATTGAGAAAATCAAAGCCGTTGCTCCGCAGTTGGAGGAGAAGATCAAGGCCGATCTTCGTTCCCGTTTCAAGGATCTACTGTCGAATGGAATCGATGAGAACCGGGTTCTAACCGAAACCGCTGCGTTGCTGATGAAATCGAATATTCACGAGGAGATTGTTCGCAGCCGTTCGCATCTGCAGAGCTTCAGGCGCATCCTCGGCGAACCCGGGCCCATGGGAAAGAAGCTCGATTTTATCTGCCAGGAGCTGAATCGGGAGTTTAATACAATTGGCGCCAAAAATATGCTGGTGGAGGTGGATGGAGCGATCGTGGATCTCAAGGATCACGTAGAAAAAATCAGGGAACAGTTGAGAAATGTCGAATGATGTGAGAATCGCGGTTTCCGGGAAAAGCGGCTGCGGTAATACCACGGTTTCCAGGATCCTGGCCGAGCGCCTCGGGGTGCGATTGATAAACTACACGTTTCACGATATGGCGGCTGAAAGGGGCATTTCCTTCGAGCAGTTGTGTCTTCAGGCGGAGAAGGACAGCCGCTATGACCGACACCTGGACCGCAGACAGGTGGAATTGGCCATGGAGGGAAATTGTGTGCTTGCCTCTAGACTGGCGATCTGGCTGTTCAAACAGGCGGATCTTTCCGTATATCTGTATGCCTCTGCCGAAGTTCGGGCCAGGCGTATAGCCGGGCGGGAGGGGATCCCCTGGGAGCAGTCGCTGCGGGATATCCAAGCGCGGGATACCCGGGATCGGAATCGCTATCTCAAACTCTACGGAATAGATATCGACCAGTACAATTTTGCCGATCTGGCCGTGGATACCGAGCGGGGCGATCAATATTTCGTTGTGGAGCGGATAATCGAAGCGTTCGAATCTTGATCTTTTTCCGTATATTCTATATCTTTGCTATACAAGAAAAAAAGGGAGCAAGGGGTGATCATACCTTTGAACAAACTCATCAAGTACGATGGAAATGTATACACCATGACAAGCGCCATGATAAAGCGGGCGACTCAGATCCACCTGGCCGGGGATGAGGAGCTGGAGGCGAACAAAGGCAAGGTCGTGTCCACGGCCATAAAACAGATTCTGACGGAAAAGGTACGCTATCGACTGGAAAGTTGATTTACCGGCGGCGCCTCAACACACCGCCGGACCGAGGCCACCCATCACTGTAGTTTTCGGTCCTACCGCGGTCGGCAAGACCGAGTTCATCGAGCAACTGTTCACTCGCTTCGAGAATTTCGAGATTATCAACGCGGATTCGATGCAGGCCTATCGCCGTCTGGATATCGGGACGGCCAAGCCGAGCGGGGAGTTGCGCACGCGCATTCCCCACCATCTGATCGATATCTTCGAGCCCACTCACCAGTACAACGCAGGGCAATTCGTGCACCTGGCCGAGGAGCTCATTCCCGAGATACGCCGGCGGGGCAATACGCCGATTCTCTGCGGAGGCACGGCCTACTATCTTCGCAGTTTCATTACCGGTCTTCCGGATTCGCCGCCGGGGAATGCGGAGATTCGCCTGGAGCTGAAGAGAGAGGCAGAGCAGAGGGGGCTTCGGGAGCTGCTCGATGAGCTGGAGCGAGTCGACCCGATCACGCGATCCAGGGTGAAGGAGCGGGATACCTACCGAATCGTTCGCGCTCTAGAGGTATATCGCAGCAGCGGTAGACCCCTGTCCGCTTTCACAAATCCTACCGAGCCCCGCAGGGATTATGAGTTCCTGCGTGTGGGCCTTGTGCGGGAGAGAGGCGAGCTGTACTCAAGGATCGAACAGCGGGTGGAGGCCATGTTCCGGGAAGGTCTGGTGGGGGAGGTGAGCTCCCTTCTGAAGATGGGTCTGGATTTCGATGATCCGGGGATGAGGGGTATAGGGTATCGGGAGTTTTTCGAGCTGCGCAAAGGTTGTGCGACCCTGGAGACGGTGAAGCAGCTGATCAAACGCAACTCCCGGCGGTACGCCAAGCGCCAGATCACTTTCTTCAAATCCCTTGACGGTGTGCATTGGCTGAATCCCGAGGATGTGGACAGCGCCTGTGCCCTGATCCGGGGTTTCCTGGAAGACGGCGAACGGGGCAGGTGCCAGACGGGCGGGGCCCCTTGACCATTCACTCGCTCTGAGCGCATAATCAACGGTCAGTATAAAGCAGTTGTCATTCCGCGGTACGGGCACTATATTGTAGCGGGGCAACCTGCGCGGATATTTCAATCGAGCAGAGATATATTTGTTGATATAGAAACAAAAAGAGGAGACGGATCTGTGCCTTGTGGTAAAAAAAGAAAGCGACATAAAATCGCTACACACAAACGCAAGAAGAAACTGAGAAAGAACCGGCATAAAAAGAAATAGTTCATCGATCTTCCCTTCCTACAGATAATTATCGTAGGAGCGCTCGCATGAAGATATTGAAAATCAGTTTCTTGATCGGAATAACGTTTCTCACCCTTATGACCGTTGAGGTAGTCGCGGATAGTCTCTGGACCCCGGGATTTCCCGGGTATCTGAGCTCCGAAAGTGCGGTCAGGGAGGGAGATATCGTGCTGGTGCAGATCGATGCTTCCTCGAGGCTCGCCTTCGACGCCTCCACCAGTGATGCCAAAAATATCACCTTCGAGTTCTCCGGAGGGGAGTTCGGAAACCTGTTCTCATTCCTGCCGGCAACGCGAACCGGGGGAAATCAGTCGGTGAAGGGAAACCAGGATTACTCCCTGGAGACCGAGATTGCCGTTCGGGTGGCTGAGATCGACGGCACGGGCAAGGCTCGGCTGGAGGGAAGCCGGACCTTCAGCTTGGAGAACAAGGAGGAGCTGGTTGCGATAACCGGTTGGATCGATCCGAGCGCGCTGGGTTCCGACAGGCGGGTTTCCTTCTCTCAGCTGGCCGATGCCCGGCTTCGATTCCGTACCTTTCTCCAGCCCGCCGGGGCGACCCTGAGTGCTGCGGATATCGAAGAGGTGATCGAGACGATCGAGATACCGGTCCTTACCCCCGCCGACGGCGCGGCGCCTGCTAGAACCGAAACCGTGATCCAGGAACGACGGAGCTATCAACTCAGCCAGGAGAAAAAGATCGAGCTGTTTTTGAGTTATATAAACCGCATGGTCGATCTGTTGTTCCAGTAGATATGACCGAGAAGAAGATCCTCGATACAATCAGAGGACCCCAAGATCTACACGGGTTGTCCTACCCGCAGCTGGAGCAGCTGGCCCGGGAGCTGCGCGGGGCCATCATGGAGGTGGTCAGCAAGAACGGCGGGCACCTGGCCTCGAACCTCGGAGTCGTAGAGCTGACCCTGGCCCTTCACAAGGTGTTCCGCTCGCCCCATGACAAGATAATCTGGGATGTGGGGCATCAGTGCTACACCCACAAGTTGATAACCGGAAGGAAGAATCGCTTTCATACACTCCGCACCCTCGGGGGGATGAGCGGTTTTCCAAGGCGGGAGGAGAGCCCCCACGACATCGTGGAAACCGGTCATGCCTCCACCTCGATCTCAGTGGCCCTGGGTATTTTGAGTGGGCAGAAGCTCACCGGGGTCGATGGCAAGGTGGTGGCGGTTATCGGTGATGGCGCTCTCACCGGAGGGGTAGCTCTGGAAGCGTTGAACCAGGCAGCCGGCTGCGGCAATGATCTGATCATCGTTCTAAACGACAACAAGAAATCGATCAGCGACAACGTCGGGGCCATCTCCTACTACCTCACCAGTCTGGCCGCAACGCGGCTGTATCAGAGTTTCAAGAAACGCTTCGACAGAGCCGTGGAGCGGATCCCCCTGTTCGGATCGCAACTGCTGCAGGGAATATCCCGCCTAAAGAAGGGGTTGAAAGCCCTGTTCTTCCGGGAAACCCTGTTTTCGGATCTGGGCTTGGAGTACTTCGGCCCGATCGACGGCCATAACCTTCCGATGCTGGTCCGGATCCTCAAGGACGTGAAGAAACTGGACAAACCCACGGTGGTTCATGTCTGTACGGTCAAGGGCAAAGGCTATATCCCGGCGGAAGGAGATCCCACCCTCTACCACGGTGTGTCTCCCTTCTCTATCGTGGACGGGAAGCTGGAAACCAAAGATTCCCCCACATTCACCGAGGCCTTCTCCGGATTAGTCGCCGATTTGGCTCAGGAGGACGAGCGGGTGGTTGCCATTACCGCCGCCATGGCGAACGGCACGGGACTGCGCCTGTTTCAAACCCGCTTTCCCGATCGTTTCTACGATGTGGGGATTGCCGAGCAGCACGCCGTGACCTTCGCATCAGGCCTGGCCCGGGCCGGCTTGAAACCGGTGCTTGCTATCTACTCGACCTTTCTGCAGCGGGCCGTGGACCAGGTGATCCATGATGTGGCTATCCCCCGCCTGCCCGTTGTGTTCGCCGTGGATCGTGCAGGCCTGGTCGGCCCGGACGGAGAAACCCACCAGGGCGCCTTTGATATCGCCCTTTTTCGCAGCATCCCGGGGCTGTTCATCCTGGCACCGAGCACATTGGGGGAGATGGAGCTGATGCTGCGTTATGCCCTGGCAAAGGCAACTCCGGTAATGATTCGCTATCCAAAGGCACCCTGCTGTGCTTCCCAAGCTACCGACGCCCAACCCCTGCTCGAGGGACGGGGAGTGATGGTTCGCCGCAACCGCGGGGAGGTGCTGATCGTCAGCTTCGGCGCCCTGCTGAGCGAGGCGCTGCAGGCAGCCGAGCTGTTGGAGGGATTGAAGATTCGTACCGACGTGTACGACCTGCGCTTCCTGCAGCCCGTTGACCTGGATCACCTGGTTTCGCTGTTCTATCGTTACCGGCTGATATGCATTGCCGAGGAGGGCAGCCGCTGCGGCGGTATCGGGGAGCAGATTGCCGCGGAGCTCAAGCAGCGCGGGATCGCTCTTCCCCTGATCCATCTGGGATTTCCCCGCAAATTCCTGCCCCACGGTTCGCGTCGGGAATTGCTGGCTCTGTACGGCCTGGATGGACGCAATATAGCAGTATCCATCGAACAAGCCCTGGTATCGGCCCGACGACTGGTACCTTCCTCATCCATCCGTGTCTGATTACTGTCTTTCCTATCTGGACCAGTACGACGCAGAAGGCAGGCTGCACTGTCGCTGCGGTCGTGAGCACAGCCTGCAGACAAGGCAGATCGTGCTTGGCGAAGGGGTTCTGGAGAGCTTACCCGATCTGCTGGCCGAACACTACGGTTCCGCTGCCAAGATCTGGATCCTGAGCGATGAGAACACAGAAGAGGCGGCGGGGCGGGCATGCAAAAACCTGCTCTCTCGTTTTTCCCTTACAGGGGCCGTGCTCCCGGCCAGTCCCAGGCCGCGCACAAGCGCGGAGTTGATCCGCGGTCTCTCCGAGCAGGCGGCCGCCGGTTCTCCGGATCTGATCCTGGCCGTGGGCAGCGGAACGATTAGTGATGTCGCCAAGATGGTTTCCCGAGCCTTGGATATACCCAACTGGTGCATTCCCACCGCTCCATCTGTAGACGCCTACAGCTCCGGGACTTCGGCCTTGAAACTGCCCTACAGACACAAGACCGAGCCGGCTCGGCCCGCGGAGGTCATTGTTGCCGATCTGAGAGTGCTGGAAAAAGCGCCGCGAGTACTCTTTCTTTCAGGAATCGGCGACCTGCTGGCCAAATACCTCTCCTACCTGGATTGGCGGATATCCGCGCAGATCACCGGCGAGTACATCTGCGAACAGACGGCACGGTTGTGTCTGGACTCGGCTCGGCAGGCAATCAAGGCGGTGGCAACGCTGGCAAGGGAAAGAGGGGAGGCGGTGCGATCCCTTACCGACGCAATCCTCCTGTCCGGATTGGCCATGCAGGCTTTGGTCAACTCCCGCCCCGCAGCATCGGCTGAACACACAATCGCTCATTTCTGGGAGCTGGATCATGGGGTGGGCAATTCCGATCTGGAGCTCCACGGTATGCTGGTGGGTATGTCCTCCCGGATCTTACTACTGCTCTATCGGGAGTTTTACCGGGATTCTTCGATCTGGGAGTTCGACCTGGAGGATCGCCTGGAGCGCATGGATGCCGAACCCGGCTGGGAACAGTCACTGGGGCCTGAGGTGCAGCCTTTCCACATGCAGATCCGCGAGGCGATGGTAAGCCGGGAAATCAGCCCCGGGATGTACAGGGAGCGGTTGGAGAATGCGAGGAACCAGCGGCAGAGCATCACGGATCTGGCTGAAGATCTGTTGGACGAGCTGGAGCGCGCCGTGGGCACTCTGGCTGCTGTTGATTTCCCCTTTCGCCTATCCGACTATCGGATCGATGCGCAGCGGGCCTTTGTTCCGCTACGCTACATTCGCTTTCTGCGCGACCGCTACAGCACCTTCAACCTGATCCATGAGCTGGGGGCGGAGCAGCGGGTTTTGGGACTTTGGGATCGGCATCTAGGGGAGTTCGCGTAGGATCTGTTTCCAGGAATCGGAAAACCTCTACAAAAAAAGGGGATGCCCCTTGGACAGGGACATCCCCGCGATTATGCGGTATACAGGCGGAGGACTACTGGCCCTCGGGCTTCTGCTTCTCCTCCTGGGCATTGGAGTACCAGATATCGTTGCGGGCTACTTGATTATCCGTCCCTCCCAGGATCCAAAGCTTACCTTTGAAGTTAATCATCTGATGTCCTATGCGGCCTACGAAATCGGCAGATTCGGTGGCCCGGGTCCATTCCGCCCCGTCTTTGGTGTACCAGACGTCGTTGGCCGCACCCAGGGTATCGGCGTATCCACCGGACACCCACATCCTGCCGGCAAACACGGCGGCTTCATGAAGCATCCGGGGCTCGAATCCGCTGCCCGAAAGGTCGGCGACCTGTGTCCAGTTCACCCCGTCGGGTGAGGACCACACGTCGGCGAGGCGTGCGGCTCCTTGCTGCCTCCCGCCAATGATCCACATCTTGTTCTTGAAGTTGACCAGCTGATGGCCATCCCGATCGGGGAAGGCAGCCTCATGGATCTGTTCGGTCCACACCTTTCCGTCCTTGCTGGACCAGACCGCATGGCCGGTGGCCCCGGCCCCATATCCGCCCACGATCCACATCTGGCCTTTGAACACAGTCACCTGGTGGTTGACCAGGGCAGGGAATGGCTCTTTGACATCCACTTGGGTCCAGTATACTCCGTCTTTGGAGGTCCAGACGTCGTTGGCGTACTCGGTCATACCGGTTTCCCCGCCGATCAGCCACAGCGCGCCCCGATGCTCTACGACCTGGTGATTCCTGCGGGGCCGAAAGCCTCCGTTTTCCGTAGCCCGGGTCCAGGAAACCCCATCCTGGCTGTACCAGATGTCGTTGAGGTAATCGAAGTTCGTGGCCGAACCGCCGATGACCCACAGCCTGCCCTTGAACATGACGGACTCGAAGCCGAAGCGTCCGGAAAATCCGGCACTGCCCACCGCTTGAGTCCAGGTGGGATCGATGGGCCGGCGAATCACCTTCAAGGCGTAGCTTGTGGTGGTTTTTTTGTCCTGAGCCGTGACCACGATTTCCAGTTCTGTCGCGGAATCCTCCGCCAGCACGATCGGCTCCAAAGAGCTGTCGGGGGCAAGAGTCTTTCCCGCCACGGTCACGGTTGCCACCGGACTGCTCGCCTGGGGTGTCAGGATCGCGGTATCCATCGTGTTGGGAATGGAAATCTCATACGCGGTGATGCTCTTGGTGAACTTCGGAGACACGGAGGCGCCTTCATTCACTCCGATGGCGGCCAGGCTGGAATCTCTGTCCGGCTCGGCCCGCTGGATGGTTACCGAATAGGTCGTGGTGGTTGTCCCGTCCTGGGCTGTAACCACAACATCCGCGGAGGTGACCAAATCCTCCCCCAGCTCGATCGGCTGGGATTCCATGCCCGAGGCCACGGCCTTGCCCTGAACCGTTACCGTGGCAACCTCGCTTCGCGTCGTCGGGGTGAAGGTCAGAGCCTCCGGTTCGTAGGGTACGCTGATGCGGTAGCCGGTGAGGTCCGGTGAGAAAGAGGGGGTCAAGACCGTATCCCCGCCCACCGTCAAGTCGGCCAGGCCGGAGTCGCGGTCCGGCTCTGCGCGTTTCACGTTCAGCGTGTAGGTTCGAGTGGTTACTCCATCCTCGGCGGTCACCACGATACCGATGGCGTTGACCTCTCCTGCTCGCAGGGGTACCGCGGCGGTGGCATTCCTGGCCGGGTAGGTTCTGCCGTCGATGGTGATGCTGGCGTACTGGCTCTCCGCATTGGGCCGGATCGTCAAATCCGCAATCGCATAGGGCACCTCTGCGGCGTACGATTCAACCTCTTTGGAGAATCCCGGCGTGAAGCCAACGTTGTCTCCGAGAGCCAGTGAGGCCAGGTCCGGATTGGTTTCAGCTTCCCGCACCTTGACCACGAATTCAACCTCGGTTCCATCCTCCAGGACGAGCAGGTACTGCACCGGACGGCGGAAATCGTTTGCCGTTGCCCCGTTTGCCTGGGGTATTGTGCTGCCCTGGCTGCGTACGTATACCGCGGCGCCTTCGGGAGCCATATAAGTCGCGATCAGTGAGCTGACATTGGTGCCCGGAGGAACCACCAGAGAGATGATCCTGGCCCTCCAATCCACCGAACCTACCACGTCTTTGCTCAGGCTCGGATTGTCCGCGGCGCTGAAGTTGAAGGAGCTGAAGGACTGTTTGCGGGCCTTAGCACCGGCACAGCCGAAAATCAGCAGCAAGGATATGATGAGCACAGCAAGCTGAGCTCCCCGTTTTACCCACTTCGAATTCCCCATTAGAATTCCTCCTAGTTTAGTAGATCACACTAAGTTGATCGGCAAATGAGCTGATAGTTATGATTCTTCGATTATACTACTGAATATAGCACGCCCGGATCGTTGCATCCGGCAGCCGGTTGGCTGTCAGGTTCAGGGAAGTGGAATTTGTCTGTCCTTCGCAGCCTGGATGCCTTGGAGCCGCCGCCGCGCAGCACCGGCAGGGGAGAATACCAGTCCTCAGATCGCCGTCAATCGATCAACGCGATTCGATCTCTGGCCGCCACGTGATCGCCACTTTTCACAAACAGCTTTTTTACGAGCCCCTCCCGCGGGGCCGACACGTCGTTTTCCATCATCATGAACTCCACCACCGCCACGGTCTGCCCGGCCTGGACCCGGGTTCCTTCCTGAACGGATAAACGGATCAATGTCCCCGGAACAGGTGCCAGTACTTCAGCCGGAGGCTGTGGAGCCTGACCGGTGGAGCCGGCGGGCGGGCTCTTTGGGGAGGAACCGTTGGATGCCTGGCTTGCCGTTTCCGGCTGAACCGCGATTTCGTCCTTCTTGCGTACCCCGGTCGTGGCTTCTCCCTTAAGAAAGGCGATACCTTTTTCCAGACAAGTCGCTGCAATGAAGATATTTTCTTCGCTGGTGGGCAGGCCCGCCTCGCTCAGCATCTTCTCGGCCGCTGCAATCCCCTTTTTCGGATCGGCATCGTTGATGTCCAGGGGGCTTCGGGTGGTAGGCTCCAGATCCAGCTGCTCGGAGGACAGCTTGACGATCTCTGGATCCGGGGCGATGGGGGTCTTTCCGAAATAGCCGAGAACCATTTTGCCGTAGCCCTCGGCAATCTTCTTCCAGGGTCCGAAGACAACGTTGTTGAAGGCCTGCTGGAAGTAGAACTGAGAGACGGGGGTGACCGAGGTGCTGAAGCCGCCTCGGGCCACGACTTCACCCATGGCGGCAATCACCTGCGAGTACTTGTCCAGAATTCCAAGGTCCCTCATCATCTGAGTGTTCGCCGTCAATGCGCCTCCGGGCATCGGCGAAAACGGAATCAGGGGTTCGACCCTGACTGCTTCGGGGGGAAGGAAGTACTCTTCCATGCATTTCTTGAAAACCTCTTCGACTTCGAGAATCTTTTGCACATCGAAGCCTAAATCGAACTCCGTTCCCTTCAACGCGTGCCACATGACCACGGTATCCGGTTGGGCGGTCCCTCCGGAAACGGGGGCCAGGGAAAGGTCGATCCCGTCCGCACCGGCCTCCAAAGCGGCCTTGTAGGCCAGAACGCTGGTACCGGCTGTTTCGTGGGTATGAAAGTGAATCGGTGTTTCACCGGGCAGGTTTGCCCTGGCCAGCCTGATGGTCTCGTAGACCTTGGTGGGAGTCGAGGTACCCGATGCATCTTTGAAGCAGATCGAATCGAAAGGTACCTCTGCTTCAAGGATATCCTTGAGAACCGATAGATAGTACTCCGCGGTGTGCGATCCATTGCATCCCGGGGGGAGATCCATCATGGTCACACATACCTGGTGTTTCAATCCGGCCTCCACGATGCACTTCGCGCTGAAGTTGAGATTGTTGACATCATTCAGGGCATCGAAATTTCGAATCGTGGTGATACCGTGTTTTTTGAACAGTTTGGCATGCAGGAGGATGATGTCCCGGGGTTGGGAGTCCAGCCCCACCACGTTGATACCCCTGGCCAGGGTCTGCAGATTCGCCTCGGGGCCCGACTTTTCCCTGAAGGCGTCCATCATGGCGAAGGCGTCCTCGTTGCAGTAGAAGTAGAGGGATTGGAACCTCGCCCCCCCGCCGGCTTCGAAATAGGTAATTCCGGCATCCCGGGCCGCCTCCACAGCGGGCAGAAAATCCCGGGTGAACACTCTGGCTCCATAGGCCGATTGGAACCCATCCCGGAATGCGGTGATCATGCAAGTGACAGATTTCTTTTTCATGTTATTCCTTAGAGAATTAGACTAGGCCGAATTTCCATCTTATTTTAGCTAGCTCCCGCTTTGTTGATCAAGCGGTATTTATTTGACCATGGGCAGCGATCCGACTATGCTTTTACCAGTCCTATGCATGATTCCTATCCGCAATTCGAAGAGCTTCTCGGTCAGTATCCCCCAGGGGATACTTGCGAAATCGAAAAGATCCTGAATGTCTACTATCTGCATTTGAAATCCGGGCAAAACGACGATCTGTACATTACCCAATACGGGCTGCCCATCATCGAGCACCTGAAACCAAACAACTTCCTGACGGACAGGAACTGGTATGAACAAAACTCTCTTCGGTTGTCCGGCAGCGGATGTACCTACAGAGTCACGACCAAACCGGTTAATGGCAGGAGCAGGGACCTTGTAATCAAGTGGAACCGTATGGGCCAGGATATTCCCGGAGAGGCGCACACGAGTGATTTTGCAGGCGCCGAGTTCAACAGTCCTTTTGAAGAGTTCTCCCTTGTCATGGAGCTCAGACAGACCAGGTTTGAGTCTCCCGGAAACATCATTACCCAGAGGCCGCTGGCTGTCTACGTTCCCTCAGAACGGGTGGAGCTGTGGCAGACGGGACGAAAGGAGTACAAAATCCAGAGGCTGATCGACACGCACAAGGAAGTCGAGCTGGATATGTTTCGTTCCTACGTAATGATCTTCGAATGGATAAAGGGAATAGACGCCTCCCATGCGCATACGGAGAATCTGATAACAGAGAACCAGATGGTGGAGCTCACCCTCCGTGTAGAGGAGGAGATGAGAAACAAAGGTTTTCTGGTGCGGGACAGGAAGCCCCACCACATTATCGTCAAACCGAAGAGAACGGGAGCCCTGGCCCGCGATAGGGCAGGAGATAGTCTGTACGCGGTAATTGATTACGAGCTGCTGGCACGAACGCCCCAGAGAGAAGCCATGATCAAGCGCGACACCCGTGTCAGGTATCATCAAAAACAGAGAGAACGATTTTCCGCTTCTTACAGCGCCACGGGTGCTCCCCAACTCAAGCAGGTAGACATTCTGGGGGTTGACTACATATACGGGCGGGTGGAGAGCACCAACGGACTACTGTGGGTTGTGGGCAGAGATCCGGATCTGTTTGACTATTTTCTTCCCGAACGATGGGAGAGCACCCCCCGTACCAAGTTGTCCAAGTATCACGAGATTTATCACACCGTGACCAAAGACTATATCAATATGGTTTGGAAGGTATCCCAGGTGGGGATCAGGCCCGATGTGGATCCGTTCAAGGAAGAGGAACAGAAAATTCTGGAGCATGGATTCAACAGCCCTTTCGAAGAGGTAAGCGTTGCCGTACAGCTCGGTCGAAGAGGAGTGCGGACCGTCTATCCAAGAGCCATCTACATGTTCGACAGAACCATAACGATCTCTGAGTCGATCCTCGACAACAGCCGCTATCTGAGCCACGAGAAGTATCTGACCCCGGAGGGAGAGCTCATTCTCCGAAAGAACCACACCTATATCATCATATGGGGTTATTGGAACGGCCCGGATGAAAGGCTCGCCGAAAAAGACGGGGATTACCTCACGGGCATCAATGCACTGAGCGCCTACAGAGAGGGCTTGATTTCCGAACAGGAGTATATCTCTCTGCTGGAGATGAAAAAACAGAAAATGGCGGCGGTCGGCATCGAAGACCTCAATCTCCACGGTACCCATCTGCTTCTTTCACTCGACAGTCGGGGAGATCTTCTGAGGGATCGGGAAGGGGTGCCCGAGATGAGAGTCTGCAACTTCGAGCTGCTCAGCGAACTGTACTGATAGCCTGTCAGTTCTGTTTACCCCGGCCGCGGCGTGTCCATGCCCAGATGCTCGAGCTTGCCCGTATAGGCGATCAGGCGGGGCTTGGCTTCGATATACTCCCGGGCTAGCCTTGCCAGATAGCGGTCGAAGCGTCTCGATCGGACCTCGTTGATACGGCCGTGGGTGGCGCAGGAGGACATAACCAACATCACTACAAAAATGGTTATGACGATTCTGAGAGTCTGCAATTTGCAGCTCCTCATGAAATCACGGTTGGGTGGACAGTATAGACGAAAACGCGGATGTGGAGGTGTAGAGTTTCGTACCGGCACTTGGAATCCCTATCGACAGTCCTCCCGTATTTGTGGAGACTGTATTGAACCGTCCGAATCTATGATATGAGTCTCAAGGTACGAGATCTAATCTACAGAAGATACAAGAAAGAACTGCGTGGCTATGTAGATGAAGAGGGGGATTTGTTGATTACGAAGTTCTTTGTTCGCTTTCCCTTCAATTCGTTAGGCATCCATGGTCTGAATCACGTTTATCAGGTGTTGAAAAACGGTCTGACTCTTGCGGAGGAAACAGGTGCCGACAAGAGCGTGGTAATTCTGTTTGCTGTATTTCATGACTGCGCGAGAGACTGGGATGGGCCTGATCACGCACACGGTGCACGGGGTGCGATAGTTGCCGAGAAGCTACGCCACAATGGCTTTTACGAATTGGATGAAGATAGGCTAGAAAAGCTTGTCTATGCGTGTAAATATCATACTGATGGTTTTGTCAGTTCAGATCCCACAATAGGAACGTGTTGGGATGCGGATCGATTGGATCTCGTGAGAGTAGGGATAACACCCGCACCGTTCAAGATGTCCACACAGGCGGCGAAAGAAAAATGCAATTACGGCTACCATGGCTAGCGGCCCTGAGTATGTATTTCCCCGTAGGATCGGTATTTAAAAAGCCCCGATGGGAACGGTAGCAGATTCCCGGAATTGACAGATAAGAAAAACTAGACAATGCTATCATATATGCTATCATTAGAATGTGTGGCAAGAACTACTTCGCAA
>CAZFMD010000035.1:0-6798 GCA_964520025.1 uncultured Spirochaetaceae bacterium
ACTCACTATCAGGGGCTGGTCGGTTCCTCCGGAAAGCTGCTCCGATTCGGGGATCTGGAGGAGGGTTCTGGGGGTCTGGTGACCATGCAGGTCAGCCTGGCCCGGGTCTATCACCCGATCGTGCGGGAATTCCGTTCGGGGGAACAGGTGGAAGTTCACTATGACTATACCTTTTTCGAACGGCACAGGGGCCGGATCAACAACTACCTCGTTGGCCTGGAGATCATATTCCGCAACGGGCTGCCCCTGGGCAGTTCCGTGTTCAAGCGTATAGAGAGAGCCGGGCAGCTAGCCGACCGCAAACAGGCCGGCGCGCAGTTGGGGCGCATCCTCAAGGAGCTGGGAGTCAAGGAACCGCCCCAACCCGGACAGATGCTGCCCGCACCGGTAATGAGCTACACCACCAAGCTGGAAGCCGGTGACCGGGAGTTGGAGCGCAGACAGGCCTATCGGCTCTCCGGGCTGCCCAGGCGGGAGTTCAATGCCCTGGACGGCCTGGCTCTGCGGGTGAACAGGGTGATCACCGAGCAGGCCGAACGTACCGGCTTTGCCCACTACGACGGCAAGATCGAGACGGTTTGGAACGACGGGCTGCTGGTGTGCGACGTGATCGGCACCTTCGATGAGAACCGCTTTGCCTTCCAGGGAGAACAGGTCAGCAAAGAGGTGCTGCGCCAGTGGTACAAGCGCAATCAACCGGAGTTCGTGAGCGCCTGTGATAGATGGAAACGAACAGGCCCGGGATGGCAGAAGAAATGTGAGGTGAAACCGCGGAAGCTGCCCGCGGAGTTTGCCACGTTGGCCTCCCAGATGTACATGTCCGGGTGCAACCGCTACACGGGCAAACGGGTTTTCGATTCTCCACCTCTGGAACAGGTGATGGAGCGGCTCAAATCGCAGGTCGAGGCATAGGCATGGGAGAACAGAAGGAGCGTTACTCGAATCCTCTGATCCAGCGTTACGCCAGTCAGGAGATGGCTGCGGTTTTTTCTGATGCGAACAAGTTCCGCACCTGGAGGCGTTGCTGGATCGCCCTGGCGGAGAGCCAGGCGCAGCTGGGCTTGAGCATCAGTGACGAGCAGCTGGCCGAGCTGAGGGCCAATCGGGAACAGATCAACTTCGAAGATATGGCGCGGCTGGAGCGGGAGCTTCGTCACGACGTGATGGCCGGTATCCGAGCCTACGGCCAGCAATGCCCCAAGGCCAAGGGCATTATCCACCTGGGTGCGACCAGTTGCTTCGTTACCGACAACACCGAGCTGATCCAGTATCACCAGGCGCTGCAATTGATCCGCAGCCGCCTGCTGCGGGTGATCGCCGCGGTAGCAGAGTTCGCCGACAGGCACAGAGCTCTGCGCTGTCTGGGCTATACCCACTTCCAGCCGGCTCAACCGACCACACTGGGCAAACGCGCGGTTCTGTGGCTACAGGAGCTGATGCTCAATTGGGAGGATCTGGAGTACCTGTTTTCCGGCTACCGCATCCGGGGCCTCAAGGGAGCAACGGGCACACAGGACAGTTTCCTCAAGCTCTTCGGGGGGGATCAAGGGAAGGTGAAGCAGCTGGATCGCTTGGTGTGCGAGAAGCTCGGTTTCAACGAGAGTTTTCCGGTGAGCGGTCAGACCTACCCGCGGCTCTGGGACTCCCGCATCCTCGATCTGCTGAAAAACCTGGCCCAGAGCGCGCACAAATATGCCGTCGACTTTCGCCTGATGCAGCATCTCAAGATGGTGGATGAGCCCTTCGAGGAGAAGCAGGTGGGAAGCTCCGCCATGGCCTACAAGCGCAATCCGATGCGCTCGGAACGACTCTGCTCTCTGGCTCGCTATACCATCAGCCAGGTACAGGCCGCCGATCACACAGCGGCCAATCAGTGGTTCGAGCGTACCCTGGACGACTCGGCGGGCAGACGCTTGTACATGCCCCAGTCCTTCCTGGCGGTGGATGCAATTCTCCTGATCTACGCCAATGTGATCGCCGGTGCCAGGGTCTATCCCGCAATAATCGCCCGGCTGTTGGAGGAGCAGCTGCCCTTTCTGGCCACCGAAACGATCATCATGGAGGGGGTGATCCGAGGAGGCGACCGCCAGCAGTTGCACGAGACGGTGCGGGAGAACGCCGTGGCCGCATCCCGGCAGATAAAGGAACAGGGATCGGAGAATCCCCTGCTGGAGTTGCTGGCCCGGGACGATCGCATCCCCTTCGATTTGGAGCAGCTGCGGGATATTGCCTTTAAGACCGATTTTTCCGGCCGTTCCGAGACCCAGGTGCAGGAATATCTGCAGGAGACCGTGCGGCCCCTTCTGGAACGGTACCGTAACGGAGCCGCAGGAGAGCAGGAGCTGCGGGTTTGACCAGATACGGATCAGAAGACGCGATGCGCGACCGCTGCGCCGTGTTCGGTATCTGGGGTGTGGACAAACCCGCCGAATACGTCTACCTGGGCCTGCACAACCTGCAGCATCGCGGACAGGAATCCAGCGGCATCGTCAGTGCCTCCCAGCGGAAGTTCCACAGCCACTACGGCATGGGGATCGTGAATGAGATCTTTACCGAGAAGACGCTTCACGATCTGAACGGCCGGGGGGCGATCGGGCACAACCGCTACTCCACTTTCGGGTCCTCCTCCCTGGAGAACGCCCAGCCCATGATCGCCCACACCCAGCACGGTCCGGTGTCCATCGCCCACAATGGACAGTTCGCCAACTGCCGGCATCTGAAGAATCAGCTGCAGAGGAAGGGCTGCATCTTCAAATCGGACAGCGACACCGAGATCATCCTGCACAACTATGCCCGATCACCGGAAGATTCGATAGAGCGGATCGTTGCCTCCTGTTTCCGGGAGGTCAAACCGGCCTATTCGATCGTCATGCTGACCCTAAACGAGCTGATCGCCATACGCGACCCCTCCGGTGTCCGGCCGTTGGTACTCGGCAAGGCGGGCAGGGCCTATGTGGTGGCCTCTGAGACCGTGGCCTTCGACATCATCGGAGCCGAATACCTGGGAGAGGTGGAGCCCGGGGAGATGCTCATCATCAATGACAGCGGGCTTCAGCGGCACCGGCTGTTCCCGGCGGCCGAGCAGCTGCGCTGTATCTTCGAGTACATCTACTTTGCCCGGCCGGACAGCTTTCTGTTCGGAAGCGAACACACCACCGGGGATATCCGAAAAGAGTTCGGGCGCCAGTTGTGGCGGGAGCATCCGGTGGAGGCGGAGGTGGTGATCCCGGTCCCCGATTCCAGCACCTTCGCGGCCATGGGTTTCAGCGAAGCTTCGGGCATCCCCTTCGACTTCGGACTGGTGCGCAGCCACTACATCGGCCGCACCTTCATCGAGCCCACCCAGGCCATCCGGGACGCCAAGGTCCGCAAGAAGTACAACCCCAATCGCTCGGTGCTGCGGGGCAGGCGGGTGGTGTTGGTGGAAGACTCGATCGTCCGCGGTACGACCCTGAAGAACATCATCCGCCTCATCCGGGATTTCGGTGCCCGGGAGGTGCACGTGCGGGTCAGCTCGCCTCCGTACAGGTACAGCTGCTACCTGGGGATCGACACGACGGAGACCAAGCGCCTGATCGCCAACAGCAAGTCCGTCGACAAAATCCGGGAGTTCCTGGGTGCGGATTCCCTCGGTTACCTCAGCCAGGAGGGTATGCTGGCCAATCGCCTGCTGGATGGGGGTTTCTGCACCTACTGCTTCAATGGCGATACCCGCATCTCCCGGCGGTAAAGACGCAGTCTGCGTAGATTTGGAATGGCGAAGTTGTTGAATCCGGACGCAAAACCCTCGGATGTTTAACAATATCCCAAGGTAAACTTAAGATCTTGCTGGTTTTTCCTATCCGGTAAAGTGGTAAAATTCAAAGTAAAACTTCAGATCTTGCCACTTTTCTGAGGATTTGCATCGGGAACAAACGGGAATGGGTCAAAATGCCCGCCAGTGTCATTCCGACTCATCCACGCCGACGACCGAGGTCCCGGCTCCGCACTGTCGGCACTTGCCATCCGCGATCCCTTTCACCGAAACCGAGTAGCCCCGCCGGCGCACCAGCAGGCTGCCGCAGTTGGGGCAGAGGGTGTTGGTTTCCTCCATGCCCACGTTTCCCAGGTACACGTAGTTCAGGTGCTTGCGGGCCACCTCGGCCAGCTCACGCAGGGTCGAGGCGGGGGTGGGGGGGATCGAGTACCTGTATTGCGGATAGTAGGCGGACAGGTGGTAGGGGATGTCCGGACTCAGAGAGGCGAGGAAGCCGGTTATCGATTCGATCTCCTCGGGGCTGTCGTTCTTTGTCGGAATGACCAGAGTGGTGACCTCCAGGCTGATCCTGTTATAGGCCTGCTCGATGAAGCGCTTGATCTGTTCGACCTTGCCCCCGATCTCCTCCCGATAAAAATCGGGATTCCAGCTCTTGAAATCGATGTTGGCCGCATCCATCAGATCCAGCAGCTGCTCCGCCGGTTCGGGATTGATGTAGCCGTTGGAGACCAGCACGTTTTTCAAGCCCCGTTGCCGGGCCGCAGCCGCGGTATCCAGGACGTACTCCAGGTGCACGATCGGTTCGGAGTAGGTATAGGCCACGCCGAAGGATCCCCTCTGTTCGCACAGTTCGATCAGTTGCTGCGGGCTGACCATCTCCGTGGGATAGGTGGTGTCGTGGGCGATGTGGTGGTTCTGGCAGAAGGGACAGTGAAACGAACAGCCCACGAATCCCACCGAGAGGATCGAGACGCCCGGGTGGAAGTGGTAGAGGGGTTTTTTTTCGATCGGATCGATGGCCACGGCGGACAGGCGACCGTAGAAGGGCAGCTCCAGGGTTCCACCGCTGTTGGTGCGTACCCGGCATACACCGAACTTTCCGGGTGCGATCAGGCAGTTGTTGGGGCACAGGGTGCACTGGATCCGTCCCTCATCCGCGATTTCGAAGAAACGGGGATTCATGATTCCAGTGTATCTGCGGTACCCGTCGATTGCAACACAATTAGCTCAACAGCAAATCCCTATAGATCCAGCCAGGTACCCAGCCCCTTTTCCACGGCCCGCTTGTACACCAGCCCGGCGGTAGCCAGGTCTTCGATGGCCAGGCCCAGATTGCAGGTCACGGTCCGTTCCCGCGCGCTCTGCCGTCCGGCTTTCCGGCCCGTAACCAGGTCTCCCAGCTGTCCGTGGATCGATGGGAGCGCCTGGAAGTAGCCGAGGCCCCGGTAGTGCTCGAGTTGGGGGATATCGTCGGTAGTGAACTTGTCGACCTCGGCCAAGGCCTCTCCGCTCCAGTAGGAGCCGAAATCAACCATGGAGGCGAAGGCCCCCTCGCAAAGCCAGCCTGCTTTGATGGTGGCATGGGGCGGGCGCACGATCGGACCGGCTGTGACCACGATGTCCATCCCCTCCACCGCCTGCCTCGGGCCGGTTGCCCTCCGTATCTCGATCTCCGGCCAGCGCTCGTGAACACGCTGCTCGTAGCGGCGGACCTGCTCTTCGGCGATATCGTAGAGCACCACCTCTTGGATGGCAAACAGAACCTTCAGGGCCTCCAGGTTGCTGAATCCCTGGGTTCCGGCTCCCAGCACTCCCATGACTCTGGAGTCCTGGCGGGCCAGATAGCGGGCGGCCACGGCAGTCGCCGCGCCGGTACGCATGGCCGTGATCCAGACGCAGTCCATCACGGCGAGGACAAGCCCCGTATCCGGGTCGTTGAGCACAACCAGGCCGCTGATATAGGGCAGTCCCAGCTTGCTGTTCTCCGGATAGCCGGCAACCCACTTCATCCCCAATGCGCCGGTGGCTGCGATGTAGGCGGGCATGGCGTGGATGAAGGAATCGGGGCGGGAATGCACGCCCGGTTTGGGGGGCATCTCCACCTTGCCTTCTCCCTTCTCCCGGAAAGCCCGTTGCACCGCCTCGATCACCTCGGCCATGGTCAGCTGGGTTTCGGCCACCTCTTTCTTGCTCAGGTACAGGATCTGATGTTCTTTCATGGTTGCTCCTCCGGTGAGGCCGCATCTGTGGCGGCTCCGAATACTTTGGGCAGCCAGGTGGAGCGCTGCTTGTACACCTGCGCCAGGTAGCCGAGGATGCTCGAGGAGATCAGACCGACCAGCAGGAACGGCGGGGCGATCATCCAGGCGGAACGCCCGAACACGATGTAACGGGCCAGGGTCAGCTGGGCGAGATTTGAGGCCAGAGCCCCGAGGATGCTGATACCGATCAGGGAGGTCGATCCCTTGAGTAACCGGCGAGCGGCGAGCATGATCAGGCCGCTGGCCAGTGAGCCGCTCAGGGAGAGCAGGAAGGTGAAGGAGAACAGGCTGCCCTGGATCAGGGACTGACCGAGGATCTTGATGCCCAGCAGGATGAAAAATTGAGAGACCGGAAACAGATCCAGGGCCAGGAGCAGAGGCAGGTTGGCCAGGCCGATCCGCAGGAAGGGCAGGGGTTTGGGTATCACGTACTCGATCGAAGCCAGGAACAGGCAGATCGCCGCGGCCAGTGCTGTCAGGCTCTGCATCCGCGGGGGGCGGCTGCTGACCGGTCTACTGGCTGATCGCATCGGGCTGCTCCTTCTCTCTTCCCCGAATCGAGATGAAGACCCTGTTGGGCAGGCAGGCGATCCACTGGCCCGGTTTGGAGATCCGGCCGGTCTTGATGCAGATCTTTTGCGGGCAGGGAGAACTGGCCACCTCTACGGTACCATCCTGGATCACCACAACGGTATCCCCGAGCGGTCCCGGTACCCGCACGGTCTCATCTGCGTCCAGGGGATAGATCCACTGCTGTTCGCCACTCACATCGGCCGCCGG
>CAZFMD010000035.1:6898-20196 GCA_964520025.1 uncultured Spirochaetaceae bacterium
CGGCCGCCGGAACGCCGGCCGCCTCTATCATGATTTCCGGCGTGCCCCTGCCTCTCACGTAGCTCTGCAGCGATATCAGTCCAATGATGAGGAGTGCAAGGAGGAAGATACAGATATCCAGCCCTCGGATGCGTACGCGGGATTTGAGCATGGTACGTCCAAACGGCGCTACAGCAGTTTCTCCTTCAGTGCATCCGTTTTGTCGGTGCGCTCCCAGCTGAAGTTGCCCCGGCCGAAATGGCCGTAAGCGGCGGTCTCCTGAAAGATCGGCTTTCGCAGGTCCAGGGTTTCGATGATGCCCGCGGGGGTGGCATCGAAAATCTCGGCGATGGCGCCTGCGATCTTGTTTTCAGCGACCTTGGCCGTATCGAAGGTGGACACGAACAGGGAAACCGGCTCGGCCACGCCGATGGCGTAGGCCAGCTGAACTTCGCATTTGTCGCAGAGTCCCGCAGCCACTACGTTCTTGGCGATGTAGCGGGCCATGTAGGATGCGGACCGGTCGACTTTCGTGGGATCCTTCCCGGAAAACGCCCCCCCACCGTGGCGGGCCATACCCCCGTAGGTGTCCACGATGATCTTGCGGCCGGTCAGCCCCGTGTCTCCGTGGGGGCCGCCGATCACGAACCTCCCGGTGGGATTGATGTGGTAGGTCACCTTGCCGGCCAGCATCTGCTCAGGGATCGCCTTCTTGATGATCTCCTCGATGAAGGCCTCTCTCAGTTCCTCGTATCCCACATCCTCGGCGTGCTGATGGGACAGCACAACGGTGGTCACCTCCACCGGTTTGCCATCACGGTAGTGCACGGAGACCTGGCACTTGCCATCCGGCCTCATGAATGGGAGGGTGCCCCGTTTGCGCACCTCCGCGGCCCGTAGCATGATCCGGTGGGCGTACTGGATCGGGGCCGGCATCAGCTCCGGCGTCTCCCGGCAGGCATAGCCGAACATCATTCCCTGGTCTCCGGCACCGATATTCTCGTTTCCCTTTTCCACCCCTTGAGCGATATCCGGAGACTGTTCGTGAATGCTGGATATTACCGAGCAGGACTGGTAGTCGATGCCGTAGGCCGGATCGTCGTAGCCTATAGACTTGAGCACTCCCCGGACGATGCGCTGCAGGTCGATATACCCCTGTGTGGTGATCTCACCTCCCACCAGCACCAATCCGGTTGTGGTGAAGGTCTCGCAGGCCACCCTGGATTTCCCGTCCTGGGACAGGGCGCTGTCGAGCACCGCGTCGGAAACCTGATCGCAGATCTTGTCCGGATGGCCCTCTCCGACACTTTCCGAAGTAAATATGAACTCTCCTTTTAAGCTCACGTTATCCTCCAATAATAATCATGAATTGATCAGCGAAATTGGCTGGCCCGTGGCTTCCAACACGCTCAGCCACAGGGTGCCTTCCGGGGACAGGCGCTTGCGGCGGGAGGTGGCCAGCTTGATGGGCACGTGGGTGATCTGGTCGTTCCAGTACCCTACCAGCATCCCCGTTTTTCCGGCCATGCCCGCATGCACGGCGTTCTGGGCCAACTGCATGCAGTAGATCGAATCGTGGGCATTGGCGGCGGGGGATCGCACCATATAGCTGGGATCGATGTACTTGACGTTGATGTACAGATCCGTGTGCTCTTTGAAGTACCGCTTGATCTCGGTTTTGAGGTAAATTCCGATATCCCCGAGCACCGGATTTCCCGAATCATCCTTCCGATCTTCGGTCAACTCCACGTACTTCTGTCCCGCTCCCTCTGCCACGATAATCACGGCGTGCTGACGTCTGCGCAGGCGTTTTTCGAGAGACTGGAACAGACCATTGTCTCCCTCCAGATCGAAGGGGACCTCCGGAATCAGCACGAAGTTTACCTCATTGAGAGCCAAAGCGGCGTTGGCCGCGATAAAGCCGGACATTCTGCCCATAACCTTCACGATGCCCACACCGTAGGGCGCCCCCAGGGCTTCGGTATGGGCGCCCCGAATGGCCTCCGCGGCTACCGAGAAAGCCGTCTCCAGCCCGAAGGTCTTTTTCACGAAGGCGATGTCGTTGTCCACGGTTTTTGGGATCCCGATCACCCCGATTTTCAGCCCCCGGCGGCCGATCTCCCGGTAGATCTCATCGGCTCCCCGCAGGGTGCCGTCACCCCCGATCGTGAACAGCAGGCAGATATTCATCCGCTCCAGACAGTCCACGATCTCCCCGACATCCTGGGGGCCCCGGGAAGAGGAGAGGATACTGCCCCCCTTTTCATGGATGTCCTCCACTTCCTGGGGGGTGAGCATAACAGCTTCGTGTCCGTATTTCGGGATGAAACCCTGGTACCCGTACCGCATACCGTAGATCGTACGGACCCCGTAACGATAGTGGAGCTCCATCACCAGAGAGCGGATCACATTGTTGATCCCCGGGCAAAGCCCGCCGCAGGTCACGATGGCGATCCGACTTTTCGCCCCTTCGAAGTAGATCTTGTCGCGCGGACCGGCCTTCTCGAAGCCGGGGACCTCGATTCCCCTGGTCACCTCTGCGACAATCTTGTCGCGGTCAATTTCATACAGCACACTCTCCGAATCGGTGCAGTAGTTGACAATGTCGTCCCCGTATTCGGTGGAAAGGCCGAGCGGGGAGGGGATGTTGGCGGGGCCAAGCGTGTCGATCCGCAGGTCCTCCTGGGTGATCTCTATATCTTCCATATCGGAGTCAACCCCATCTTTTCCTTGACCTCCAGGATCGTCTGTGCGCTGACCTTTCGGCAGGCTTCGGCGTTTCGGTCCAAAACGTCTCGGACCTCAGCCTTTCTAGCCGCCAGGTCCGAATACCGATCCTGGATCGGATCCAAGACATTCATCAGATTCTCGAGGAGTTTACGTTTGCAGTCCAGACAGCCGATCCCCGCGGTTCGACAGCCCTGGGCCACGTACTCGCTCAGATCGGGTTCAGGAGTTGTCAGCTGGTGGTAGGAGTAGATGTTGCACTTCTCGGGTGTTCCCGGATCGTTTCGCTTGACCCGGGCCGGATCCGTCGGGGCCGGGGCAAGTTTCTTCCAGATCTCCTCCCGGCTCTCCAGGATACCGATGAAATTCCCCTTGCTCTTGCTCATCTTAGAGTCCCCGTCGATGCCCATGACGCGCGGGGTTGCGGTCAATTCGGCCTGACACTCGGGAAAGGTATTCCCGTAGCGGGCGTTGAAGCGCCGGGCAACCTCCCGGGTAAACTCCACGTGCTGTATCTGGTCCTCCCCCACGGGTACGATTTCCCCCTTGTAGATGAGGATGTCCGCTGCCTGGAGCACGGGGTAATCCAGCAGGCCGACATTTACGTTTTTCCGGTGCTGCTTGGCCTTGTCCTTGAACTGGGTCATGCGCTCCAGCTCCCCCAGGGGGGTTACGGTGTTGAATACCCAGGTCAGATCGGCATGCCCGGGAACCTCAGACTGGATGAACAGGTGTGTTCGTTCCAGGTCGATCCCGCAGGCAAACAGACCCAGGGCAAGCTCGAAGGAGTTGTTTCTCATCTCTTTGGGATCGTACTCGATGGTGATGGCATGCAGATCCACCACGGAGATGTAGGATTCGTACTTGTACTGCAGCTCCACCCAGTTTCGAATCGCCCCGTAGTAGTTGCCGATATGGAGCAGACCGGTCGGCTGTATTCCTGTAAAGAGGACCTTCACATAATTCTCCTGCTGTGCTACTGATGAATAGAAGGTTTAAGTCGTACTATATGTAAAGGAAAGCTCAGCCGAATGTCAAGCGATCACCACAAGCCCAGAAAGCTGGCCGTGGCCGAGGGAAGAGCCATGGTCCGGGTACGCAAGGTGAAAACCGGGGATCTGGCCACCATCGGCGTGTGTCCGGCCTGCTGGAACATCAAGGAACGCCGGCGGGATCTGCTCATCCAGCTGAAGAAGATGGACCTGGAGGTCGTGCACAGGGACGACCTGCTGGAGGGGGTGTACAGACCGGGCCGGGGGCACGCTCCCGGCTGCCGACACGCCCACCTGAATCCCGACCCCTGGAAGCGCTTCGAATCCCAGGTCAGGAAGCACAGGCGGAAATCGATGTAGTCCGCTACTCCTGCGGGCGCGGCGCGGCCCTGGCCGCGCTCTGCAGCTCCCGCTGCGAGCGGTTCTGGATGTAGTGGAAGAGCTTGTGGTGGCCTGCGGTTTCGAAGGACTTGAACTGCAGGCCGATGGTATCCTCGTTTCGGGTGACCCGGGCGTTCACGGCGACCGGTTCGCCCGCCACGCTCAGCGTGCAGTGCAGGAGTGGATCGTCCCGGCGCAGATCCGCGGTCAACGAAGGATCATTCGGAAAGAAACTGGCTCCCTTTATCGATATCTCGACCAGAGAACCGGTAATGACAGCCAGAGTCCGGGGATGGCTGAAAATAAGATTGAGGCTGTCTGCCTGGGTTGGAATCAGGCGTTGGAACCTGCGCTTATCCTTTAGAGATCCGTAGCGGCGATACAGCTCCTCCAGGCGCTGCATCTGCTGTTTTTCCGGGAGATTGGCATCGATGATGCCGTTCGCGCCGAGGTAGGTGGCTTTGGCCGCCTCCTCGAAGGGCGGATCTTTGGCCAGAATGATGAATACGGCCTGTTCTTTAGAGAGCCGATCCCGCAGCAGCTTCAGGATCGGTTTCCAGTGCCGGGGAAAATCCACGGCATTGAACAGCAGCATATCCGGCTGTATCTCGTCGATGCTGTCTACGACCTTGATGGGCTCGCTATAGTAGATGATTTCAAAGCCGATCGGGCCGAGGTGATAGGCGATTAGGTCTTTTAGATCTTTCCGCTGGGCGACGACCAGCAGTTTCATTCATTCCGTTCCTAGATTGACGATTTCGTAGTCCGTGACCACCCATATACTATCACGTCTTTCCAGGAAATAGGTATACCTCTTTACCTCGACGTAGTCCCGGTAACGGAACCGTTCGATCACCGTGACCGCAGCCTCCAGGGGAGTATAGCTGGTCCGAACGATTTCGTACTCGGCCGGGATCACCAGTATATCCACATCCACGGTTTCCGACCGCAGCTGTTCTTTGTAACGGGCGATTGTGGATCGGCGGTTCTCTTCCGACATCCGCCTGTAGGAATCCTGCCGGCCCGGATTTTTCACGTACAGGCTCTCCAGATCCAGGTAGAGGAAGAACTTCTCCCACTGACTCCTCTGACGGGCACTCAGCATGTAGTCCACCACTTCATCCGGCGGCAGGCTCTGGCGCTGGATGAGTTTGCCAGTTTCGGCCTCGATCATGGCTCGTTCTTCGGCAAAGAGGATTTCCGGAC
This sequence comes from uncultured Spirochaetaceae bacterium, assembly GCA_964520025.1. Classification (GTDB taxonomy): domain Bacteria; phylum Spirochaetota; class Spirochaetia; order SZUA-6; family DRHE01; genus JAFGQJ01. Next base: position 12,184 of record CAZFMD010000035.1, read on the forward strand.
GGATGTTCAAGGTCAGCATGTTGGAACGCAGCGGAACCATCATGCCCTCGGCTTCCTCGCTCCCAGGACCCCGAAGGTACAGTTCCGGGTAGAAACTTCCCTGGACCGAGTAAAGGCCGGCTTTGGGGATCCGGATAAAATCATTCAGGGAGACGACCACGCCGAAGGTATCGCCGGGCTCCAGACTGATCTCCCTGTACAGTACGGGCTGGTTGGACGTACGGGCGCGGCTGAAGGCCTGCGAGTGATCCAGGAGGATATTGGTCGGGGTGGTTACCTGGAAGTCGAAGTTGAACATCCGGCTCTCCGCCATTTTGAAGCGGAAGGTTTTACTGGAGTTGTTCGTCAATGTCGCTTCCAGGGAAACCGGATGTTCCCGGTCGTTCAAATAGTAGATCCGCTTCTCATAGAATCGAATTTGAAAGGCCACCCCCTCCGCCTCGGCAAAGCAGATCTGGGCGATCACTACGAATAAAAGGAAGAATACGATCCGTTTTATAGGTACCACTGGTAAAGCTCCTAGTTCCCTTATTATCTTCGGTAAATACTATGATATATTTATTACGATTGACGTGAATCGCAACCGGCGATTCGCCTTCGACAAGCGAGCGCGTGATGGCGCACGATGATTCGGCGGGCAGAGCTTTGAGTATCGACGAGTATAGAGACACACTATCAAATCACCTCGAATCCTATGAGCCGTTCATAGAGTTACGTCGTCGTCTGGGGAAGAAGAGCTTCCCGATCGATGTCGAGGGCGTGCAGGGCGGTTTTCTCGGCTACCTGGTCTCGAGGTTGCACGAGCAGATCGACGGCTCCACCCTGCTGGTCGTTCCAACCGAACAGGAGGCCCGGGAGGTCCACGCGGATCTACAGCTGTTCAGTAACCAGGTCCTCTCGTTTCCCTGGTGGGGCACCCTTCCCTACGGGCAGGGGCACCCGCTACCGGCGGTCCACGGGCTGCGTACTTCCGTGCTCAGCAGGCTTCAGAACCGAGAACGATCCCTAATCGTCACCTCCCTGCGGGGCCTGCTCAATCCACTTCCCGATCCCGAAGAGTTCAAGGACAGGGCTGTGTCTCTGTCTGTCGGCAGCTCCTTGGATACACAGGAACTGGCGCAGACCCTCGCCACCCTGGGCTACCTGCGGGTTCCCAGGGTGAGCCTTCGGGGCGAGTTTGCCCTGCGCGGGGAAGTGGTGGATGTATATCCCTACGGCGGAGATGAAGCCACCAGGATCATCTTCGAGTTCGACAGCATTACCCGGATCCGGCGCTTCGAGCCGTTCACCCAGGCCTCGGTCTCCGAAATGGAGGCTGTACGGATACCCCCGACCCGGGAGGTTGTCTTTGATGAAAAAGCCCTGCGACTGCTGTCGTCGAATCTCCAGCGCGCCGGGTCCGATGAGCCGGCGGTGCAGGAGCTGGTCGAACAGTTGCGGTTGGATCCCGATACCCCGGGCAGCGAGTATCTGTTTCCCCTCTGTTCCGGCAGCCGTAGCTCCCTGCTGGACTATCTGGGCTCCGATTCACTGTTTCTCGCCGTGGATTCCGAGGGGCTGGCGGCCGGCTGTGAAGTTCTACGCCGGGAGTACATGGAGTTGTACCGCAAGAACCGCGCCGGCGGTTTCCGTCCACCGCCCCGGCAGATTCTCCTGGATTTTTCCACGCTGGAAGCCGACTTCAGCCGAACCGTGCACCTGCACTCCCTCAAGGGCAAGAGGGCGGAGGGGAAGCGGATCCTGATGGGATGTGATCCTCCCCGCTCCTTCTTCGGAAACTTGAGCTTTTTGAAGGAGGAGCTCGAGAACCTGATCCAGCTCGGCTACCGGGTGTTCGTGTTTGCCGAGTACGCCCAACAGGCTGAACGGCTGCGCTCTCTGCTCAAGGACCTGGAGGTCACGGTGCTGCCCCAGGGAATCTCCCGTGGCTTCGCCCTGCCGGCCTTGAAGACCCTGGTGATCGAGGAAAATGAGATCTTCGGACGCAAGAGGCGCATTCCCCGCTCCGTGGCCAAGGCCCGGAGCCGGGCCATCGACTCTTTCGTGGATCTGAGCCCGGGAGACTTCGTGGTTCACCTGCAGTACGGCATCGGGCTGTTCAACGGGATCGAACGGATCAAGGCGGCCGGCCATGAGCGCGACTATATATGCCTGGAGTACGACGGCGGGGAGAAGGTGTTCCTGCCCATCGAGCAGGTCAACCTGATCCAGGCCTATATCGGGCAGGATGGCAAGCGCCCCAAGCTGGACAAGCTGGGCGGGAAGAGCTGGCAGAGTAAGAAGGAGAGGGTGCGACGCTCGGTAGAGCAGATGGCCAGGCGGCTGGTTTCGCTGTATTCGGCTCGAAGCACCGTAAAGGGATTTGTCTTCCCGTCGGATACGGATTGGCAGAGCGAGTTCGAGGCGCGTTTTCCCTATCAGGAGACCGAGGATCAACTGCGGGCCATCGAGGAGGTCAAGGCGGATATGGAGAGCTCCCGGCCCATGGATCGGTTGATCTGCGGGGATGTGGGCTACGGAAAGACCGAGGTGGCCCTGCGCTCGGCCTTCAAGGCGGTGATGGGGGGCAAGCAGGTGGCTCTACTGGCCCCCACTACGATCCTTGCCGAGCAGCACTTCGAAACCTTCGAAGAGCGCTTTTCCGGTTATCCTGTATCCATCCAGATGCTCTCCCGCTTCGTAAAACCGAAACAGCAGAAGCGGGTGCTCGCAGCCCTGGCCGAAGGGCACACCGACATCGTGATCGGAACGCACAGGCTGCTGCAGCGGGATGTGAAGCCCAAAAACCTGGGACTGATGATCGTGGATGAGGAGCAGCGCTTCGGAGTGAAGGATAAGGAGCGGCTCAAGGAGCTGAAGACCGCCATCGACTGCCTGACCATGACCGCCACCCCCATTCCCAGGACGCTGCACATGGCGCTGATGAAGATCCGGGACATGTCGATCATCAACACCCCCCCTCAGAATCGCTACCCAATAGAAACGTTCATCCAGGAGTTCGACGAGGAGGTGATCTGCCGGGCTGTTCGCCAGGAGATCGATCGGGGCGGGCAGGTGTACTACCTGCACAACCGCGTACAGACAATCCCCCGTGTGGAGAGTTTCCTGACCCGGCTCATGCCGGAGGTGCGGATCGCAACCGCCCACGGGCAGATGCGGGAAGAGCAGCTGGAGGAGGTGATGCACAGTTTCATCCGCGGGGATGTGCAGCTGTTGCTGTCCACGACCATCATCGAAAACGGACTGGATATCCCGAACGTTAATACGATTGTCATCGACCGGGCGGACATGTTCGGAATATCCCAACTGTACCAGCTGCGGGGCCGGGTCGGGCGTTCAGATATGCCGGCCTATGCCTACCTGTTTTACCCGAAGGGGCGTGTGGTGAGTGAGCTGGCCATGAAGCGCCTCAGAATCATCAGCGATTTTACGGAGCTGGGCTCGGGATTCAAGATCGCCTTGAAGGATCTGGAGATCCGGGGCGCCGGCAACCTCCTGGGCCGGGAACAGCACGGAGATATTCTGGCCGTAGGGCTGGACATGTACCTGCGTCTTCTGGATGAGGCCATCGATGAGCTGAAGGTGGAACGAGAAGTCGAAGAGGCACAACCCCCGGAGGTGTATCTGGAGCTGCAGTACTCCGGCTTTATTCCCGACGGCTATGTGCCTCAGGCCATGGAGAAGATGGAGCTGTACAAGCGGATCGCTTCGGTCACAGAGTACGGGCAGCTGGAAACGCTGGAGCGGGAGGTGGCCGACCGCTTCGGCCCCCCGCCGGAGGATGTACGCAGCCTGTTTGCGATCGCCGAGATCCGCATCCTCTGCCGCCGGTTGTTCATCTCCTCCCTCAAGGAGAGAAACGGCCGGGCCACCGCGGAGTTTTCCAAACTGTCTCAGATCTCCGTCGATCGAGTGATGACCTTGATCAAGGAAAGCGGGGGAAGCGTATCCCTGGATCCCAGGCAGCCGAACTGCCTGATCATCAAGACCGGTCGGATCGGTCTCAAGGAAAAATCCGAGTTCATCAGCGAGCGCCTCTCCCGGTTGCTGTAGCCGATGCTCTATCGCTGGCCCATGGGCACGTACTCCTTGTTGCGCAGCACGTTGCGGTAGGCCGGACGGATGATGCGGCCTCCTGAGATCAGCTCCTCGATCCTGTGGGCGCACCAGCCGGCGATGCGGGCTACGCAGAAGATCGGCGTGTACAGCTCCCTGGGGATATCGAGCATCTCGTACACGAACCCGGAGTAGAAGTCGACGTTTGCCGAAACAACTTTCGAGGAGTTTTTCACCTGCTTGAAAATCTCCGGAGATAGACGGGCGACCCGCTCGCACAAGTCGAACTCCTCACTCCTGCCCTTGGCCCTGGCCAGCTCTTTCGCCTTGTTCTTCAGCAGCACGGCCCGGGGGTCGGAGAGCGTATAGACGGCGTGACCGATCCCGTAGATCAGCCCCTGGCCGTCGAAGGCCTCTCTACGCAGGATCTTGGCCAGATAGGCGGTCACTTCCTCCTCATCCTGCCAGTCCTTGACCGCCCCTTTGATGTTCTCCATCATCTCCAGCACCTTGAGGTTGGCTCCACCGTGCATCGGACCTTTCAGGGATCCGACGGCCGCGGCAATCGCCGAATAGGTGTCGGTCCTGGTGGAGGTGACCACGTGGGTGGTAAAGGTGGAGTTGTTTCCTCCTCCGTGCTCGGCGTGCAGCACAAGGGCCAGATCCAGGGTCTCTGCCTCCAGGGGGGTGAACTTGCTGTCCGGTCGGATCAGGTGCAGTAGATTTTCCGCGGCACATAGATCCTTCTGGGGACGATGGATGTACAGGCTCCTGCCGTCGAAGTAGTGACTCTTGGCCTGAAAGCCGTAGGCGGCCATCGTGGGGAATCGGGCGATCAGCTCGATGCTCTGACGCAGGACGTTTTTCAGGCTGAGCTCATCGGGATTGCGGTCGTATGAGTAACACACCAGAACGCTGCGAGCCAGCTTGTTCATGATCTCCCGGCTCGGGGCTTTGAGAATCATGTTCTCTGTGAATCCGTCGGGAAGCGCCCGGTTTTCGCCCAGGAGGGTCGTGAACTGCTGGAGCTGTTTTGCAGTGGGCAGGGTACCGAACAGCAGCAGGTAGCATACTTCCTCGAAGCCGTGGCGTTTTTCCTCCTGGAATCCGCTGGTTATGTCGTTGATGTTGATGCCGCGATACTCCAGGCGCCCGTCCACGGGGATGATCTCGCCCTCATCGATGATGTACCCGTGGACATCTCCGATTTCCGTGAGGCCCACCAGTACTCCCGTACCGTCATCATTGCGCAGTCCCCGTTTCACCGAATATTTTTGGTACAGCTCGAGGGGGATGCGGTTCGTCTTCTCCGCGTTTTGAGTAAGTTCGTCTAGCAGGGCTGTATCGATCTTCAGATCGAGTTTCTCATTGTGGTCCATGGCTTACCCTCAAAGTTCAGAAAAATGTATAAAAAAAAGTTCAAATCGTATATTTATACAAACAAAAGATTATAACGAAAATGCCGGAATGATACAATAGCCCCGCGCCTACGTGCTCACGGAACTCCGAGGTTCTGGAAGAGCAGTACCACGGTGATTGCCAAGACCACGATCACCGTGATGTTACGGACGAACAGGGCGCACCCTGCCGCCAGGATACCGGCTCCCGCAGCCAGGATGGGCCTTCCCGGCACGGCGGTGAGGATACCGGGAAAGATCAGCGCCCCCAGGGCGGCATAGGGGAAGAGATTCAGCCACTTCCGTACCCAGGGAGGAAGATCCAGCTGCCTGGCGAAGAGGAAGGGGATCAGGCGGGGGATATAGGTGACCAGAAACATGCCTGCCAACAGCCAGATCAACTGCGCGTCTCCACATCCGGAAGAAGCGTGCCCAGGGCGGAAACGCAAAGGGTCGCGGCGATCAGAGCCCATCCCTCGGAAAGACCGGGTAGCAACCGTAATAGGCCCCAGGCGCACAGGGCACTGGCCGCGGCGACCAGGGCAAACTGCCAGTGCTTGCGGGCCGAAGGAACGAGCAGGGCAATAAACAGGGCGTACAGGCCGATACCCATCCCGTCGACGATCCCCACGGGGATCAGATCGGCAAACATCCCGCCCACGAAACTCCCCGTCAGCCAGGCCAGATAGGCGGTCAGGGCCATTGTTAAGAAGCCCAGTGCGCTGAGACCCTCTGGGCGAGCATGGACAGTGGCCACGACAAAGGTTTCATCCGTAACCCAGTAGCTCAAGGCAGCTGCTTTGCGCCCGGACATCTCGATTTTTCTGGCAAGCACGGTACTCATGAGGAAATGCCGGAAGTTCAGGATCAGGGTGGCCAGGATAATCTGGAAGTAGCCCACTCCGGAGGCGATCATCTTGACCGCCAGGAACTGACTTGCTCCGGCATAAACCCAGGCGGACATGCCGGTTACCGCCGCCACCGAAAGACCGGCCTGCCTGCCCAGGATCCCGAAGGTGATGGCCACGGGCAGGTACCCCAAAGCGATGGGCAGGCCATTGCTCAAACCCCAGCGCACCGCCTGGCCGCGGCCTACTCTGGAGGTTCGCACTTCTCGCATGTATTGGAATCGTAGAAGAGAATTCGCTTGCCCGAGAGTCTTTCACCGCAGCGCCGGCAATTCAGGCGGAAAGGAAAGACCTGTTTTCTGAATCTGTAGCCTATCAGAATCAGGACGGCAAGCAGAGGCAGGAAGAGAACGTCCGGCAGGTCCAGATACACGATAAGCGCGGTTCCAATCATGAGAGCCAGGATCAGAATCGATATGTACAGGGTCGCAAAACGTTTCTGCCGGGAGTGTTTCTGGTAGCGTCGCTGAAATATATTCAGCGCCAGAACGGCAAGCAGCAGGTAGAGAATTTTTTCCGATACGAACGTGGTAACCGTGGCGAAAAAGTCCATACTCTGCATCACGAAATATCGAACTTCTCTCTGTACTCGGGAATTTCAATCATAGGGGGCCGCTCCTCCTCCGGGATGTTTAATGGGATCTCTTCGAATACATTTTTGTTCACCTGAAACTGTCTCAGCGTGGTGCTCAGCTCCGGCAAGTTTCCGAGCACCCCCAGTGCTTCGACCCTCTTGAGAAAGGTCTGCAGGATACCAAAGGCCATCTTGCCCAGATCCCGGGTGTGCTGATTGCGATGCACCCTCCTGTCCAGATCGGTTTGGGCGATCGCTCCCAGGCCCCAGCGGTGATACACGTCGATTAAATGGGAGGTTTCCACCCCATAGCCGATGGGGAAGGGGATTTTTTCCAGTACCTGCCGGCGTACCGCGTATTCGCCGGACAGCGGCTGAATTAGGGCGGTGAGCTCGGGGAAGAACAGGCTGAACAGGGGGCGGATGAGAATTTCCGTCACCCTGCCTCCCCCTGAAGGCCTGATTCCTTGAGAAGAGGCCAGAGGTCTGTCGTAGAAGGCCTTGACGTACTGAATCTCCGGTCGGAAGATCAGAGGCGCAACCAATCCGTAGACAAAACGGGGATGGATGTTCTTGATATCCGCATCGATGTAGATGATGATATCCCCGCTCAGCTGATAGATCGCCTTCCAGAGGTTTTCTCCCTTTCCCCGCTGCTCTCCGTAGCCGGGCAGGATATCCCGGGACAGATACACCTGAGCTCCGAATGCCGCCGCTACTTGCCGGGTCTGATCTGAGGAGTCCGAATCGATCACGGCGATCTCGTCGAGCAGGGGGTAGCGCTGCATGAGCTCGCTGGTAAAGATCACGATCTCCTTACCGATCGTTTTTTCCTCGTTCAGGGTGGGAATGCAGAGGGATATTTTTAGATTCCGCTTCTGTTTTTCCTGCACCAGGGCGTTGAGATCCCAGAAGTTCGAATGATGAAAGGTGTTGGTGGTCAGCCAGGAATCAATCTGCACGGCAAAATCCTCTGTCGATGGCCAGCAGTATCCCGATCAGTTGGGCCAGGCCGGTGAAAACCGGCTCGATCGCCACCTCCTCCTCCGGAGTATTTTGATGTTCCCCGTAGGTGATT
>CAZFMD010000036.1:0-19888 GCA_964520025.1 uncultured Spirochaetaceae bacterium
TTATCGACGGAAAACATCCCGCTACGTACAGCGAAAACCCGAATCAACCGATAGATTCATTGTTGAGCCGCATGACCGCTCAACCTGGAAACTTGAATGAATTGGATGTATATTCTCTATAGATGAAGAGATTCCTGCTGCTCGTCACAGTCCTTTTTCTCGTTGTGGCACCGCTATTTGCGGATTTCTCCGACTTCTACTACAACCTCGGCGAACTGTTCTCCGGTTACGCCGATCCCAACACGGGCCTGACCGTCTTCCCCACCCTGCTGATTCCCATGGGCGGCAAGTACGAGGGCATGGGCACCGCCTATACGGCGGTGGCTCAGGATTCGGGGTTTCTCGAGGCCAATCCATCGGCCAGCTCATCCCTGAGTATCACGGAACTGTCCTTCTTTCACCACAGCTGGATAGCGGATTCCAATCTCGAGGGTGTGGTGTACACGGCCCGTTACGACGATCTTGGAATCGGTGTAGGAGGTAAGTTCCTCTACGTGCCCTTTACCGAGTACAACGAGTGGGGCGACAGGGAGAGCAGCGGCTATATCTCCGAAACCGTGGCTACTTTCAACGTATCCTACAACTTTCTCTCGGATTTCAACTTTTACGGCTTGGGGCTGGGGGCGAATCTGAAAACCGCCTACCGCAACATCCCCAATACCTTCTATCCGGACCAGTCGGCCCTGACCGCCATGCTGGACTTCGGGATCCTGACCCGCTTCAACTTCATGAAGTTTCACATCTCCCGAAGCAAGAATTTTTCCGTTGGCGCCGCGGTAAAGAACATCGGTTTCCCGGCTCTCGGCGAGCCATTACCCACCCTGGCCTCAGCCGGTTTTGCCTGGTCACCGATCCGTTCGCTCACCTGGGCTGTGGATTTCAACATGCCCTTCAGCTTTTTTCCTGAACAGGCCCCTGCTGAAACATGGTCCCTGGCCACGGGCTTCAACGTCATGGTCACAAATTTCCTCAGCATTCAGAGCGGCTTTCGCTGGAAGGCGGATAATCCCAAGATCAGCCTGGGCAGCAGCGTGGACCTGGAAAAGATCAGCTTCGTCCTGAACTACAATCTCGATTTGAGTGGCCGGGTTGATCCTCTGGACAAGTTCAGCCTGCAGGCCAAGCTCAACCTCGGCGACAGGGGCCGGGGACAGCAACAGCAGAGCGTGGATGCGCTTTACTTCGAGGGGCTGGAGCTGTATGCCAAGGGGGATCTGGAAGGGGCCATCAGCAAGTGGGAACAGGTGCTGCAGGAAGATCCCAGCTACGCCCCCGCTATCGCCAACATCGAAACGGCGAAAAAAGCCCTTGAGCTGCAAACGGAGATGGAAGAGCAGCTGAAAATCGGCGATTGACTTTATCGTCCCGATTGGCTACGGTTGACCACGTTGAAAGATTCACTTAAAAAGCCCAAACCGACAATTCCGGTACAGACTCTGCGGCGAATCCCCTATTACCACCAGATTCTTTCGGAGATGGAGCAGAAGGGCGAGCGCTTCGTCAGCTCCAAACACCTGGCGCACTTCTTTCACGTGGATGATACCCAGGTGCGCAAGGACGTTTCGGTAATCGGTTACAAGGGAAAACCCAAATCAGGATACTCGGTTACCGGCTTGAAACAGGCAATCGGAGAGTTCCTCGGCATCAATACCCGTAACACAGCCATCCTCATCGGAGCGGGCAAGCTGGGCTCCGCCCTGATCGATTACCCGGGCTTGAGTGAGTACGGCCTCAATCTGGTCGCCGTGTTCGACAACGATCCCGAGAAAGTGAATTGCAAGATCGGCAAGTTTTCCATAAAGCCCCTGGAAAAAGTGAACGAGGCCGTACAGAACTTCGACGTGGGGATCGCTATTATAACCGTACCCAAAGAGGCTGCTCAGGGTGTATGCGACATGGTGGTAGCACAGAAGATCAAGGCGATCTGGAACTTCGCCCCGACCCAGCTGAGCGTTCCGGCGGATGTCACGATCCGAAACGAAAATATGGCTGTCGGCCTGGCGCTACTGTCCCACTATCTGAAAAAACGATCCGCCGAAAGCACCATCTTCGCCTGAACCGCTACTTTTCCTTCTGATTGGCCACCGTCTTCTTGAAACTCTTGTACACGGCATAGAGGGGAAAATCGTACTTCTTCGATTCCACCAGACGGGCAAAACTCCTGTTCAGCTCTTGGGGACTGCGACCCATGACCCGCTTGAGCGAGCGCTCCTCCCGCTGCAACTTCTTGAAGTTGAACCTGCCCTCCAGAGCCCGAATGAACTGGGCGGCTTCCTCTCGTACTTCCGGTCCCAGATCCTGGCGATCCGGATCCACGATCTGTTTGACCACATCCTCCATGCTGCCGGTCTCGTTTCTATGCAGGGCTTCTTCCACCTGCTGTACGAACGCGCTTTCCTTGAAGGTTATGCGGTCGACGATCACCCGCAGATCCAGGCGTTTCTTGGTCGCCGCCTTGGAGTTCATGTCCCGACGGCCCATTACCAGAAAGACCACCACCGCAGCCACCAGTCCGATGGCGATCTCATCGATCACCGGCAGGGGGTCCCGGGCCACGAAGGACATGAAGAAGTAGACCACCACGAAGACCACGGCGGAGATCAGGAACTTGGGCACGAAGCGGGCGTCACTCAACCAGTTTTTTACCCCGGTCTCGATCTGCCGATACAGCTCATTGCGGAACATGGTCAGGGCTTCCACCCTGGGTTCCATCCCGTAGCGTCCCTCGACTTCACTACGCTCCAGCCCGTTGACGAACTTGTCCGGGCTGCCAAAGGGGTTGAGGAACAGGGAGGACCCATCCTTGCGGAAGATATGAAAAAGATAGATTCGATCCTTATCCGGCATTATCCAGTTTAGCCTCTCGATCTAGTATAGCAGACGGCTGCTGCTAGAAAAATACTTGGCAGGACCGCCGGTGTCAAGCTAAAACAATCGGGAGAGCCGTCGTACTGTAACCGATGTGGCTCCCAACTCCTGGTCGACCCTGCCGCAGAGCAGCAGCACCCCTCCCCCGTCGATGCCGTGGCGATAGCGGGCGTACACGGCGGGAAACAGCACGGCCTCGAACAGGGAGTGCTCATCCTCCAGGGTGACAAACACCATGGGTGCCCCCGGGCCCGCCGGCTCGTCCGAGGCCCCGGCCCGGGCCAAGACCTCCTTGCCGCTTGCCACCAATCCGACCAGGCTGGCCTCCCGCCCGAGGAAGCGGCACAGCTCGGAGGACCGGATCAGGGGCGGGAATCCCAGTTCCCGGGTGCGCTGCTTCGCCCGGGCATGGAACAGGGAGACCGGATGCCTGGAGATCATCATCCCCAGGGTGCGCAGCTCATCCAGCAGCTTCAGCTGCTCCGGGTAGTCCGCCGGGCGGGGATCCTCCGGAGCAAACAGCTGCTCCCCCCGTTTGCCCTGCAGGTAGGCGTTCAGCAGCTCGGGGCGCCTCATCCCCCCGGCGATGCCGTCCAGGGCCCCGCAGCGCACCAGCATGCGGACCTCCAGCAGGCCCGGTCTGAGTCGGCGAAAAAGATCCTCCGGATCGGAGAAGGGACCGGCCCGGCTTCGCTCTTGCAACAGCCGCCCGAGAAAGGTGCGGCTGACCGAGCGAATCTGGCCAAGGCCCACCCGGATGCCCCCCTGCTCCGCCGTGTAGGTGATCCGGCTGCGGTTTACGTCGGGCAGCAGCAGGGGGATTCCAAGACGCCGGCAGTGGTTGAGGTAGGTCTGGCGGCAGTAGTAGCCCCCTCCGTTGTTGATCACCGAGAGGAAGTACTCCAGGGGGAAGTGCCGTTTCAGGTAGGCGAGCTTGTAGGCGATCAGAGCATAGGAGGCGCTGTGGGCCCTGCAGAACGAGTAGCCCCGAAACGAGCAGATCATCTCCCAGAGCTCATCCAGAACGGCCCGGGGCGTACCGCTTTCCTCCCCCCGGGTATAGAACAGCCCACGGTAGGGCTCCAGAGAGCCGGAGCCGTTGCTTCCGGCCAGGCTCCGGCGCAGCCGATCCGCCAGCTCCGGCCCGAAGCCGGCGACGACGCCGGTTACCCGGGCTATATCCTCCTGGTAGACCATCAGGCCGTAGCTGCGCCGCAGAACCGGGATGAGACAGCGATAGGTCGCCCCATGGAGGCGTTGCAGAAAGCGCCGGATGGTCGTATTGGCGGCGGGGCGGATGATCGAGCCGGCCAGGATCAGATGCTCGTAGTCCCCCCGTCCCATCTTGCGCAGCAGCTGGCGGCAGGCCGGGGATTCTACGTAAAAAAGGCCCAGTGTATCTCCCCGGGCGATCATCCGCCGGGTCTCCGCATCCGGCAGGACCTTCTGGGCTTCGGTTGTGGTACGGGCCAGGCGCTGTGTGTCCCGCAGCACGGCCAGGGAGCGGTTGCCCAGCAGATCGATCTTCACCAGGCGGGCGCCGGCCGCCCCATCCCGGTCCCAGGCCATCACCGGATACCCCAGGGGCGAGAGATGAACCGGTGTGTAGTGGGTAATCGGCTCCGGAGTGATCACCACCCCGCCGCAGTGGGTGCCCAGCCGGCGGGGCAGGCCGCGCAGGGCTCCGGCGGCCCGCAGCAGGTAAGCCGGAATGCGTTCCCGCTCCCCGTACCGGTAGAAACCGACCATCCTGTCGATCTCCCGCTCTTCAAGACCGTAGGCGGCGGCCGCCTCCCGAACGGCCGAACGGGGACCGAAGGTGACGTGATCGGCAACCATGGCCACCCGGCCCCGGTAGCGTTCGAAAACCCGGCGCAGCACCGCATCCCTCTCGTCCCAGGGAAAATCCACGTCGATATCCGGGGGATCGGGGCGCTGTTCGTTCAGAAAGCGATCGAAGCTCAGATCGCGGCGCACCGGATCGACATGGGTGATGCCCAACAGATAGCTCACCAGGCTGGCCGCCGCACTTCCCCGCCCGCAGGTGCGGGAACAGCTCTGTACGATCTCCCGTACCACCAGGAAGTAGCCGGCAAAGCCGCGGCTGCGGATCACCCCGAGCTCGTGCTCCAGCCTCGCCCGCCATTCCGGCTGCAGGCCTGTGTTCCTGTAGCAGAGGCTGCGCAGCAGCCGGAAGGACTGCTCTTCGCTGAAATCGCGATAGCGGGGAAACACGTACTCCCGGGACAGAAGGTGCTCGCAGCTGGCCGCTTCGGCCAGGGCCCTGGCCGCGTTCAGGGCCTCGGGCACGGCGGAGAAGAAGCGCTCCATCTGCTCCCGCCTCACCAGGACCGACTCCGGCCGGATTCTCTGACTGACCGGCAGCTGTTCCAGGGTGCAGCGCAGGGAGATGGCACGCAGCAGTTCCCCCGCCCGGACTTGCTCCGGCTCGTAGAACAGCGCCTGGTTCACCGCAAGTGCGGGCAGGCCCAGCTGTCCGGACAGACGCAGAAGCTTGCTGTAAGGACGCCCGTAGGTCAGCCGGACATACAGACCACGCCGCTCGGCGCGAAGCAGGGAACGCAGCGCCTGCGGATCGTCGCTCACCAGGGCCAGCCCCTCCCAGCCGCCCCCGGCCAGTTCCCGGATCGGATCGCTGGCTGCCGGTGGCGAGACGATCCGATTGAGCCTGAGAAAACCCCGGCGCTCCAGCACATAGGCGGTACAGACGGGCCTGCCCCGGCTCAGAAGAGTCATCCCCAGGATCGGCTTGAGGCCTTCTCGCCGGGCGGCGAAAACAAAGCGAACCATCCCGTAGAAGTTGTGGCGATCCACCATTCCCACGGCCCGATGTCCTCGCCTTCTCGCCTCCCGGCAGATCTGTTCCGCAGTGAGCAGGCCGTAGCCGAAGGAGTAGCAGGAACTGATATGAACAGGTGTGTAGGCGGTATCTGCAGTCATAGTACTATACAAAAGTATAGTACTATGAAGAGTTCAGATCAACCTTGCGCGGAAATTTTGAATCAGCTGGCGATCCGAATCCACAAGATCATATGCTTCCAACTGCTCCGGGTTCACCCAGCGGAGTTCCTCGTGCTCCCGCAGATCAAACTCACCAGCCACGTGGGTAACCCGGTAGAGACGAACCTGCAGATCCAGCCGGTCCGCCTGAAAGCGGATCGAACCCAGGTATTCACCGACCTGTACCCGGATATCGAATTCCTCCTCCAATTCCCGGCTCAGGGCCTGTTTCGGATCCTCCCCGGGGTCTACCTTTCCGCCGGGCAGCTCCCACCTCCGCCCCATGTGCTTCCCCGCCCGACGCAGGGCCAGGAGGATCTTTCCCTCTTTTGCTATGAGAGCCGCGGTAACCTGTTGCACCTTATTTTTTCCTGTCGCTCTAAAGGGGCAGTTGAACCAGGAAGGTCGTGCCTTCGCTCCCCGTCTCATAGCTGAGCCTGCCCCCGAGCTCTTTCACGGCGCCGTGCACGATCGCCAGGCCCAGACCTTCGTGCCCTTTGGAACTGGTAAAGGGTTCGAACAGGATGGACCGGACAGGTTCGGGGATCCCCTTGCCCTGGTCGCGGATCAGAACCTCGATGCTCGGCGGCTCCCCGTCCCGGCTGCGGGATTCGAAGCCTATGGTTCCCCCCTCTGTCATGGCTTCCGCGGCGTTCTTCAACAGGTTGATAAACACCTGCTTGAGCCTGTTGGAGTCGGAGCTCACCAGGGGGATGTTCGGATCCAGATTCAACTCCAGTTCGATTCCGGATCGCTGTTGCAGGGATTCCCGGGAAATTCGGACCAGATCACGAAGAATTCCGTTGATATCCACCGGTTCTTTTTGCATCTGCCCGGCTTGCGAGAAGCTGGACAACTCCCCGATGACCTGGGATACCCGCCGGATCTCCTCCCTCACGATGCGCAGGTCTTCCTGGGCGGATTCGTTTTTGGAGAGCTTGCCGGCCAGGATGCTGAGGTAGTTGTTGATGATGCCCAGCGGATTGTGCGCCTCGTGAACGACCTTTCGGGCCAGCATGGAGGTGGCTGACATCCTCTCCTCCCTGATGCGCTCGGCCTGTGCCTCCTTCACCTGGAAGCGATGCAGGGCCAGAGAGGCGAGGTTGAGAAACATGGTGAGGAGCTTCCTCTTGGAATGCAGCTTTTCTCTTTCATTGCGCTGCACTCCCCCGATCAACACGCCCAGACGGTCCTCTCCAACCTGCATGGGAAGACAGAGCATGCCCTCGGTGCTAAAAAAACGAACCAGCTGCTCATCCAGGATGCTCAATACGGACTTGTTGTCGAAGGTATCGAGGATTCTCCGCTGTACCAGGGCTTTCACCAAAATACTGGTCTCTTCCCGAAAGGGAATCGTCAGATCCCGAATCGCATCCTCCCGCTCCTCGCTGCCCATGGCCACCCCCTGCAGGCTGTCTCCCCGGTATCGAAGGTAGAAGACGGGGTCAAGATCCAGGAGCAGCTGGAAGCCCTGGCGCATAACCTGCAGTATGCCCTTGGTATCTTCGGCGCCCAGGTAGGCCTCTGAGAAGCTCTGAAGCAGCGATATGTCCCGCACCCATCCGGCAAGTTCTTCGTACTTCTTGAGATCCTTCGGGCCCAACCCCTGAGGCTCCGCCTCGGGAGCGGTGATCTCGATATCCAGCGATCCGGCGATGCCTTGCACCTCCTCCTCCGCCTGCCCGATCAGCTGTTCCAATTCCTGCCTGTTCAGCCCGAGAATCCGCTCGCTTGCCCCCAGTCCCTCATCCCGCTCCTCGGCGACGATGGAGCTGAGACGATTGGCCACGTAAACCGTCTTTACCAGGGCAGAGGCGTTGAGTATCCGATCCGGTTGATCGTGGTGGTAGAGCACGGCATCGGGCATGAAAGAGTGTGGATCCCAACGGCGAATCAGCCAGGCTCCGGCCTCGGCGTGGCCCAATCCGAACTCCCGCTCCCCCTCCAGCAGCTCAGGCGTCCGGTAGGCGGATTTTTTCAAGATCTTCTCATACTGCTGCTCGAAGTTGTTCCAGAGCAAGATCTTCCCGATATCGTGCATCAGCCCGGCCAGGAAAGCTTCATCCGGGTTGGGATACTGGATGCGGATCGCCAAACGCCGCGCCAGGGTCGCACAACTGAGCGAATGCCACCAGAACAGTTTGAGATTGAAAACCGATTTTCTGCTCGGCCGGTGGAAGACCTGGTACACCGACGAGCTTATGGCGATGTTTTTCACCGCGTCCATTCCCAGCAGCAGCAGGGCCTGGTCGATGGAGGAGATTTTCTGCTTCAGGCTGTAGTAGGCGGAATTGACCAGGCGAAGCAAACGCTCGCTGATCGACGGATCCTTGTTGATGACCTTTGACAGATCTCTGATCCCCTTCTTGTCCTGATTGCATATATCGATCAGCTGCAGCAGGATGTGCGGCAGCGTGGGCAGAGATCTGGAAGTTTCGATGTTCGCTAAAAGGGGATTCTCCATTATGCTCTATCTATTCCCCTCGGCAGTTCGACCCTTTGTTTCCCACGTTTTTTTTAGCTGCCGTATCGCCTGAAATAGATGTTCAGCAGCAATCCGATGCAGATCAGTCCCGTCCACAGAGAGGACCCGCCGTAGGAGAGGAAGAACAGGGGAATCCCGGTTATGGGCATAATGCCCATGGCCATGCCGATATTCACGACAACGTGGAAAAAGAACATGGCCACGATTCCCGCCGCGACACAGGAGGCGTACCCGTCCCGGGCGATGTAGAGGATGCGGATTCCTCGCAGCAGGATAATCAGAAACAGGGCGAACACGAGCAGGCCTCCCAGGAAGCCCCACTCCTCGGCCAGGATGGAAAAGATGAAATCCGTGCTCTGCTGCGGAAGGAACTGGTAGTGACTCTGCGTTCCCTGCAGAAATCCCTTGCCGGCTATTCCTCCGGAACCCACGGCTGTCACCGACTGGATCAAGTTCCACCCCGCTCCCTGGGGATCGATGCTGGGATTCAGGAACACGATGAAGCGCATGATCTGATACTCCCGCAGGACCCGCACGACCAGCAATGCGCCGGCATTGGCTACCAGCAGCAGGGAGGAGGAGTAGAGGATCCAGTAGAAGTACCGGCGCTTGAAACCCCAGAAACCCCAGGCCGAAAGCAGGGTAATGGCAAGCGCAGCCATCAGGAAGTAGCGGGCCAATTGAAAGTCGGTGAACATCGACAGCAGGGTTGCTTCCCGGCCGACAATCAACTGCTCGTACAGTGGCGCTACAGCCAGGAAAATCGCCAGCGATCCCGCAACGGTTAGATAGAGGATGTGCCGCAACTTGGCCCCGGCGATGAAGGCCATGAAGAGGAAAATCGGAATGTACACCAAAGCGGTGCCCATATCCGGCTGCATGATAATCAGCCCGATGGGCAGCACTACGATCGCCAACCCGAGAAGAAAGCGGGGCAACTCCCGCACCCCCTTGCCAATACCGGACAGGTAGCCGGCCAGAAAGAGTATCGTGGTAATCTTGGCGAACTCGGAGGGCTGAATCCCGAACTCCCCGATCCCGATCCAGGAACGGGCACCGTGCACCTCCCTGCCGATAAAGGGGGTGATCAGCAGGAGCAGCATCATGAAACCGTACAGATAGACCGAAAGACGGTGCAGGCGGTTGTAATCGATCATGATCATCCCGACCATCAGCAGCAGACCGCTGCCGGCCCAGAACAGCTGCTTCACGTATTCGTTGGATAGCTGCATCCCGGTGAAGCTCATCCCGCTGGAATAGACGAAGAGGATCCCCACAACCATCAGAATAAGGGTTGCGCCCAGGAGGATGAAATCGAAGGCGAACAACGACACCCGTTTCATCGCGTCTCCTCGAAGACGGCGGTCTCTTGCGGAGGCGATCCAGGAATAGACTCTGGCGCCACGGTATCCTCTTCTGCAGTAGCGGCTGCTGCCTGAGCCACCAGCGCCGCCTCCTGCTGCTGCCGGATGTACCACCAGGGTTTCAAGGTTTCCACGGCCTCCTCGTAGGTCTGATCGGCGAAGATCCCTTGAAAGATCACGTTGGCCGCCTTGGGCGCCCACCACTCCCACTCGTTTTCCGCCTCCACCATGACTGCGACCACCACCTGCTCCTCGGGGTCGTCGGTTTGATAGGGTGCGTAGGCGGCGAACCAGGAGTGCCAGCGATCCTCGAAACCCGCTTCTCCGGTCCCGGTCTTTCCGGCCAGCTCCACCGCATCTGTGGTAAGCACCACCTCCGCCGTACCCTCGGTGATCACCAGGCGCATGGCCCGCTGGACCGTTTGAAAGGTTTCCTTTCGCACAGGGCTGACCCGCAGGATCTCGGGTTCGATTTTCTCGACCAGATCCCCGCTCTGGGGATCCCGCACCTCCTTGAGCACATGGGGGCGGAATACCTTGCCCTCGTTTACGACATTTGCGACCATATTGGCCATCTGAATCGGCGTGACCAGCAGGTAGCCCTGGCCGATGGAGATGTTCAGGGTGTCTCCGCCCAACCAGATCATGGCCTGGGTCCGCTGCTTCCACTCCGGCGTGGGCAGAAAACCGGCACTTTCCCCCGGAAGGTCGATGCCGCTGAGCTGTCCCAAGCCGAACTCCCTGGAGTAGTAAACGATGCGTTCGATACCCAGCTCGTCTCCGACTGTGTAGAAATACACATCGCAGGATTCCGCCAGACCGCCGAACAGATCCAGCGCACCGTGGCCGACCTTGCTGTGGCAGTGAAAAATCCGGTCGCCGTAGAAGATCTCACCGGTGCAGGTAATCTTGCGGGTGATGGGAAATACCTCCTCTTCCACCAGAGCCGTGGACATGATCACTTTGAAGGCCGAGGCCGGCGGATAGGAGGACTGGATGGCCCGGTTGATGAAGGGAAAGGTCGGATCCAGGGAAAGCCGGGTGAACTCCGTGGCTGCCTTGTCTGTGAAGAACAGATTCGCGTCGTAATAGGGATAACTCACCATGGCCAGTATCTCCCCGTTGGAGGGTTTGAGAACCACCACCGATCCGAGCCGCTGCCCCAGGGCTTTCTCGCAGAGAAGCTGTATCCTCCTGTCGATCGTCAGGACCAGATTCTTCCCCGCTTCCGGCGGAATATCCTCCTCGGCCCTTCCCGTCAGGTACTTCTCCCGAACATCGACCGTGCGGAAGCGCTTTCCGTCCTTTCCCCGCAACAACAGGTCGTACTGCTTCTCCACCCCGCTCTTTCCCAGCACCGCCGAAAAGCTGTAGCCCTGGTTGTAGAGGACCTGTATCTCCTCGCGGTTGATGTCTCCCACATAGCCGATCACGTGGGAGAGGGAACCCACTGCCAGGTAGTTACGGATCGGTTTGTTGTGCCAGGTCACTCCGGGAAACTCCGCCAGGTGCTCGGCCAGATAGGCAATGGTTTCAAACCCCACCCCTCCCTTGAGCTCGATGGGCTGATAGAGGTGGTAGAATCTCGGGGGGACCTTGGCCTGGATATCTTCCGCGCCCATATCGAGGACCGCGGCAATGCCTTCGAACAGCTCGGTCCGGCTTTCCGCCGACACCTCCCCGGGAATCAGGTCCACGGCGAAGGAGTCCTGATTGACCACCAGCGGAAAATCATAGGTACGGTCGAAAATCTCACCGCGCTGGGCCGGAATGGGCATCTCTCTGCGGACCACGGCTCGGGCCCTTCGCTTGAACTCCCAGCCTCGGATCACCTGCAGATAGAACAACTGCCCCACCAGCAACACGAAAACCAGGGATACAAGCACGCCCAGGGCGACCGTACGGTTTTTCAGACTGGAGCCGGGCCCAAGGCTCATGTCCATTCCTTGTTCTGCGGTTTGAAAACCTTGACCAGGCCCAGCAGGGCGAAGAGAAAGGGAGCCAATACGGCGTTGTAACCCATCTCGATCCACAGCGGCCCGGTGAACACGCCGAACCCTTGAGCGGGAATCGACAGGAAGCTCACCAGAACCGAGGAGGCCAGGCCTTTGATCAGGGTGGCAATGATCGTAAGAATCACGGGCATGAGAATCGGATCCACGAAGATGCTGCCCACGGTCAGACCGTAGAGAAAACCGACAAGCGTGCGAATGAAGGCGTGAAAACCAAGGGGGGAGAGACTGAGGAAATCTTCGACAACTCCGGTGGCGAATCCGCTCAGCTGGGCGGTCATGCTGCCCCTGCGAATAGCCACGAACACCAGGATGATCAATCCCAGATCCGGGATCACCCCGCGAATGGCCACCCAGTGCAGCAAGGTGCTCTGCAGCACCACGGCCACAGCGATCATGCCCGTTGATAGTAGAAACGCTTTCAGATCCCGACTCATTTCTGTTCCGTATCGATTATATAGACGAACTCCAATCGGGAAAAATCGACTATGGGCTCTATCTCCAGCTCCAGGGAAGCTTCGTAGCCTTTGGCAATCATCTCTCTGACCCGACCGATATGGATGCCCTCGGGAAACAGCTGACCCATCCCGGAGCTGATGACCAGCTCCCCGTACTGAACCTCGTTCACCGCCAGCTTCTTTACATAGCTCATGCTCAGCGCAGACGCGCCACCCGGACTACCGGCCACCAGCCCGTCGAATCTGGAACTCTGCAGCCGGGCGGCCACGTAGGAATTGGGATCGGTGATGGGCTGAACGAGGGAGGAGGTCAGGGAAACCAGGACCACCCGGCCGACAAGGCCCTGCAACCCGCCCTGAAAGGCAATCACCGGCATCCCTTCCCGCAACCCGCGGCTCCTGCCCCGGTTGACGGTGATCGTCGAGAACTGATTGCTCGGATCCCGGGCGATCACCTGGGCCGGAATGTAGCGAAAGGGCAACGTTTCGGCGAATCCCAGCTGATCCCGCAGCTCCCGGTTCTCCCGCCGCAGCTCGGCAAGATCCCGGGAAACCCGCTCGTATTCCATCAATCTCTCTCGAGCTTCCTCCAGCTCGCTGCGTAGGCGTTTCAACTCGCGGATGGAGGTAACCGTGCCGGTAAACCAGTTGCTGAGCGCATGAACGGACAACTGAAACACGCTGAAGAAGCTCTGCCCCACCTTCTTGGGCTGCAGAACCACATTGCGGTTAGAGAACAGCATCATGAGCAGACAGAGCAGGAGCAGTCCAACGAAGGTGACGCCCCTCTTGTTTTTCCGGACAAAGCTGGGAATACCCGGCATAGTGTTCTTGTCCTAGTAGCGCACGTTGTAGAATCGTTTGCCCATGTCTTTGAGATTTTCCAGGAACATGCCCGCTCCCGTGGCCACGCACAGCAGGGGATTCTCCGCCAGGATGACAGGCACCCCGGTTTCTTTGGAAACGAGCTTGGGAAATCCCTTGAGAAGGGATCCTCCCCCGGTCATCACGATTCCCCGCTCAACAATATCCGCTGCCAGTTCCGGTGGTGTTTCCCCGAGGGTCTTCTTGATTTCCTCGATGACCTGGTAGGTGGGCTCCTTCAACGCTTCCCGCACCTCCACCGAGTCCATCTCCAGGCGGCGGGGCAGTCCGGTAATGGCGTCGGTGCCCTTGATCTCCATCTTTTCGATTGTCTTTTCCGGGGAGGTGTTACCGATCGTGATCTTCACGTTCTCCGCGGTCTGATCCCCGATGATGAGGTTGTGGATATTGCGAACGTGCTTGATGATAGCTTCGTCGAACTCATCCCCGCCAAGCCGAATGGCATTGGCCACCACGATACCGCCCAGGGAGATGACCGAGATCTCGGTTGTCCCGCCCCCCACGTCGCAGATCATGTGACCCGCCGGTTCCAGGATGGGGATGTTGGCTCCCAACGCCGCGGCCATGGACTCTTCGATCAGATAGACCTCGCGGGCACCGGCCTGCTCGGCACTCTCCCGAACCGCCCGCTTCTCCACTTCGGTGATGCAGGTCGGAACCCCGATGACCATCCTCGGTTTGACCAGCCAGCGGCGCTGAATAACCTTGGCAATGAAAAAACGGATCATCTTCTCGGTGGTTTCGAAATCGGCGATCACCCCGTCGCGCATCGGTCTTATGGCGATGATATCCCCGGGGGTTTTCCAGAGCATCCGCTTGGCCTCCGTGCCCACCGCCACCACGCGCTTGGTGCCCCTCTCCACGGCCACCACCGACGGTTCGGACAGCACTATCCCCTTGCCCTTCACATGCACCAGGGTGTTGCAGGTGCCGAGATCGATTCCGATATCAGCTGAAAAGGCTTCAAACATCTTGCCAAGCCCCATAAAGTTCCTCCATCAAAAGTTGCTCATTTTAACGATAGTATCGCAACCGAGCCCCGTAGTGGGACGGATCAATCACCAACGCCTTGCGCCAGTGGGCTCGTGCCTTAACCGGATCGTTCATATTAGAATAGATTTCCCCTAAATAATAGTAGGCGTCGCTGGAGTTCGGGTCCTTTTCCAGGATCTCCGAATACTGATCCTCCGCCTTGAAGTAATCGGCTCTCTCGAAGTACATCTGGCCGAGCAGAAATCTGGCCCGTATCTCCACCGCGGCATCCTCGGTCTTGTTTACCGAGCGCAGCAGGTATTCTTCCGCTTCCTGGTTTCGTTCCGCCTGGAAATAGGTCTGTCCGATGGTAAGCAACAGCAGGTCCGTGGGATTGATCCGCAGTGCCTGCTGGAAGTACTGCAAACCTTCTTCGAGCAAATCCAGCTGCGTGGCGGCCAGCCCTAGATAATCGAAGATATCCTCCGGCTGATACCCGGCGGCAAGCGCCGCTTTCAGATACTCGAGGCTCAGGTCGTGGTAATACTTGCCCTTGTGGTAGTAGGCCTTTCCCAGGATGTAGTCGATCTCCGCGCTCCAGCTGCTCTCAGAATCCAGTTTGGCGCGCCGAAGCGAGACAATCGCCTCATCCAGATAGGGAATACGCTCCTCCAGGGTAACCTCGGAAACCCCCTTGTAAAAATATGCGAATCCCCTGTAGGCCAGGATCATCCCATTCAGGGGGGCGTTTTGCAGCTGTTCGTCGCTGCTGCTGATCACCTCATCATACAGTCGGTTCTGCCAAAGCTCGCTTAATGACTGAGAGCTCTTTTCAGGCTGGAAGCGGCCTCGGATCCGGTTGATCCAATCCAACCGCCATGTCAAGACCCCCAAGGTTGCCAGGAGCACAACCGGAACAACCACCACCCAGCCCCGGCCGCGTTTCTTTCGGCGCTTAAAGCGATACTGCTCTACGTTTAAAATCAGATACCCCTCCCTGTGAATAAAAGGGGCAGGTCGGTAAGCCGGGTTCTGTCATAGGACCATCATCTATCTATGGCCGCGGGTTCTCACCCAGGCTCTTGCAGTCTACCCGCGGGTGGGAGCCAGAGCAACTCCAGATCCCGCTGCTTGACTTTGCTCCTGATGAGGCTTGCCGTGCCCCGTCCGTTGCCGCACGGGCGGTGGGCTCTTACCCCACCTTTTCACCCTCACCGTTGTGCTCTCTCGAGCGAGCAACGGCAGTATGTTTTCTGTGGCGCTGTCTGTTGACGGGCGAGAGCTCAGCGAGGAGCTACACCCGTCACCCGGGTATTACCCGGCACCATGCTCTGCGGAGCCCGGACTTTCCTCTGAATGACGCGCGGTGCGTCATTCAGCGATGGCCGGACCTGCCCCTAACATCATTATCGTAAAAAATCGAGGAACTTCAACCGTTCTTCGAGCCGGCCTCCAGCTAATCCTGAGAATCCCCTCCTTCGTCATCGGAGCCGGAGACTTCCTCCTGTCCACCGGATTCCTCTTCCTCTTCGGTCTCCGCTTCCACATCTTCGGGCTCATGGAAGAGGATGCGGCTGCAGTAGGGACAGAACATAATGCCTTCGCCCCGGTGCACATCGTTGACGAACTGAACCGAGAGAATCATATGACAGCCACTGCATACACCATGCTCGATGGGCACGATTCCAAGACCGGACTTGCTCTTTATGATTCTCTCGAACTTGAAGAGGATCTCCTCATCCAGGCCGGGGGTGATCGTCTTTTCCTTCTTCTCCAGGGCTTTCAGCTCTTTGCCCTTGGCCGCCACCGCCTCTTTGATGCGGGACTGCTCCTTCTGGACCTCCTCCTCCTGTTTGCCGATCATGGTTTCATCTTTTTCAAGATTCCCCTTCATCTCCGTCAGCAGCTGCTCTTCCCGCTGCAGGTCCCGGCGCAGGTCCTGCTCCTTCTCACCGGAGTCCTTGATCTCCTTGTCCAGCGCCTCGTATTCCCGCTGGGTCTGGATCATGTCCATCTGCTGCTCGAAACCTTCCCGCACCCGTTCCGCCTCAAGAGCCTTGTTGCGAAGCTCCTCTATATACCGTCCCTTTGTTTCGTACTCCTGGGTTTTTTCCAGATACGACTTCTTCATCCTGTTGAGCAACTCCGTGCGGGTTGCCAGGATTTTCGGGATCTCCTCCATCTCCCGCTCGATCTCGAACTTCTGCGACAGAATCTCCTGAAGAGAACGCAGCTTCGTGAATACCTGGTCCATGGTCATCTGCTCTACTTTGCTCATGTACTGTTACCTCTTAGTGCTCCAAATAATCCTTTAACCGTCGGCTGCGTTTCGGGTGCCGCAGCCTTCGCAACGCTTTGGCTTCAATCTGGCGAATCCGCTCCCGGGTGACGTTGAAGTACAATCCCACCTCCTCCAGTGTGAGGGAGTAGCCGTCTTCCAGACCGAAACGCATCTTCAACACCTCCTGCTCCCTAGGCGGCAGGGTATACAGAACATCCTCCAGCTGCTCCTGAAGAAGCTTGAAGGCGGTCTGGCTGGCCGGATTTTCGATTTCCTTGTCCTCTATAAAATCGCCGAGGAGGCTATCATCCTCCTCACCGATCGGAGTTTCCAGGGAAATCGGCTCCCGGGCCACGCTCTTGACCGACTTGACCCGCTGGGTCGTCCACCCCAGCTTGCCCGCCACCTCGGCATCGGTAGGCTCCCGGCCCAGAACCTGCATCAGCTGGCGGGATTCCCGCACCACCTTGTTGATCTGCTCGATCATATGAACCGGAACCCGGATGGTCCGGGCCTGGTCGGAGATGGAGCGGGTAATGGCCTGACGGATCCACCAGGTGGCATAGGTGGAGAACTTGTATCCCTTTCGGTACTCGAACTTCTCAACCGCCTTGATCAGACCGATATTGCCCTCCTGAACCAGATCGAAGAAGTGCAGGCCCCTGTTCGTGTACTTCTTGGCGATACTCACCACCAGGCGCAGGTTGGCCTTTATCAGGCGGTCCTTGGCGGATTTCATCATGAACCGTCCCCGGCTGATTTTCTCGGACATTTCGATGATCTCCGGGATGCTGTTGTGGAACTCATTCTCCAGTTTGGTCAGTTTTTTTTCATTCGTCTGGATCTGTCGAATCAACTCCTTGATCTGATCCGCCTCCAAGCCCAGATCGCTCTCGATGCGGGTACGATCCGAGCGCAGGGCCAATCCCCGTCCCAGACCGCGAAGATCCTTTTGCGTGACAACGCCCAGCCGTTTGCGTATCTTTTGATTCTCCTTCTGGACTCTGCGGATACGATTGGCCGCGGAAATGAACTTCTCCGTGATTTCGGTGATCTCTTCCTGGTGAAGGTCAACCCCCTGCACACGCTTGATCAGCGCATCCCGCTGCCGCTGCAGCTGGCTGCTGTGTATGATGCTCTGCCCTTCGGAGGCTACCTTGTCCTTTAACTCCATGAACTGGCGCAGCGCCGGCACATAGGGACGCAGCGGCTCTTTGTAGAACTGGGTCTCCCGGCGCAGCTCCGCCAAATACTCCGAGATCTCTTTCTTGGTAAGGCTGAGCTCTCGGGGATCGATCCTGGAACCGATATTGGTGGCCAGCTTGTGGAGCTCAGGTATGAACAGGCCGGAATTGCGGATCACCTCCTTGATGATGTTCTCCCCCTCCTCCATCTTCTGGGAGAGGTAGACCTCCTGTTCGGCGGTAAGTAGGTTTTCCTTGCCGATTTCCCTCAAGTACAGGCGAATCGGATCGTCGATTGCCGTTTCCTTCTCGTCGTATACCAGCTTCTTCTTGCTGGGAGGAGTCTTTTGTTCTTCCGGAAGATCGACATCTTCCTCTTCGAGCTTGATTTTGTTCTTGTCGAGAATCGACATGACCTCTTCGATCCGATCGGAGTTGGTAATATCGTCAGGAAGAAAATCGTTCACCTCTTCGTAGGTGATCGTTTTTTTCTTCTTTGCGAATTCGAGTAGTTTCAGAATCGCTGGATCATTCTGGAGGTCGCTCATCAACAACTACCTTTCTGAAAGCTTCTGCAGTTCCTCGTCCAAAAACATCTTCTCGCCCAACAGCTCTTTGACCGCATCCTGCTCCTTGGCCCGCGCCAGGGCGGAAATCAGAAAACCTCTGCGCTTCTCCAGACTGCGACGGCGAATCTGCCGTACTCCGTCTTGGATCAACCGCTCGGGATTCAGGGTGAACTCCCCGCTGGCTGTCTTTTCCAGAAGCAATTCTCTCAAGGCCTCGTCTTCCAACCGCCTGAGCAGAGCCTCTTCGCTCCTCTCCTCCTGTCGATAGCACTCCTCGAGGGCCACGTAGTAGGTCCTGGCCCTCGAGTCCTCGAGATCATCGACAGCGACGGTATTCCTTACCTCTTGGAAATATTCGCGGTTGACCGCGACTGCGAGAATAAAAAAAAGATCGGCAGAGGCACCCTGCACCTCCGACCTTCGATACGAGTCGTCCCTGATTCTGGATCTTTCTGTCCCCCGTAAAAGATCGCTACGCACGGACTCAAAGTCAACCCCCAGATCTTCGGCAAGAAGACGGATATACCCCTCCCGCTTCACCTCAGAGTCCAGAGATGTCAAATAAGAGGCTACGTGCCTGATGACTGCCCGTTTGCCATCCGGTGTCCTGGAATCGTATTTTGAGTGTGCCGTGCTCAAGTAGAACTGAAAACTAGATATAGTAGATTCCAGAGATTTTTGCAACGCCTGAGACCCTACTTTTTCGAGAATTTCAGCCGGGTCCTTCCCCCCCTGAAGGCGAATGACCTCTGTCGGCAGATCCTGCTGCTCGCAGAGGGCGATTGTGCGTTCTGCTGCACGCACCCCGGCATCGTCGCTGTCAAACAGCAACAATCCCTGCGAGGCGTACCGTTTCAACCGCCGTATCTGATCCGCTGTGACCGCTGTTCCCAAAGGGGCAAGGCTGTGGCGCACCCCCGCCTGCCAGAGGGCCAGCACATCCAGATAGCCCTCGACCAGGACGAAGCTGCCCTCCCGGCGTACTTCCCGGTACACCTCCGGAGCTCCGTACAGGATCTCCCGCTTGCGAAACCACTCGGTTTCCGGTGAATTCAGATACTTGGGTTGCATATCCGTTCTCAGGGTACGGGCCCCGAAAGCCACGACCTCACCCCGGTGATTGTGAATGGGGAACACGATTCTTCCGCGAAACAGGGCCGTCCCTTCCCGGCCGCTGAACAACCCACAGCTCTTCAAAAACTCGTCGGAGAACTTCTTTTCTTTGAGAAATTTGAACAGCCAGGTGCGGTCCCCGGGGGCGTAGCCCAACTTGAAGGCGTCCCAGGTTTCCCGCTCCAATCCTCGTTTCTGCAGATACGAGCGTGCCTGGGCCCCCTCGGGATGGTTCAACAGCAGATGAATGAAGGTGCCGCTGACACGGCGATACAGCTCCAGATAAGCCTCTCTGCGTTTGCTGTCCCCCTCCTGCACCTCGATCTGCACGCCCGCCTTTTCCGCCAGCAGTTTCACCGCCTCGACGAAGGAGAGATTCTCCATCTCCATAATGAAGGTAAAGAGGCTTCCCCCCTTGTGACAGCCGAAGCAGTAAAACACCGATTTGTCCGGGTCCACGGTGAAGGAGGGGGTTTTCTCGGAGTGGAAGGGACACAGCCCCCACAAGCGGCCTCCCTTCTTCTCCAGATGAACGTACTCCGACACCACTGCCTGCATGTCGAGACGGTCTGTGATCTGGCCCAGGATATGATCCGGTATTCTCAAAGCGTTTGGAATTAGCCTCCCGATCCTACCTGCTTCAGATAGTAGTACTTGGCCCAGTTGTGCTCCTGCA
>CAZFMD010000037.1:0-2077 GCA_964520025.1 uncultured Spirochaetaceae bacterium
AAACACCAGGATCAGTTCTTCTCCATGGCCTATGAGCTTTCCCGGGAGAAGAAGGCTGTGGTGGCCGCGGTTCACAATCTGAATATTGCCTCCCAATACTGCAGCCGGCTGATTCTTTTGCATCAGGGCCGGGTGGCCATTGAGGGTAAACCCGAGGAGGTGCTACGCAGCGAACAGCTCGATCCGGTGTATGAGACCAGGACCGTGGTGACCCGTAACACCTCCACGGGGGCCGTGGTGGTGAATGTGGCACCCCGTACACCGACCGGTCGCTATCCGATGCCCCTGATACACATAATCGGGGGCGCCGGAAGCGCAATCAATCTGACCAGGGAGCTTGTACGTCTTGGTTACAGGATCAGCGCGGGCATTGCCCACGAGTACGATGCGGATCAGAAGCTGTGGCAGGCTCTCGAGATTCCTTCCCTGGTTATCGGTGCTTTCTCCCATATCACGGCGGAGGATCTGCAGAAGGCCTTCAATATGGTAGAGGAGGCGGATCTGACTGTTCTGTGCAGCTTCCCCGTCGGCCCGGGAAATCGGGGAAATCTGAAACTGGCGGCTCATGCCCGGCGTCTGGTCATTCTGGAGACGGGGCCCAGGGAGGAACCCAGGTTGTTTTTTTCACCCGGCGCCCAGGCGGAGTTCTCCGCCCTGGCTGCAAAATCCGAACAGTTGGACTACGGTCGTTTGTGCGAGCTTCTAGAACTGGGGGAAATAACTCCGAGGGCGAAAAAGCAAAGCGGGAAAAATAGCGCTCAGGCGTAACGTTTGCGGATTGCCCGAATCGTGTCGTAGTTTCTCTGAAACAAAGCCACCAGCTCCGGATCGAACTGCCTGCCGGATTGCACCCGGATATAGCGGATCGCCTGTTCCTCTTTCCAGCTGTCCTTGTACGACCTTTTGGACATCAGGGCGTCGTACACATCCGCCAGGGCGACGATTCGAGCGGCCAGGGGTATCTCCTTTGCTCGTTTACCCGGCCCGAAGCGGATCTCTCTGGCGAAGATGTTGTCGATCTTTCCCGGATAACCGCGGCCGTCCCAGCGCTCGTGGTGGTTGAGGGCAACCTCCGCGGCCATCCGATCCCAGGCAGAGTGAACGTATTTGAACAGTCGAGCCCCGTAGATCGTATGGGATTTCATCTGGGTTATCTCGTCCTTACCCAGCCCGCCCGGTTTCTTGAGAATCACGTCGCTGAGAGCCACCTTGCCCACGTCGTGTAGGATTGCGGCATGGCGGAGGATCTCCTTCATATGCTTGATCTTGCGATCATCGACCCTGTGGCGCAGGGCCCAGGCCTCGTACAGCTCGATCGAGTAGGCTCCGACCCGCTTGGCGTGCTGGCTCGTTTCATAGGGATCCCGCAGCTCCGCCAGCTCCACCATGCGCAGCACCATCTCTCTGGACAACTTGGCTTTCTCGATGGCATTGGCCGCATTCCGGGCAAACTCGGTGATGTACAGCCGGTCCTGCATGGAAAAGGGAATGACGAGATCATTCTCGCCCTTGGCGTTGATGAGCTGGAGCACACCCAGGATCAGGTGATCCGTTGTCTCCAGAGGAACGATCAGAATGGACTGTGTCTTGTAGGAGGTTTTTTTGTCGAAATCGGGATTGAAGTGGTAGCTGACATTGCTGGAGATATCGTATACGTCATCGACCAGCAGGGCATCTCCGGTGGCGGCGACGTAGCCGGCCAGGGAGTTCTTGTCTATGGTAAGCTTCTTGTTGGAGTAGATGTACTTGTCTTTGGGTCGATCCTCGCGGAACAGCGCTTCATTCTGTACATAGCTGAAGTACAGGTACCGTCCTGCGGCCAGATAGAGAGTGCCGGCCTCGGCACTGACGAACTTCCTGGCCTCGAACAGCACTTTCTCCAGAAGAGTATCCAGGTCCTTGATGTGATAGATTTCCTCGACGATTTGGAGGAGACGAGTCGGATCACGCCTGGAAATGCTCCGTACCCCCGGAGCCGTGTCGAGTGCTGTCATTGTCCTTGAGCTCAGTCTCTATTCTTGTCTCTGTATATATTATTGGTAGCCCGTTTTTATAAAACTACCACTTTTTTGTAAGG
>CAZFMD010000037.1:2177-19848 GCA_964520025.1 uncultured Spirochaetaceae bacterium
CTCTGTATATATTATTGGTAGCCCGTTTTTATAAAACTACCACTTTTTTGTAAGGAGCTGTGATACTAGCCGCGCGGTTTTTGCTCGGCTGATCAGTCGGTTATAGGATAGGGTCCGGGAACAGTCGATTACACGCCGCACAGGGGTATGCGGACTTCTATACGGGCGCCTTTCAGTTCGTCCTTCTGAGGCGAGCCATTACCAGCCTTCACGCCGCCGCCGTAGCCCTCTACGATGGCTTTGACGATGGCCAGGCCCAGACCGAGGTGAGGCCCGGCTGGATCCCCGGATCCCGTGGAGGCCTCATCGGGGCGGTAGCTGAAGAAGCGATCGAATATTTTCTCCAGGTGCTGTTTCGGGATTCCCGGCCCGTCATCTTGGAAGCAGATTACCGCGTGTCCCGAGGCGCGGGAAAGCCCGATACGCACCGCCGTGGAGGCGAAGCTCAGGGCGTTTTCCAGCAGATTCTCCAGGACCTGGATCAGGCGTTCGGGAGCCATAGAGACGACAAGGGGGGTGTATTTCTCGATCAGCTTTACCGGTATCGAAAGCTCCTCCCGGAGATTTCGTGCCTCCACCACCTTCGTGAGGATCTGGCTGACCTCCACCGAAGCCCGTGTTTCATCCCCCAGCTGGGCGTCGAGCAGGGAGATCTCCCGTACCGCACCGAGAAGATGCTGCATGCGCCCCACTTCTTTCTGAATCAGGGAGAGAAAGCGATTACGATCTTCGGTGGTATTGCTCTGAGGGATCATCTCTGCGGCTGATCGTATGGAAGAAAGAGGATTGCGGAACTCATGGGAGATGTCTGAAGCGAAGGATTCGACGAACTCGAGGTGCCCCCGGAGTTTTCGGGTCATCTCTTCCAGAGAGCGGGACAAATCACCTATTTCGTCCCGACGCCGGTTGAAGCGGAACTGCCCGCGTAACCGACCACGGTGATCGAGGATTTCCCGCGCCTGTCTGCGCAGCTTCCTTACCGGAGTGGCGATCGTGGTCGAGGCCAACAGGCTCAGGGCCACCGCTGCGGCCAGGGAAACGAGAAATATCGTGAAAATTTGCAGACGCAGCTCGTACAGGTCCCGGAGAATGCGATAGGTGGATTGGGAGACCAACACCACGCCGACCACCGAATCCTCGCTACGAACGGGAATGGCGCTGTAGAGGGTGACGGATCGCTGTCCGCCCGTGGAAATACGGGTCATGGCGCCGTATCGTCCCTCTATGGCCTCCCGTATCTCCGGTCCCATCAAGATATCCGTATTGACGTAGAACTCCGCCGATTCCAGGGGCGGCTGCGGGGGCCGGAACAGGCGGCGATACAGCTGCACCGGATATATGGCGATCCGGTACAGTATCCGTTGCTCGGCGGGCACTGTATCCCGGCCTTCTTCCTTGGGTACTCGGAGGAGCTCTTCCGGTTGTTCAGAGCCCTGTGGTTCGGTGCCCGGTCCCAAACGGCTGGAGTCGGAAAGCATTCTTCCCTCCGGATCCAGAATCCGCAGGCGCGCCTCGTGGCGCTGCTCCAAATCGACCAGGATCTTGCGGGCGCTGTCCCGCTGAAGTGGATTCTCACCGGACAAGGCCGCAGCCAGGATCCGGCCCTGTTGAACCAGGGCATGTTCCAGGGAGTGGAGCAGTTGTTTCTCATAGGTATCCAGATACAGCAATCCAGCGACCGGCAGAAAAACGATGAGGATGTTGAAAGTGAGCAGGCGAACGCTGATTCGGGAAAAGAAGATCAGGATTCTGTTGATCATGTTTGCGAGTCGGCTCTATAGCGATAGCCCAGACCGTAGATCGTCTCGATTTCATCGAACTCGGGATCCAGCCGTGCGATTTTTTTGCGGATCCGCTTGATATGTCCGTCGATGTTGCGGTCGCTCATGTATTCGTCGTACGGATAGCCCTCTTTGAGAAGCTGTTCCCGGGTTTTGGCGAATCCGGGTTGGCGGATCAGCGCTTCCAGGATTCGGAACTCGGTTACCGTCAGAGCTACCCGTTGTCCCTTCCAAAGCACCAGGTGACGACTTCGATCCATCTCGAGAGGCCCGCGGTGGACAGACGTTTGTTCCGTGTTTAATTCTTCTGTCCGGACCAGGGCCTGCCGGCGAAACAGAACCTTCACCCGGGTCAGAAGCTCCCGGGTCGAGAAGGGCTTGCACAGGTAGTCATCCGCGCCCAGCTCAAGACCCAGAACCTTGTCGAACTCCTCATCCTTGGAGCTCAGGAATATCAGGGGTAGTGTTTCGGAGAGCTTGCGTATCCTGCGGCACAGCTCCAATCCGTCCATCCGGGGCATGAGGATGTCCAAAATTGCCAGATCGGGCAGTGTTTGCTGAAAAGCCTTCCAGGCTTGTTCTCCGTCCTTGTAGGCGGCCACCCGGTAGCCCTCCTGTTTCAGGGCATAGCTCACCAGCTCACGGATATTTTCCTCATCATCGACAAGCGCGACCAGGGGTTCGATCACAGGTTGCATCTAGTGAATAGTACCACAGCCTGTAATGCCCTTCCAGAAGGGAGGCGGCCACAATTTTGCCACAATTGTTCACAAAATCAGCTGATAAAGGACAGGAAGAGAACCGCCGAGAGGGATAGCCTCGGATACGAAATCAATTTCTCGAGGAGGTCGAAGGTGAACAAACTCAAGGGTGCGCTTCAGGAGAGCAGGAATTGGAGTACCGTGTTGAAGATGGTTCTGATCGGGGTGCTGCTGCTCGTCTTTCTGATTCCCCTGCAGATGATCCGGGCTCTGATCGAAGAGCGCAATATGACCCGCCTGGAGGCGGAGGCGGAGGTGATCGCAAAGTGGGGAGGAGAACAGATACTAGCCGGTCCGGTATTGGTTGTCCCCTATCTGAAGCGAGTCGAGGTCGAGGAGGGCAAGACCGAGGAGTACGTCGAACTGGCCTACTTTCTTCCCGATACCCTGGAAGTGGCCGGATCGGTAGACACGGATAAACGTAATCGCGGCATCTTCGAGGTCACCGTTTACACGGCGGATCTGCAGGTCGAGGGAAGTTTCAGCGAGCCGGATTTCGGTGACTGGAGGATCGCCGAACAGGACATATTCTGGGAGGACGCCGCGGTGGTGGTAGAGCTTCCAGACATGCGAGGGCTCCAGGAGCGGGTCACCCTGCATTGGGATTCCCAGTCGATTCCCTTCTCCGCCGACCGGGGAGAAGTTGGGCTGTTCAGCGGGGAGATACGAGCGCCTCTGGAGCCGGGTGCCCTTGGGCAGCAGCGAAGTACCGAACAAACAGCTCATACCTTTGACTTCGATCTGCATCTTCAAGGCGGACGTTCCCTGAGCTTTGTACCCCTGGGGGAACAGACCCGGGTCGAGCTGTCCTCCTCCTGGAACAGTCCCAGCTTCGACGGCGCCTTTCTTCCCAGCGAACGAAACGTGGGTGAGGAAGGATTCGAGGCCCAATGGTATGTACTGTCGCTGAATCGCGGTTACGGTCAGAGTTGGCTGCGCGGCCATTTGGAAAATCATGTATTTCTCGATTCGGTCTTTGGGGTGGAGCTGATGATTCCGGTGGATGCCTATATGAAATCCTTGCGCTCGGTGAAGTACGGGATTCTCTTCGTGCTGCTGCCCTTCCTGATCTTCTTTCTCTTCGAGGTCGCCGGCAGCCGCAGGGTTCACCCGTTTCAGTACCTGCTGGTGGGGTTTGCGGTGTGTGTCTTCTACCTTCTGCTGGTATCGGTATCGGAGCATCTCAGTTTCGACTGGACCTACCTTCTGGCCGGTTTAGCCACCACGGCTCTGATTACCGTTTACTCCAGCGCCGTGCTGGACGCCTGGCGACGAGCCTGGATCATGTCCCTGGTGCTGGCCGCAGGCTACCTTTTTCTCTACGCAGCCCTGAAATCCGAGGATTATGCACTCTTGATCGGTTCCCTGGGATTGTTTGTGATCCTGGCGGGCGTGATGGTGCTGACCCGCCGCATCGACTGGTACGGCGTGGCACTACGCAAAGAGCGTACTAGACATGAACAGCGTAGTGGTGGCGGGGAGCGCACAAAGCCCGGAGAGATCATCGATGGCACGAGCGGAGAACGGAACGAATAGCAGGAACATCCTTCGGTCAGGCAAGATACGGGCAGTCGAGTTGACTGCGGGTGTAACGAAGCGATGAGATCGGATAGGATAGTCGAATGTCACTTCAGGGCGGCAGAAACACAGCCGGGTCTACCCATCGAACCGAGGAAATCTCGGAAACCCAACCTCCGCGCCCCTCC
Organism: uncultured Spirochaetaceae bacterium; assembly: GCA_964520025.1. GTDB lineage: Bacteria > Spirochaetota > Spirochaetia > SZUA-6 > DRHE01 > JAFGQJ01. The sequence goes on from CAZFMD010000037.1 coordinate 6,426, forward strand.
TGGGAGTTGAGGTTTCTCAAGGGCCTCCTGTTCCTTTACATCCTGTTGGGCCTGCTGATCGCCGGTATCAATTTCGGCTGGGCTCCGAATGCTTCACCTCGAGCACAGGCCGTGATTCTGGCCCTCTGGCAGTTCTACGAGAATCAATTCAAGACGATCCTCATCATCGTCTGTTCCATTCTGACACTGAGAGTGGTCGGCAAGAGAGAGATTCCCCGGATGAGGCGGTACAATCTGATCGGTTTTGTGTCGGCGGCGTTTGTGATCCATATTCTGGGCCCGTTGGTTAGCGGGAATCCCGATTTGTACTTCGTTGGCATGCCCCTGCCCTGGTCCACGTCGGGTCTGCGCTTGGCCGTGAGCAGTTCCTCGTTCTATCAGAACCAATTGCTACACTGGGGTGAAGGCGGTATCCGTTCAGCCCTGGTCGTGTTTGCCGCTATCCATGTCGTGGTGCTGGCCGGCACCTTGCTGTTGGGCCGCCGCTGGCAATGTTCGACCATATGCCTGTTCAACGGCTTCGCCTCCGAGGTCTTCGCTCCCGCGTTTCCGCTGTTCGGAAAGAGGAGAAAGCTCGGCAAGGGGACGCTCGGCTTCTTTGCCGTAATGAGGTGGTTGCTTCTCGGAACGAGCCTGATATTCACGGTCTTTTGGCTGGCCGTTTTAGTATTCGACCTCCAGCCGGCGGGAATGCGGCTTGTCGAAACCCTGGAGACCTACAAGTACCTGGTCGTCGAACTGCTGCTGGCCATGTTCTTCTGGACGGTACTGATTGGCAGGGGATACTGCTACTTCTGCCCTTTAGGCACGGTATTGGGATGGGTAGGAACAGCGGTCGGCCAGAAGATCGTTACCACAAGAGGTAAATGCATCGGCTGCGGAAAATGCGATGCCGCCTGTCCTCTGTCCATTCGCATCAAGGACAGAGCGCTCAAGGGGGAGGCTGTTATCGATTCGCGCTGCGTGGGATGCGGTCATTGCATCGATGTGTGTCCGGCTCAAACCCTGGGATATTCCACGGGCTTCCTGAGATTAATCGGTAGAGGGTGAAAGGTGTAGCCTGGTTCGGTAATCCTTGACAATCCCTGTAAAGTAAGCTGTTGTTAGTAAACAGGAGGGAACTATGCGTTTCGGATTGATCGGATACGGCGCCTGGGGCAAGCACCACGCTGCGGCGATTGCCCGGGGTGAGGAAACCGAGTTGATTGCCATTTCCTGTAAGAGTGAAGAAAGCCGTCGGCAGGCCGAAGCCGATCATCCCGGTGTCGAGGTGTATCTGGAATACCGGGAGCTGTTGCGGCGGGAGGATGTGGACGCCGTAGATATCGTGCTTCCGACCTTTCTCCACGCTCAGGCGGGAATCGCGGCCATGGAGGCCGGCAAGCACGTGCTGCTGGAGAAGCCGATGGCCGGTACGATCGAGGAATGCGACAGGCTGTTGGAAGCAGCCCGCAAGAACGATCGGGTTCTGACGATCGGTCACGAGTTTCGCGTATCCAAGCAGTGGGGCAAGGTCAGGGAGCTGGTCAGGTCCGGGGAGATCGGCGCCCCTCAGTACGCCATGGTGAGTCTCTTCCGGCATCCGTACCGCAAGGGGGCCGAACAGTGGCGCTACGACCGTTCCCGGGTCGGATCCTGGATCCTCGAAGAACCGATCCATTTCTTCGACCTGGTGCTCTGGTTTTTCGAGGAGTTGGGAGATCCCCTCTCCATCGAGGCATACGGCAACTCCAAGAACAGAGGCGAGGGGCTGTACGACAACTTCTCCTCAGTGCTGAAGTTCTCCGGCGGGAGTTACGGGGTGATCACCCAAACCCTCAGCGGATTCGAACACCACCTGGTGGTGGAGATCGTGGGTAGCGAAGGAGCGATACGCTCGGCCTGGTCCGGGGCCATGGACAGAACCCTGGAACCGCAGTTCAGTCTCAAGCTACAGCGAAAGGGAAGGGAGAGCGCCGAGGAGGTACCCGTGGAGATCTCGGGAGAGCTGTTCGAGCTTCAGGAGGAGATCAAAAAAGCCGCCGCGCTTTTTGTCCGCGGCAAGGCCTTCTACCCTCCCGAGGACGGCCGGAAAGTCGTAATCATCTGCCTGGAAGCCGAGCGATCGTTGAGAGAGAACAGGGAAATATCGCTCAGGTTTTAATCGGCATGTGCGCCCTCTGCACACAGCGGAACAGGGTGATGATATAATGTTGATCAAATCCGTTGGTTTTTTTCTTGACACGAAAAAATCGAAGAGAGTATAATTTTTTTTCCACTGTAACCTACATTTCAAGGAGGTATGAAATGAGCAAATTCAAGACATTGCTCGTGCTGTTCTCTGTTCTGATGCTGCTTCTGGGCATTCAGAGCCTGTGGGCAGGCGGACAGCCGTCCGGGCCGGAGGAGACCTACAACATTCGGATCGGTCACTCGAACATGGCAGCGGATAATTCCGCCCTGCACGTGACCGCCATGGTGTTCGAGGAGCTGGTTGAGGAGTATTCGGATGGCCGCATCCAGGCGGAGATCTACCCCAATGCCCAGCTGGGGAATGACTCTGAAATGGCGGACCTGGTGGTTTCCGGCGCGCTGGACGCCTTCGTGACCAGTATCAACCTAGTTACCAACTACGCGCCTCGCCTCCGCGCGGTGATCCTTCCCTATATGTTCGAAGACAACACCAACTTCCGCAAAGCCCGGGACACACTGTGGGACGACTTCAATGAGTACACCGTCGAGAGAGCCAACATGCGCCTCATCACCATGTGGGACTCAGGCTACCGTCACGTCATGTCCAGGAAACCTGTTTATGAGCTGGCCGATCTGAAGAAGCTGAAGTTCCGCGTTCCCCCCAGTCCGATTATGGTGGAGATGGTAAAGTCCTGGGACATCAGTCCCACCCCCGTGGAGTGGTCGGAGCTGTTCAACGCCATGCAGCTGGGCGTGGTGGACGCCTTCGAATGTGATAACTCCGTCCTGATCTCTGCCAGGATGAACGAAGTTGTCAAGTACATCACCAACAACGATCATATCCTGCAGGTATCGGTTCTGATGATGAGCGAGGAGAGTTACCAAAAGCTTCCCGACGACTTGAAAAAAGCCGTGGACAAGGCCTCCATGGACAGCATGCCCCGGGTGGATGCCCGTTCTTCTGAGATCTTGAAAGAAGCAATCGAAGTTTCCAAGGAGGAACACGGCGTAGAGTTCCTGGGACGGCCCGGAGATTACGAGCAGTGGGCCGAGAAGTCTCGCAGCAGCTGGTCCCTCCACTACGAGGACATCGGCGAGGGCGATGCCGCGGTCGGCAAGCAGTTCGTCGAAAAAGTATTTGCCGCGGCCGGCATGTAGCTGGCGAGGGAGCCGATAGACTAGTAAACTAACTGACGCTCCTTGCAGGGCCGTGATGGTCCCTGCAGGGAGCGTTGTATAATCCGGCAGAACGATACCACCCAGAGAGAAACCGAGGGTAGCCATGAAACGCATTCTGAAGTTTATCGACGACAAGTTCGAGGAGGTCATCGGGACGGTAGTTCTTGGCGTGGTGGTGACGTTGGTTTTCCTGGGAGTGGTTCTCAGGCTCGTGTTCAGGTCCGGCCTGCCCTGGCAGGAGGAGTTGTCCCGTTTCGGCTTTGTGTTCGTCTGCTACCTGGGGGCCAGCTACGGGATGAAGAGCGATGATCACATCCGCATTTCCTTTGTTGCGGACGCCCTTCCCAAGGCAGCCCGAAAGGTGCTGCGGGTCATCACCGATCTCGTGTGGATAGGATTCAACATCTTTATCGTCTATCTCTCCATGGATTACTATCTGCACCAGAAGGCTTTCCTCGGATTGAGCGGTATCCTCAAGATTCCCCTTCACTACGTTTTTCTGACGATTCCCATTGGTTTTGCCCTTTTGACCCTCAGGCTCATCCAGCAATACATCCAGCGGCTGATCAAACAACGACGCGGAGTGGATGGCGACCAAGCCGAGCAGGCGGAAACGTAGGAGGTGAGGCAGATATGGCTATTGCGCTGATTCTGGTTGGACTGCTGATCACGGGACTTCCCATCTATGTTTGTCTCGGTTTGACCTCCCTGATCTTCTTCTACACCACCGGCGCGCCGATGGATTTCATGGTGCGAACCTTCTACTCCGGGGTGAACAAATACCCGCTCATTGCTGTCGTGGGTTTTCTCTTCGTAGCCAACCTGTTCCAGAAGGCGGGCATCACCGCGGCCCTGGTGGGAATGGTCAAGCGCTTCATGGCCTCTTTCCGTTCCGGCCTGGCGGTGATCACCATCGTGAGCTGCGCCATCTTTGCCGCGGTCACCGGTTCCGGGCCGGCCACTGTTGCCACGATCGGGGGCTTGATGATCCCGGCCATGATCGTGGCCAAGTACAAGCCCCGGTTCGCCGGAGCCGTGGCGGCCAGCGGCGGGGCGCTGGGCATCCTGATTCCCCCGAGCAACCCTTTTCTCATGTACGGAATCATCGCCAACCAATCGATTGCCGAGCTGTTCACAGCGGGCGTGGTCCCCGGTTTGCTCATGGCCCTGGCGCTCTCGATCACCTCGGCGCTGATGCTCAGATTTTTCCCAAAAATGTCCACCGACGGTGAGGAGGAGCGGGAGTATCAGAAGATGACAGTTCTGGAGGCGTTGAAGGCGATCTGGGATGCCAAGTGGGCCCTGCTCGCAATCATCCTGCTTCTGGGCGGGATCTACGCGGGCTTCTTCACCCCAATCGAGGCTGCGGAAGTGACGATCTTCTACTCCCTGATCGTTGGATTCTTCATCAACCGGACCATGAAGCTCAAGGATGTCTACGAGGCTCTGGCGAACACCCTGAAGCTGACAGGAACCCTGCTCATCCTGGTTGCCGCCGGCTTCGTCTTTGCCCGGCTGCTGACCATAATGGGGATTCCCCAGGCCCTGGGTCGCGGGATTGCCGGGGTCTCCCAGAATCGCATCGTCATCCTGCTGATCATCATGGGCTTCATGATCTTCGTCGGCATGTGGGCGGAGACCTTCTCCCAGATCATCATCCTGGCGCCGATCTTCCTGCCGGTGGTTACTGAGCTGGGGGTGGATCCGGTTCACTTCGGGGTGCTGTTCGTGGTTTGCGCGGAGATCGGCTTCCTGACTCCGCCGATGGGAGCTAACCTGTTCGTGGGTCTGAAGATTGCCAACGTAACACTGGAATCGATCTCAAGATCCGTGATTCCCTTCATCATCACCTACGTGGTGGTTCTGGTGATCCTGGTGCTGTTTCCCCAGATCTCGATGTTTCTGCCCAACCTGATCTTCAGATAAGGGTCGATTCGAGAGAAACCCCCCCGAGGATCTCAAAAAAGAGATCTATTTCTCAGTGAAGAGGTGAAGGACTGAGCTTTTGAAGCTAGGGCCGGTGTATTTGCTTCTGCCCCGGTAACTTGTACAGAAGCAGGAACGGCAGCTACCCTACTTCCTATAGAAATAGGATGGATACTCTACCGCATCCCACTCGGCCGGGAATTTTTCCTCGGACCAGAGCAGGTTCCAGTCCATCTTATTAAGATCCAGCTTCGACAACTCGTAGACCGTTGTATCCGAATCGTAGTAGTAGACCTTGTCCCTGAACCAGACCAATCTCTCCGATTCGCTCCAGGCTTTGGTAATTGTTAATTTCCCGGTCCTCTCATCCGTATCCTTGTAGGTCTTGTCGTATTGCCTGAAATTGCCCTGCAGGTCGACATTTCGCCGGGCAGGAGAAGTCGACAGATCATATTCGGTGTTCTTCCACTCCCCGCTCAACTTCTCCATCAGGTCCTCTTTGGAGTAGGGCTTTCCTGCTTTCGCACAGCCGGAAACCGCCAACAGGACAGCTACCACTAGACACAGAGCCGACACAATGCCATCTCGTTTCATACTCTCCTCCTATATATACCAGCATGATGAACTCGGAGAGGATTTGCTTCGACGAATAGGGATATCGGAACGGAGCGGCTGGACGGATTGAAGTGATAGAGGCGAATTGTGTTCCACAAGGTGGATCGTTGTTCCATATTTTTGAATATTTTTGTTGTGAGAATATTCTCAAACGTGTATAATATGGAAATTTTTTGAGGGAGGTGTTGTATGAAGAAGGTTTTGTTTGTTGCCATGGCTCTCCTGGCGCTGGTATGCCTGTCCGTCTGGGCGGGGGGCGAGCAGGAAGGGCCGACGGAGGAACCGGCTAAAAAGGCACCGGTCCAGGTGAGTTTCACCACGGGATCGATGGGCGGCGGTTTCTACGCGATCGGAGGAGGTATTTCGGATTACGTTTCGAAGCAGGTGGACGGTGTTTTTCTTACCGCTGTTACCTCCGGCGGGGTAAACGAGAATATCAACCGGCTTCACTCCGGCGAAGCGGATTTCGGGATGCTCAACAGCAGCAATCCGCCGTTGGCCTTCGAAGGGCTGCCGCCCTACGATCAGAAGTTCGACAACATGCGGGGCGTGGGCATCTTGTACATGCAGTATGTGGAGACCTTCACGCTGGCGGGCACCGGAATAACGACCTTCCAGGACCTCAAGGGCAAGGCGGTGTGTGTCGGTTCTCCCGGTGGGTCCATGCATGAGACGTTCTTCGACATCGTCCGGGCCCATGGCATCGACCCGGACAAGGATTTCAAGAAAAGTGTCTATCTGCCGGCCCGGGAAGCCATGGAAGCCCTGAAGCTCGGACAGGTCGACGCGGTTATGGAAATTTCCACTCTTCCGACCCCCACCATTAGCGAGCTCGCCCTGACCCATGATGTCAGAATCGTGAAGTTCGCCCCCGGGTATCGAGAGAAACTCGTCCAGGACAAGCCGAAGTATCTGCCGGTGACTATTCCCGACGGGGCGTATCGCGGAGTAGGTACGGTCGAAACCGTCGGCCTGGCGGCCATGTGGGGCTGTAACAAGGATGTTCCTGAAGATGTGGTGTACGAGGCGACCAAGGCGGTTTACAGCCAGGCCGGTCTCGATTACCTTGCCCAAGTACATCCCGCCGGAGGCGGTATCACCCTGGAGGGAGCGGCTGCTTTCCAGCCCATACCTCTCCATCCCGGGGCTGAACGGTTTTACCGCGAAGTGGGAGCTCTGAAATAACAGAAATACAAGAACCGGCGGTTTCCTGCGGGCAAAACCGGATTGTGAAACCGCCGGTCTACTTCTTCCCCGAGGAAAACAACATATATGGAACTGATTAGCGAGGAAGAAGCCCTGGCGGCCAGCCAGGAAGTCACCCGGGAGGTTCAGAGGAACTTCACGGGAATTCCTCACCATATCGTACGGGGCGCACTGGCCCTCATTTCCCTGTTTATCATCTACAGCACCGTCAACATGGGCTTTGACGTGGTCATAAAGTACGCCTCGTATCTGATGCTCATGTTTGTCATGACCGCCGTGGTCTACCCTTTCCGAAAAAAGGGGAAATTGACGAGACTCTCGGTGCCGGACATCATCATCATTGTTCTTTCCATAGCAGGATCGATCTATGTGATGCGCGACTACAACAGTCGGTTCATGCGGCTGGGTATGCTCACCACGCCGGATATCGTCTTCGGAGTGATTATGGTGATCCTCGGTCTGGATATCGGAAGGCGTGTGATCGGCTGGTCCCTGACCATCGTTTCGCTCCTGCTGATTGTCTACGCCCTGTACGGGAATTTCATTCCGGGACAATTCGGGCACCGTGGATTCTCCCTCACCTCCATCGTCAGCCAGATCTACGCGGGCCTGGAAGGATTCTACGGCATATCCTCCCGGATGATGATCATCTATGTAGCCCCCTTCATCATCATGGGGGCGTTCCTGGAAAGGACCGGAGGCGGGGAGTTCTTCATACGACTGGCCTTCGCCCTTACCCGGAAGTCCGTCGGAGGCCCCGCCAAGGCCGCCGTGGTGGGAAGCGCTTTTCTCGGTTCCATCTCCGGAAGTGCCATCGCCAACGTTTCCTCCACCGGGGTTTTTACGATCCCGATGATGAAAAAGATCGGCTACAAGCCCCATGTTGCGGGGGCCATTGAAGCGGCCGCGTCCACCGGTGGCCAGATTATGCCGCCCATCATGGGGGCTGTGGCCTTCATCATGGCCGAGTTCACCCAGATTCCCTATCTGAGGATCGTGGGCGTGGCGGTTATGCCGATTCTGCTCTATTACATCACCCTGATGGCCTTCGTCCACATCGAAGCGAAGAAGAACGACATCCGGGTGAAGGATACGGTAAAGGTAGAATCGGCTCTCAGTATTCTCAAGGGCGGCTGGCATTTTTTCTTCGCCATCGTTGTTATTGTGGTGATTATGGCCTTCGGATATCCACCGAATCTTTCGGCCCTTGGGGGCATCCTGACCCTGGTGATCATCAATGTGATAAAGCACCGTAAGTTTGACTACAAGCTGTACTACGATGCTCTGGTTCTGGGAGGAAAGTATTCCCTGAGCATCGGGAGTCTGGTGGCCTGTATCGGGATCATCCTGTCGATGGTGGGTCTGACCGGAGTGGGGCTCAAGTTCAGCTGGCTGTTCACCACCCTTTCCCGGGGCAGTCCCTTCCTGGCCATCGTACTGGTGGGGCTGATTTCCCTGATACTGGGGATGGGGCTCGCCAGCAGCGCGGCCTATATTGTCACAGCCGTAGCCGTCGGACCCGCCCTGATGACCATGGGCTTTCCCCTGATGGCCGCCCATTTTATCATGATCTGGTTCAGCATCGACTCGGAAATAACCCCCCCGGTGGGGCTCGCCTCCATAGTGGGGGCGGGTATTGCCCGGGCGGATGCCATGAAAACCATGTTTACCGCCTTCAAATACGCCAAGGGGCTCTATATTCTGCCCTTCATGTTCTATTTCCGTCCCGGCATACTTCTACAGGATAGTTTCCTGATGATAGTGGAGACGGGTGCTGCTGTTATGCTGGGGCTCCTGGCCTTTGTGGGAGTGTGGGAAAATTACCTTATCAGGAAAACGAATCTGCCGCAGCGGATCATGCTGGCCGCCGCCGCCGGCTTTCTGTTTGTTCCGGGGATTATGTGGAACGGCATAGGGGTACTCATCCTGGGATTGATCGTGCTGTGGCAGATCAAGTTCCCCGGAAAGAAGAACCTTCCCGTGGGAGCATCCGGGGTATCCTGAAGTGAAGGATGATCCATGTCGGGGAATATAGCCCAGATCGACCTGTCCATACCGGATATTTCGATATTCGCCGTTCATCCTGAAGGGGTGTCGAAGCTCCTAGGCGGCCGGGGTTTGGCCGACTGGATCCTGTACCGGGAAATGAAAGAATCCGGCGATCCCCAGGGTCTCGGAAACATCCTCGTTTTGTCCAATGGTCTTTTAGCGGGAACAATCGCCCCCGGATCCATCCGCCTGCACATCGGGGGTAAATCTCCTCAAACCGGTTTTCTGGGGTACGCCAATGTGGGCGGCACCTTCGGCAGCCATCTGCACAGATCAGGCCTGCAAGGTGCTGTCATCAAAGGCGCGGCGCAGCGGCTTTCCCTGGTGTATTTCAGGGAAGGCGATGCGGTGCTGCTGGACGGGGAACCATACCGGGGGCTTACCACCGGAGAAACCGAGGAGCGCATACGGAAGGACTTCGGGGAAGAGATCGACTGCCTTGTTATCGGTCCGGCGGGAGAGAATCTTACTCCTTTCTCGGTCATACGGCACGGCCCCCACAACACGGCGGCCAGATCGGGCATGGGGGCCCTGATGGGTTCCATGAACCTCAAGGCCCTGGTTGTACCAAGAGGGAAGGTCGGCAGGAACAAGGATGCCCCCGCCGTCGCCGCGGTGCGGGAATACCTGGGGCACGTCAAAGCATCCCCCCGGTATGGGAGGTTCGCATCCCTGGGTGTTTCGGAATGCGCGGTAAACAGCAACGAGGCCGGGGTCCTGGGGATCAGAAACTTCAACGATCAGCGGGACGACCGGGCTGTGCGGATAAGCGGCGAGAAGTTCTCGGAATACGTTACCCGCCTGCGGGGGTGTTACGGGTGCCCGGTGCGCTGCAAGGCCGATGTACAGATCGGCGGCGGCAAGTACCAGGGATACCGGGGGGCGCGGCCGGAGTGGGAGACCGTATCCTCCCTGGGATTCAAGTGCGGGCTCTTCGACGCCGAGCAGATCATGCGCCTTTCGGATCTGTGCAACAGCCTGGGGATCGATACGGTGTCCACGGGGGGCGTTCTGGCCTTCGGCATGGACCTCTACCAGAAGGGGATTGTCACCGACGAAGATACGGGGGGAATCAGCCTGACCTGGGGCAATGCTCCCGCCATGGAAGAGATTGTCCGCCAGATTGCCTCCAGGACGGGTTTCGGCAAGATCCTCGGTATGGGGGTAAAGAGGGCCGCCGAACTCCTCGGCAGGGGTTCGGAAGATTTCGCCTATCATGTCAAGGGGATGGAAGTCTCCACCACCGATCCGCGCAGCGTGAAGGGCGCAGGGCTGGGCTACGCCGTCTGTTCGCGGGGGGCGGACTTCAACAATGTGTACGCCATTCCCGAACAACGCTGGCCCCCGCAGCGGGGACGGGAACAATTCGGTTCGGACGAATCGGTGGACCGCAGAACCTACCGGGGCAAGGAAGATCTGATAAAAAGATCTACCGCCGTCTGCGCGGCTCTGGACTGTCTGGGGTTGTGCAAGATTCCCTCTTTGAGCTTGATAGGGGATTTCGACCTGGAAAAGGAAGCGGACCTGATACGGGGAGTAACGCAGCTGGAGCTCCGGGGCCCCGACCTCCTGGCGGCGGGGGAGAGGGCCCTCCACCTGGAGAGACTGCTGAATATCTCCTTCGGCCTGACTCCGGCGGACGACCGGCTTCCTGAGCGGTTCATCGGCACCCCCGTTCCCTCCGGCCCGAACAGTGGGCTGAGGGCGGATCATGCCGCTGAGGCCGTAGCCGCCTATTACCGAGCCATGGGATGGACCGATCGGGGTGTTCCCGGCGATGAAGTTCTACGGTCCAGCGGTCTCGATTCCCTGCTTGAAATATCCTGGAAAGCCTGACCGCTCAGCGCAGAAATCCTTCCTTCCGATACCACCGTACGGCTTGCTCTACGGCACTGCGGAAGGGTAGGATCCTGTAGCCCAGTTCTCGCTGCGCTTTAGCGCTCGAGAAGAAGAAGGTGAGATCGCCGGCTCGGGCGGCATCGGGTGAGAGTTTGGAGCTGAGCCCGAACGCTTCTGCCACGAAGGCGAGGGCCACGGCCGCAGCACGCGGTAGGGGGAGCCGGGGTACGGCCATCCGGGGTACGGTCCGCCGAGGATCCGGCCTTGCCAAAACATCTGCGATGGTAGCAAAGATCTCTCTGTAGGTGAGGTTCTCTCCTCCCAGTATATAGCGCTGTCCCGGCCGTCCTCTGTAAAGAGCAGCGATGTGTCCATCAACCGCTGCAGCGATGTGGGTGCAGCTCACTCCTCCGGCGGGATAGAACAGCAGGGGAAAACGGGCTATGGCCAGGATGTAGCTGCCCGCGTTCGCATTGATGTCTCCGGCTCCGAAAACGGTGCCCGGATTCACGACCACCACCTCCAGCTTCGGACCGCAGGCCTGCAGAGCAAGGCGCTCACCTTGACGCTTGGTCACTGCGTAGCCGAAACGTTCCATGTCTTTGCTCCAGGGCGTGTTCTCGTTGCCTATAGCCCTGTCTGGTTTCGGGAGCCCAATGGCATTGACCGTGCTTGTGTGCACGAGACGCCGTACATCGGTTTGCAGGCAGGCGTTCACAACGGCGCGCGTGCCTTCCACGTTCACCTTGTGTTGTTCGTTGAAATCCGCTTTTCGGAACGACATATTGCCGACCAGGTGAAAAACAGCGCTGCAGCCGCTAGCCGCCTGTACCAGAGCACTCTCGTCGCAGATATCACCCTCGATTCGCTGAATCCGGGTGCTCGAACCCCGGGCTCCAATCAAACGACGGGCGTCGTCTCCCTTTCTGTAAAAAGCCCGAACGTGGAATCCTCGCCCGGAAAGAGCGAGGGCGAGGTTTGAGCCTATGAATCCGCTGGCGCCGGTTACGAGAACCGTTTCGGGCATGATCGAATGATAGGTGTGATTATGGCTGGAGACAAGCACACGCCGGATGACAGGCAGATCGCCCCTGCCTCCCGAGCTGTTGATCACCGTTGTGGAGTAATACGGACAGTTTTCTGGCAGTCGTTTCGAATGAGGCAATAGGCTCATTCACCGCAACAAGAGAAATGGCCTGTAGGATCCCCTCCCGATCGCTTGGCGGATCTATACAGGTCTGATGGAGGGAAACAGAGGAAATCTCTTGACAGTGCACATCTCTTTAGGTGTAATATAAGTCTATTAATATATACTTATGAACATAGAAGAGTTGGCGCGGCTACACAAGGCGCTTTCCGCGCCGGTGCGCCTCGAGATTCTCGGTCTGATTGCCGAGCGGCCGTTGTGCGTGAATGCCATTACCGGCTTACTGCAAATCAGCCAGCCCGCGGTCTCCCAGCACTTGGCTGTGCTGCGGCAAGCCGGGTTGGTGCGAGGTGATAAGAGCGGCTATATGGTGCACTACAGTCTCGATCGTGCCAGGCTACAGGAGTTCAGGCAAGGCATGGCCGGCTTTCCCGACGGACTCTGTGCCCGCCCCCGGGAAAAAACCGGTGAGGACAGGCCTGTAAATGTGGTGTCGTCAGTCTCCGCGAAGGGCAAACCGGTGTAATGGCAGATATCGATCGCCAAATGGCGAAACCCCCGGAGGAACCGAGCTTGCCAAAGAGAGCGGATGGCGAGCTGCGTCGGCAGGACGAGCTGCTGAAAGCCGTGGATCTGGTCAAGCGCTTCGAGGGGGTCACCGCTGTGGACGGGGCGAGTTTCAGTGTACGCCGTGGGGAAATCTTCGGCTTCCTCGGACCCAACGGGGCCGGCAAGACCACCACGATCAACCTGCTCACCGGTCTGGCCCGGCCGAGTTCCGGGACCATGTATCTGGAGGGAAGAGATTACACCGCCCACCCGAAGCGAGCCCAGGCTCTGATGGGAATCGTGCCCGATGAGAGCAACCTCTACGACGAGCTGGACGGTTTCGGGAATCTCACCTTCTGCGCCGCTCTGTACGGTATCGAGAAGACCGAGCGGAAAGCCCGGGCCGGGGCTCTGCTGGAGCAGTTCGGCCTGAAACAGGCAGGAAAACGACCGTTCAAGGCCTACTCCAAGGGCATGAAGCGAAAGCTCACCATCGCCGCGGGGCTCATCCACAGGCCGAAGATCCTGTTCCTCGATGAGCCTACCACCGGGATCGACGTGGCCAGCGCCCGTCAGATCCGCACTCTCATCGGGGAGCTGAATCGCCGCGGCACCACGGTGTTTCTCACCACCCACTACATCGAAGAGGCCGAGCGCCTGTGCCACCGCATTGCTTTCATTGTGGGGGGCAGACTCGTGCGGATCGGCTCGCTGGAACAGCTGATGAAAGAGCACCAGCAG
>CAZFMD010000038.1:0-19446 GCA_964520025.1 uncultured Spirochaetaceae bacterium
ACGATGGCGACCACCGCCGATGTATCCAGGATCATACTCCCTCCCGGCCGTAGCCAAGGAGCTGTTCTTCTTCCGTGCGGGACATTTTCCGACCCAATTCGTGGGCAGGAATCGACGGCCACACTTCGGTCTCGAGAAACCTCCGCACCCGGGACACGCGGTCTTCATCAACCACTCGATATGCAAGCCTTGTCTTGCGCTCTTCGAGGGCCCGGCGCACCGCCTCCGTCTTGGACTCACCGGTAAGCCGTGCGATCTCCGCCGCCAGTTGTTCAACGGCTTCATTCTTGATGTTTAGAGCCATTTTTGCCCCCAAAATTGAATATATGAAGAAAAATGGTTGATATCAACCATTTAGGGTTGATTGAGATACCCATCTGATTATTTCCCTTCTGCAGCTTTACGCTATGGAAAGGCAGTTGGTCGACGTCAATGCAGGATGCCCGCCGACCTCACCGCTCGCCTACGCGGACCTGTATGCTGAAGGAAACCGAGGACAGCCGGTCCAGGGGGATGGTGGTGTCCGCCTCGCCGGTAACGATGTGATAGCCGACCCCGCCGCCCACCTCCATGAAGGGGAGGATCCCGAAGTAGGCGGAGAGCTCCGGGCGGATCATGAAATGGGGACCGCCGTCCATGGTTCCGTCCGGTGCCTGCCATCCGACCATCGCCAGGCCGGTTGTCACCCGCGGAGAGACTGTGAACCACGAGGTCAGCCGCTGATTCCACTCCGCTGTCACCCCGGTCAGCATGACGGCCAGATCGCTTCCGGATTTCTCGATGCTCTGCCTGAGAACCCCTCCGGTGATGCCGAAGGCCAGGCCCGATGGCAGCCGCAGCCGCGTGCCGCCTCCGTCCACGAACCCGGCTTTGCTGTCGGTGAAAATCCACAGTCCCTGCCAGTATCCGCCGATCCTGATGCCCCCCTCCCTCAGGGGGATGAGCGGCTCGGCGTCGCTCACCGTTCCCTCCTTTAGGGCGAAGGTGAAACCGGGCAGCACCGTGAAATCCTCCGCCTGGTAGCGGAGGGAGACCAGGGGGCCGACGGCCAGGCAGAGGGAGGGGAGAAGGTGGAAGTTGGCGTTGATCTCTCCGTTGATGCGGGCGGCGAGCTCGGCGCTGCTGTTGAGTCCCGCCGCCCCGGCCAGGATAGAGATCCCCGCGGAAGTCGAGTAGAATCCACGGGACAGCTTTCCCAGATACCTCTCGGCCTTTATGCCGCCCAGGAACACCGCCGGGCCCTGCGAAGCGCTCTCCTCGTAAGCGATGATCGGTCCCAGGTAACCCGCCGGGGAGATGCGGAACATCACCGGGCCCAGGCTGGCCATCTCCCCGGTGCCTCCCGGCCCGAACAGCACCGACCAGCCGGGACCGGCGTAGCCCTGGAGCGTTGCGCTCCGGAAGCTCGGCCCTTGGGACCCGTCGTCCCCGAAAATGGGAACGCCCATGAGAATCAATGCCAGTGCCAACAAAACCGCCGCTCTTCGTGTCGTCATTCCACTCCCCCGATGATCGCAAACAGGAATCGCCCTGAGTTCACAACTCAACTTGGCTTGAGCGGTCAATACAGCCACTCCCCGTATTCCGGGACGTGCTTCATATCCTCGTACAGCCAGACCATCCTGTCCAGGTACCAGCTCTTGCCCAGGTAGGCCATGGCCACGCCGAGCACCGCCGGCCAGATGGACAGCGTGATGATGGCCCAGATGGACAGCAGCATCCCTGCTGAAGAGATCGCATTGAGGATCTTGGGGGCGGTTTTGTGGATGGCCGGAACATCGACGGTATCCCGGTTCAGCCACACCCGTTCGCCCAGAACGGATTTGGACGCCCAGTTTTTGGTGGACGTGGCCTTCTTGAAGAACAGGGGATTGAAGAACATCCAGACCAGCGAGAGGGCCGCCGGAATCGCGCACCACCAGCCGATCCAGATCCTGCTCCAGAAGGCCAGCACGATCAGGGGCAGCACCGAGTAGCGGGTCCACACGCTCCAGGGGTTGGCGTGCTTCATCCAGTTCTTTTTGTTGAGCCGGAAAACCGAGGCGATCTTTCGTTCGACAGTCATTGGGTACCTCCCTCCCGGCGGATATCCCACCGCCATCCCCTGTCTTAGAATAGCAAATCCCCTACCGTCCGTGCCACTCTTCGTAATCCCATGCGCCAGACGAAGATCCGGGGGATTTTGTACGGTGATTCTGATAGCGCTTCCGCAGGTTGTCAACTGCGTCGATTTAAAGCCGGCCAACCGATAGTCGTCGATTGTCAGGTGTCGAACGCTTCGACTCGGACGGCCGTTCTGATGGCGTTTACCGGCAGAACCATCCAAGACTCCATAGCGTTGAAGCGGGGTGAACAGAGCTGATGAAGTGGGCCGAATCCCATGTCCACGAAAAAGGTCGGAACCATGCCTTACATCCTGCTCGGTGTGCTCGCCGGTGCGGCGTTTGCGCTGCAGAACTCCTTGAACGCCTCCTTGGGCAAAAAAGCTTGATACTTCGGGTCCGTGCTGTTGCTGACAGTGGGCGTGATGCTTGTGCGGAAGTGAGATCCGACGGTGAGCTTTTTAACGATGCGTGGTGGAGCAGGCCGAAGCGTTCGGTACGCGTAGACATCGCGCTTTTTTCTCTTGACTTGCAAAGTAAGAATTCATACTATAAAAGTATGAAAACGATCGTGTCCGAGAAGGGTCAGATCACCATTCCAAAGGCAGTTCGAGACAAGCTCGGTATCGTTGCCGGCACCGTGCTGGAGGTCGACAGCGTCGAGGGCAAACTGATTGCCGTAAAGAAAGAATCGGTAGACGCAATTCTCAAATGGCGGGGGAAGGGCAAGATTCCGGGGAACAAGCCCGTAGATGAGTATTTGGATGGAATTCGAGGATGATCTCCGCCCTGGACACCTCTGTTATTCTGGATGTGCTTGTCGGTGGAAGTACGTATTGTGATCCGTCGATGCTGGCGATCAGGAAAGCCCGAAGCGAGGGGAAACTGATTGTCTGTGAGTGTGTGGTCGCGGAGGTATTTCCCACGCTGGAGAACGAACAAGAGGTTGCCGAGTTCATGTTGGATTGGCAGATCCATTTCGTTCCCCTTTCCCTGGAAAGCGCCATGCTGGCGGGAAGTCACTTCCGTACCTATCTGGATCGTGGCGGGGCGCAGAAACGCGTGCTTGCGGATTTTCTCATAGGAGCTCACGCCAAGATCCACGCCGGTCGTCTGATTGCCCGCGACAGGGGCTATCTGCGGGACTATTTCCGGGATCTCCAGCTGGTCGATCCGTCTGCCGGGTAGCCGAAATACTGCGTAGCGGTACTGCGCGGTGCCGCCGCTGAATAGCGCTCACCCCGCCTTGGCCAGGTAGCGGCGCCGGGTCAACTGCACCCGGCTGTAGCTGCGGGTAGCCGTAGGAACGCGCAGTCCGGTGATCTTCTCGAAAAAACCGGCGGTCAGAGGATGCTCGGGGCCCAGGGCGAGCGGACCGGGGAGGGACGGATCGCTTCGGGAAACCACCCGGCGGATGTTCCTGATCAGGGCTCTGCGCGACTCCTGGGACAGCCGCGGGTAGGCCTTCTCCATCAACTCCACTCCGTCCCCGATCTTTCCGTCCAGGATGCGCACCACCGCCTCCAGGCACTGGAAGTAGGGGCTTGCCGGGCGGCTTTTCCGGCAGGTGCGGACATGGGCCAGGGATTTAGAGAAGTCCCGGTAGTAGAGGTGCAGGAGGGCTACGCGCTGGTTCAGCAGGAAGCTGCCGGGATTGTAGCCCAGGGCCGCGGTGAGTTCGGCCATGGCCTGGCGTGGGGTCTGCCCCTTTATCGAGTTGTAGGGGGAGCGGTCGCGGAGGAAGCGGTAGATCGCCACGGCCATCACCAGCGCAGCCACGTCTACCAGAATAGCCGCTCCGAAGCTGTCCAGGTTCAGCATGAAGTTGTACAGACCGTGGAGAATCGCAGCCGGCAGCACCGCGGCGAAGATCACCCGATACTCGGATTTCAGTTTCCTCCCCGCGCTCTCGTACGCGATTGCCCCGTAGATGTTGCCCCAGATCGCGGTGTAGAACAGGTGTCCGGAGGTGGACAGAGCGATCCTGACGGGGAGCACGCCCAGCCCGTAGGCGCAGGGGTAGAGGAAGTTCTCCGCTGTGGTAAAGGCCAGGGCCACCGTGCCGGCCTGCAGAACGCCGTCCACGGGTTCCTTGATCGATTTCAGCTTGCGGCTCAACAGCAGAAAAACGATAAACTTGGAGAACTCCTCCACCGGCCCGGGTGCCGGTTATTCTGCCGCCGCTGGTAACAGCGGCCTTTGCGTGGTACGAGACACAGACAGCAAAGACCGTGCCACAGTCCGGAGCGTGAATGCTCGATCTGTTGAGGCGGGCCCGGCGTGGGGCCGAAGATCCGTCGAAATGCCCGCTTCTGAAGGGGGAAAATCTCCTGATGAATCCGTTCCACCGCTCTGCCGAGTTATCCGGAACTCTGGTTTTCGACACCGCAACTCCGGTTCTTTCTTCCCCGGGTAGCCCCGAAGTCGAGAGAGGGTGTAGCAGCCGCTCGGAGTCGCGCCATACGGACGATAGGTTGCAAAAAAAGTATTTTTTAATTTTTTTTACTTGCAAAAAATGTCTAATTCTTCTATTTTTACAACGTGGAACGTGATCTCTTTAGACAGCTGGTTGAATGGAAGCGCAAGGAAAGCCGCAAACCCCTGCTGCTCAAGGGCGCCCGGCAGGTTGGCAAAACGTGGCTGCTCACCGAATTCGGCCGGAAAGAGTTTGCACGAACCCACACGATAAACTTCGAGAGAGACCCGGATGCCTGCTCTCTGTTCGACGGATCTCTGTCCCCGACGACGATACTTCGAAATCTCGAATTGTACCTGGATCACAGTATCGATGCCTCTTCAGACTTGATCCTGTTCGATGAAATTCAAGATTGTCCGAGAGCTCTGACCAGCCTCAAGTACTTTGCCGAAGAGCAACCGGATGCTGCGGTCTGCTGCGCAGGATCCCATGTCGGTATTGCTCTGGGAAGCTCCTCCTTCCCCGTAGGCAAGATAGAGCTGCTGACACTGTACCCCCTGACGTTCCGAGAGTTTTTGAAGGCTCGATACCCCGAGTTGATAGCAATGATCGATGCTCCGCCGCCGATCCCGCAAGCTTTTCACAAAAGGTTGTGGGAGGAATTGAAGTTCTACTACGTAACCGGAGGATTACCCGAAGTCGTACAGAGCTGTTTGAAACGAAAAACCGGGTCCCGTGAGACGTTTCTTGAAATAAGAGCAATTCAGCATCGTCTCATCCAGGGCTACCGTGCGGATTTCGCCAAACATTCCGGGAAAGCGAACGCCGCCCACATCAACAGGGTGTTCGACAGTGTGGCGGAGCAGATCACAAAGGTCATAGACTCATCGGTTGGCCGTTACAGGTTCAAGGCCGTCATCCCCGGGTATTCCAAGTTTTCTCAGCTGGAAGGACCTATAGACTGGCTGGTCCAATCGGGACTGGTAATGCCGGTCTACATAGTCGAATCTCCGGCAATCCCTCTGCGAAGCCGGAGAAAAAACAACAACTTCAAACTGTTTCTCTTCGATATCGGATTGCTGGGGTGCATGGCGGATATTCCGATTGGCAGTGTTTTATCCCAGGATTTTGGCACTTACAAAGGGTTCTTTGCGGAGAATTACGTTGCCCAGGAGCTTCAAAGTATTGGAGTTCCTCAACTGTACGCGTGGAGAGGGAGAACCTCGGAAGTCGAGTTTCTGGTCGCCGTCGAAAAAAACGTCATCCCTGTGGAAGTCAAATCAGGGAGCCGGCTTCACCGGGCCAGGAGTCTCAGTGTCTATCGGGAAAAGTACAAGCCCAAGGCCACGGTTGGGATCTCCGCCGCCCCGGAACGAGTCTCAGGCAATCATCACAACCTTCCTTTGTACAAAACCGCAACGGTTCTGTCGAAACAGCGGATTCGGACTCGCCTTTGATCCTTGCCCGGAGTGCTGCTACAATCTGAAGGCGGAGGATGACACTGATGAGAAGAATGCTGCGATTGATCCTGCTGACCGTACCGATTGGCTTGATTCCGCCCGCCGGGCTGGGCGCTTCCGACTGGCAGGAGCTGTCCACCAAGCTCGAGCAGAGCGCCTGGGCCAGCTCCGTTTTCTGCGAGCAGATCCGCGGGGAGGAAGTCTGCTACGCCCCCGAGCAGCTGTTCGACGGCGATCCCGGTACCTGCTGGGTAGAGGCGGCTCCGGGCGGCGGGATCGGGGAGTGGGTCCTGTTCGTGGTGAACGGGCCGGTGGAGGGCCTGGGGCTGACCAACGGCTTCGCCCGCAGCCCGGATCTTTACCGGTACAACAACCGCATCAAGCAGCTGAGGCTGTCCCTGGTGGTGGGATTCACCGCTCCCGGGCTGGTTACCGAGCTTGATTACTACCTGTACTTCCTGACCGATCTGAGAGAGGCGAAGGCGGAGCTTCAGGATACCCTGGAGCCGCAACCCGTCGAGTTCTCCATATCCTATGAAGAGCACAGGCAGCTGGTCTGGGAGGCCCTGGAACGGTTCTACGATAGCTATCCGATGTTCATGCGGGAGATCGAAAAAGACCTGGGACTGGAGCCCAACCTGGACAAAGAGCAGCTGAAGCTGGAGCAGGACCTGGTCTTCGAAGTGTTCGGGATGTCCTGCCTGCGGCTGGAGATCCTGGAGGTTTACCCGGGGGAGCGCTACGACGACACCTGTCTGTCGGAGATCGAAACGAAGTTCTGAGTGAATCCCCTTGGGGGATTCACTATTAGCAAACACCTGTGTAGCTCCGCGCGCCCGGGTGTCCCAGACACGATCCCCCGAAGCCCAGACGGCCTGTCTGAGATTATCTACTCTGCGAAGGCCGGCGGATCGATCTCCTGAAGGAGGCGGGCACTCTTCCGGACCGAACAGCGCGGCGTGCACCGCCGGGTCCTCGTAGAATTGGAAAAATCACCACGCCTCAATCCTTTCATCAACCATATCGATGGGCTAAGATGGCGGTTCAGCCTCGGCCTCCGTCCTGGGTTTCGCCGGCACGGAATGGCCATAAGAGGTTAACTTCGGATTCTGTTTCCGATATACTTCGATACTGCGTTTTCCGAAACAGCGCCTGTTAAATATAATACCGGAGGTAATGAAGTTGAGAAGAGTCGTGTTGCTGATCTGCGCCCTCGCCCTGACGGCGCCGGTGGTTCTGTCCGCCGAAGACAGCGGGGGAGACGAGTTCTCGGACACTCAGAGGAGCATCAGTGTCGTGATCCGACACTGCACCTCCTGAGCGTACAGATCAATTGCCGCCAGGTTGGCGGAACAAATCAAGAAAGAGCTGGCTCTGGAGACCGAGCTGAGACCGGGGGATTATCACAGTTTCGATGTCCTGGTTGAGGAAGAAGTGATTTTTTCGAAATTCGAGGAAAATCGCTTCCCCAAAGCCGGGGAAATAATCGAGCTGATACAGGCTTTCCTGGATCGGCAACAGGCCGGCAGCCGGTAACCCATATCCGGCGGAAAAAACCGTCGATCTCGGCGCCTCGTGCATGGATAGGGCGCCCGCTTCGGCCAGAAATGGCATTACATGATAATGCCTGTACGGCAGCACCGGTGAATAGGGAGGAGTACTGTGAAAACAACGGACTCAGGGGTATCGGTGAAGCCTCTGCCCGTCACCGGTGATCTCAGAACCGCCTACGTGCTCTCCCTGGCCGTGGCCCTGATCATGGGCGCCGCGGCTCTGGCCGCTCTCCTGCTGCGCAGCACAGTCTATCCAACGGATCGACTGATCCTGGCCTTTGTTCCGGTGGACATCTTCCATCTGGCGATCGGGTTGCCGATTCTGCTCGGTTCCATGTGGCTGGCCCGACGCGGCCGGCTCGCCGGCCTGCTGTGCTGGCCGGGAGTGCTCCTGTACGTGTTGTACTCCTACGTCATGAATCTTCTAGGGGTGCCGTTCGGAGTTTTGTTTCTGCCCTACATTCTGCTGGTGGTTCTGAGCGTATATTCGATCATTGTCATCGTGTCGAGAATCGACAGCCGGGCGGTTCGCGACAGGCTGGCAGGAACCGCACCGGCACGGGTCACAGGTGGAGTGCTGGTCGGGCTGACGGCTCTATTCGTCGTGTTTGCGGTGACCGGTATCATCAGCGCACTGATACGACGGACTCCGGTCGGCACGCTGCAGACCATGCTCTGGATCGGCGACCTGGCCACGGTCACACCGCTGTGCCTGACCGGCGGAGTTCTTCTTCTGCAGCGCAGGGCGCTCGGGTATGTGGCCGGAGCGGGAGTTCTTCTCACCTACACCATGCTGTTCTTCGGGCTCCTTCCGGTGATGCTGTACACGGCGCTCTACAATGGCACAGCCGTCGACTCCATCGGCATCATCATGATGGCCGCTGCCGGGCTCCTCTGCCTGGTACTCCTGGTGCTTTTCCTGCGAAAGAATGCATCGTGAGATTTCCGTAGCGAATCCGTACTTTTCGTAGATAGGATTACCCCGGTCCCTTCTTCAATCTGCCATGGTGTTGGCGGTACGGCGATCGTTTCCGATTGCAGGGACCGGCAGAGGCGGTGTAGTCCACAGACGACAGCTGCATCCCGGGAACCGATCAGCGGGCCGGCCTCCGGGCGTCAATCCAGATATGAGATCCTCTTGCTCTTCTCCTCCAGCAATCCTTCCCGAAACAGGTTCTCGATCAGCTTGTTGGTTTCGCCTGTACTGATTTGTTTCTGAAAAGTCGCCTCGATGAAGGAGGTGAGGGTCTTCCTGCTTTTCGGCCTCCTTGCCTTCTGCTGCTTCATCAGGTTTTCCCTGACCTTCTTGTACTTCTCCTCCAGCTCCTTGCCCAGACCGATCTTCTGGAACACGTCGGCGAAGGAGACGACCCGCCTCACCTTCTGTCCCAGAGTGTTCGCATGGGCGATCAGGGGATCGAAACCCGCGTCCTTGGAAATGACGAAATGTTCGGTGTTCGGCTGTGCTTTGTTTATGGCCAGATAGTAGGCGATGTGGAAATCCAGAGCGTTCTTGCCGGATCCCTTGATTTGGACCCACTCGACGTTTTTTCCCAAAGGCTGGATGGCCTTGACGATGCTGGTGGAAAGCCTTTTTTGGCTCTGACCGATGAAAAGAAGGATCTTGGTATCCCTTGTTTCCTGGATCTCGATGTTCGGTACGTTTTCAAAGTCGACGTAGATAGTCTTTTCCATAGTTAATCCTCTCCATCCGAGCCCGGATACCGGTCCCGCAAGCGGCAGGCCGATCCGGCTCGTCTTCTAGTATTGATTCTATCAGGTTTTACCGAGAGCAAATACCGCAACCTCTGCTGCAATCCGTCGCTTCTGCAGTCTGTTATAAATCCGAGCAGTGGCATCATCGAGCTGTATATGACCCCTTGGGAAGTTGTGCTCCCGCTAAACGCGGTTTATAGTGTCCGGGTGGGAAGGGAGGATCGAGTATGAAGCCGGAAAAGACGTGTCTGTGGATTGGCGCCTGTCTGCTGATCCTGTTTGTGTTGAGCCAGTGCGCCACGGTTCAGAGTAACGGGGATGGGTCGGGCTCCTGCGCGCCGAACACAAACCAGGACGGCGGAGAGGTCATGGGATTCGGAATTCTGCGCCGGATTCCCGGACTGTGGAACGGGCCGGTTTCCACTACAACCCCGGCGGGAAGCTTTAACGAATGGTACGTGGATTTCCGTCCGGTATCTCCCGGACAGGTCTCCCAGTACTCGACCCTGGATGCACAGACCGTCAACTACATCAGCCTGTTCGTGGTAAAGCACGAAGACCGGCTGAAGGTCGCCTTGAGAACCGAAGGGGTGTTCCAGGGCAAGGGCTGTGTCACCTATGAAGTCATCGACACGGTCAGGGAAGCCGAAGGATACTACCGTTTCTCGGATTTCCAGGCCGGGGATGACCGGGCCTACACGGAGTTCACCTTTAAAGGCGATGAGTTTCTCATGGAGGTTTACACAAACCGCTTCAATCGCGTTTCTCCCCTGGAGATCCACTGCAGATGGAAAGCCAGGCTCGGCGACCGGAGTGCGGCTGAAGCATCCATCGCCCGATTTGATTTCCCGCAGGTTCAGATGGTGAAGGACTTTTCAACGACCTTCCGGCACAGATCGGAGAGCATCTACTTCGACCTGGGAAACGATCCGTACCGGTCCCTGGAACAGCCCCACGTAGGGGAGGTGACCGTAAATATCTCGATCGATGACAGGCTGAAGACCAAGGGCGATGACGAGTTGTTCCTGCTGCTTACCACTGAGTCGTTGTTCGAGGGGCTGCGCTACGATGAGGAGAATCTGAAGTACATATCGAAGTATGTTTTTCTGCCGATCGGCACCCGCACGCACACCTTCACCCACGTACATCCCGGACGCTACCACCTCTATGCTTACGACGATATCAACGGGGACAGACGTCACTTGAGCGGGGACTACATAAGCTCGGATGTGAACAACACCTTCGAGCTGCAGCCGGAGGGGCACCTTACGGTGGATGCGGTGATCGATTTCGTCATTCCCTGAAGCGTCTATTGTAGAGCCATGCCCCGCTACCTGACCAAATCCCGCTTCATCCTGGCCCTGGAGTGCGAGACCAAGCTGTTCTACACGGGAAAGGCGGAGTACGCGGACCACAAGAAGGACGATCCCTTTCTCTCCGCTCTGGCCGAGGGAGGCTTCCAGGTCGGGGAGCTGGCCAAGCTCTACTACCCGGGCGGACATGAGATCGAGACCCTGAATCACCAGCTGGCCCTGAAGCACACCGATGAGCTGCTGCAGCGGGATTCGGTGATTCTCTACGAGGCGGCGATCCGCCACGAGAATCTTTTTCTCCGGGCGGACATCCTGATCAAGAAGGGTACCAGCCTGGAGCTGATCGAGGTCAAGTCCAAGTCCTTTCGAGGAAGCTCTTCGCAGGAAATGCTCAACAAGGACGGTACGATCAACAGGGACTGGACCCCCTACCTCTACGACGTGGCTTTTCAAAAGCACGTGCTCTCCCTCGCCTTGCCTCAGATGCAGATCCGTTCCTCTCTGCTGCTGGCGGACAAGAACGCCAGAGCCACGGTAGACGGGCTGAACCAGCGCTTTTTCATCTACAAGCAGAATGGCCGTTCCCGGGTCCGCGTACGGGAGGGAACCACCCGGGAGATGTTGGGCGAGCCGATCCTCATCCGGGTGCCGGTGGACGATGTGGCGGAGAAGATCTACCAGGGCAGGGACGGCTCGAGCCGGGATCTTTCCTTTTCCAAGTGGGTGGATCTCCTGGCCGATTGCTACGGGCAGGACCGGAAGATTCCGACGGAGCTCGGTTCCAAATGCAAGGGCTGCGAGTTCCGCTGCACGGCGGAGGAGCAAGCGGCCGGGCTGAAGAGCGGATTCAAGGAGTGCTGGCGGAAACAGGCCGGGCTCCGGGAAGCGGATTTCGCCGAGCCTCTGGTGATCGATCTGTGGAAGTCGGCCCGAAGGAACGAATTCCTGCAGGCGGGCATCAACTTGTTGCGGGATCTGAACCCCGAGCTGCTGCGCACCAAGAACAGGGGCGGGGGTGCGGGCCTGAGCGGTTCGGGAGCAACGGGAGCGGGCGGGGCTTCCGGCAAAACGAACGGGAAGCCGGGGCTTTCCAGGAGCGAGCGGCAGGGCCTGCAGTTGGAGAAAGCCCGAAGCGGCGATCCTGATCCCTACTTCGACGCCGAGGGATTGAAAGCGCAGATGGAGCGCTGGGTCTATCCCCTGCACTTCATCGATTTCGAAACCACCCAGGTGGCCATCCCCTTCAACCGCGGCATGGCGCCCTACGAGGGGATCGCCTTCCAGTTCTCCCACCACCGGGTTGAGGAAGACGGCCGCATCGTCCACGCGGGGCAGTATCTGCACGCCGAGCCGGGGGAGTTTCCCAGCTTCGAATTCCTCCGAGCCCTGAAGAAGGAGCTGGAGGGTGATGAGGGTACGATCTTCCGCTACGCCGCTCACGAGAACACCTACCTCAACATCATCTACAACCAGCTGCAGCAGGCGGACGACCGGGAGGTGCCGGACCGGCGGGATCTGTGCCAGTGGATCGCCACTGTGGCCCATCCCACCAGGCGCAACACCGGAGCCTGGATTCCGGGGAGCCGGGACATGGTGGATCAGCTCGAGCTGGTGGAGCGCTACTTCTATCACCCGGCAACCGGCGGCTCGAACTCTCTGAAAAAAGTGCTGCCCGCCGTGCTGGGAAGCTCGAAGTATCTGCGGGAGAGGTACGCCCGGCCGATCTACGGGCAGGGCCTGGAGATTGCCAGCCTCAACTTCGAGGATTGGACCTGGATCCGCTACGAAGAGGGGAACCAGGCGGGCAGGCTGATCGATCCCTACCGGCTCCTGCCGCCGGTCTTCGAGGAGGCTGGGGAAGAGAATCTGGAGCATCTGATCTCGGACCCGAAGCTGGCCGACGGGGCGGCGGCCATGATCGCCTATGCCCGCATGCAGTTCTCCGAGATGGGCGAGGCGGAGCGCTGGGCGATCCGGAAGGCCCTGCTCAAGTACTGCGAGCTGGACACCCTGGCCATGGTCATGCTCTGGGAATACTGGGTCAGAGAGTTGATGGTAGACTGACGAACCGCTGGGAAAGTATTGTATGATTCTTCACGTATTAGAAGCGGAATATCTCCATGACTTTGTTATATGGCTGCGGTTCAGTGACGGTTCGAAGGGAGAAATCGATCTTGAAGAGGATCTGAATGGTGAAGTATTCGGTTCCCTCAAAGATGTAGAAAAGTTCAGAAGATTTCATGTCGATCCGGAGCTGAATACCCTAGTCTGGGACAATGGAGCGGATTTCGCCCCGGAGTTCCTTCGAGAAAAGTTAAAGGTTTTGGCTTAGTTCAGTGAACACTGCCAAAAACTGCGCTTGCGGGAATGATTTGCCAGCAGGCGATTCGTGTATTGTTCGTGGGAGGGCAAGTCTCTCCAGTCCGTGATCGATTGGGCCAGATCTATCAACACTCCAAGGTACTCCCTTCCGTGCCGGTAGGCCTTCCAGTGAGCTCGTTCGAGAATCGAATCCAGAAGCGTCCTGTACAACAGCGTGGCCGTAAAGCAGCGCCCTTCTTTATGTAGCTTTTGTGCAACAGGCAAAATGGCGTAATACATCTCTCCGTCTATCCGTTCACGCCACTTCATAAGGCAGGATTCGGCTTCGTCCACTCGTCCTACTTCGATTAAAAAACGGATATCCGCGTATGAAAACCGATTTGCGTCGAGTATTGTACGAGCCTCTACGTCGACCACTGCATCTCGTCTTTCGTGCCCGATTTCATCGAGAAGCTCACCGAGTGTTTGCGCGCTCCGGTATTTTCTGAAGATCTTCCACAGGATCTTCCTGGTTTCTTCAGGATTATCTAATTTTCGGTGGATATCCAGGAGCAGGCTGTTTCCGTCGTGGAACTCGAGGCATGCGGCATCCCCTATACGGTTCATCCAGGCAAGGGCGGCCGCTGCGTCCCCCGATTCCTGGTATACGCGGGCAATATCTATCAATGACTTGTCGGAAACACCGGGATCTGAGGCAAGCCGGGCCTTTTCGAATAGGACGGCGTCATTGATCTGACGGGCAAGGGATTCTATCGTTCTGTACCGGCGTCGCCTTTCGTACAGCTCTGTTTTCTCATCCGAGATTTTCCAAAGCCTGTCCGTCATGAGGCGGATCTCGGTTGCGGGAAGGTACTCAGCAGCACAATCGATCAAGGAGCTTCGAACCCCGTAGTTGTCTTGTCGGATGAGATCAATCACAACATCCGCTATCCAACTCTTGTCGTCAGAGCGGGATGCATAGGAAATGAAAAGGTTGCGGGCATTGAAGGTGAACACCAGTCCGATATGTCCGCTTGAATCGTCGCTGTTTTCGAAAACGGTTTTGTCGGCTCGAAAAAACTCAACCATCGACTCCAGACCGGCCTTAGGATCCTCGACACCCGATTTCAGATCTTCGAGCATGGACTCAAGTCTCCGGGCAATAGAGCGGGAACTGCTCTGGGAGACAAATTTATGCCGTTTTGAGATGTTTGCGAGCTTCTCCTTAAAACGGATGAAGTTTTCCTTCTGGGTTGAAGTCATCCGTTCCAACAGCTCTTCGGCTTGTTCGTCCCAATTGGCGATCTCGAGCAGGGCATCGGCCAGAGATTCGGCACCGAGGTTGACGAGTCGCTGTCGTCTGTCATCGCTCATTGACTTTTCTCCCGACCGGGATTATCAGGTAGGATGCGAGGTCGATTTTGCGTACTATCATGATTGTCCTATTGCATCTTGATTGATACCTCGTCTGGTTTCAACTGCTTGCAGTGACGAAATACTGCGGGTAAGGTAAGGCAAAGATGCTCGCAATCGCAAGCTTTTTCCTTACCGCCAGTTGGGTCATGATATGGCGAGCAGACAGCAGGGAGGTGATCTGTGGACGTCATCGATCTGAGCCCGGAGCACGAGGCCCTATACCTCCAATGCCTGGAGGACTGGTCCGAGGAGATGAAGGAGGCCGGGGACCACAAGAGCCGCTGGTACGCCCGCATGAAGGATCGGGGCCTGCGGGTCAAGCTGGTCCGGGATGAGTGCGGGACGGTCGGCGGGATGATCCAGTACCTGCCGATCGAGGAGTACGGCCTGCAGGGGCGGGATCTTCACTTTATCCTCTGCATCTGGGTGCACGGCCATGAGGCGGGCCGGGGCGACTTCCAGAAGCGGGGCATGGGCAAGGCGCTGCTCCAGGCCGCGGAGGAGGACAGCCGGGCGCTCGGCAGCAAGGGCATGGCCGCCTGGGGGGTAGCCCTTCCCTTCTGGATGCGGGCCTCCTGGTTCAAGCGGCACGGCTACAGGACCGCGGACCGGAACGGAATCGCCGTTTTGGTATGGAAACCTTTTGCAGGAGATGCGGTGGCCCCGAAGTGGATCCGCCGGAAGAAGAAGCCGGGGCGGACCGCCGGCAGGGTCACGGTCAGCGCCTTCGTCAACGGCTGGTGTCCGGCCCAGAACCTGGTCTATGAGCGGGCCCGTCGTGCGGCCGCACAGTTCGGGGACAAGGTGCTGTTCGAAAGCTACGACACGGTGGACCGGGAGGTGTTCGACGAGTGGGGGATCAGCGACGGGCTTTACATCGACGGCAAGGAGGTGCGCACCGGTCCGCCGCCGTCCTTTGAGAAAATCCGGGGACTGATCGAGAAGCGGGTCCGCAGGCTGAGGTAGGGCGTCGGAGCCGGCCGGCAGGCCGGGAAGAACATGCACGAGCTGACTGTAACGCAGAGCATCCTGGACACGGTTCTCGACTATGCCCGGGAAAACGGCGTGCAGAAAGTGCTCAGCATCCGCCTGACCATCGGGGCGCTGAACGACTTCAAGCGCGAGTGGATCCAACGCTACTTCGACTACCTGAGCAGGGAAACCCCGGCCCAAGGAGCTCAGATCGTGGTGCAGCGGGTGGAGCCGGCTTTCCGCTGCAGCGAGTGTGAGCACACCTTCGAGGTGGATCTGGACGGGGTGGACCGGGTTCGCTGTCCCCTGTGCGGCGGCGGTGAGGAGGTTCATCTGGAGCGAGGACAGGAGTTTTTCATAACCGACATGGAGGTAATCTAGATATGGAGGGCTTTTAGGTGGGAAAGGTGCGGCTGATCGAGATCAAGGAGCGGATCCTGGCGGACAACCGCAAGGTGGCGGAGCGGCTACGCTCGCGCCTGGCCGCCTCGAGAACCTTGCTCCTCAACCTGATGTCCTCCCCGGGAAGCGGCAAGACCAGCCTCCTCCTGCGGACCGTGGAGGCGCTGGCCCACAGATACCGGATCGCCGTGGTGGAGGCGGATCTGGACTCCACGGTGGATGCGGACAGGATCGAGGCCGCTGGGGTGCGGGCGGTGCAGCTGCGCACCGGCGGGTTCTGCCACGTGGAGGCGGTGATGGTCGAGCAGGCGCTGGAGTGTCTGGATGCCGCTGAGCTGGATCTGATCGTGATCGAAAACGTCGGCAATCTGATCTGTCCCGCCCAGAGCGACACCGGGGCCCACGCGAACGTGGCCATGACCAGCGTTCCCGAGGGGGACGACAAGCCGCTCAAATACCCGCTGATCTTTGCAGGCTGCGATCTGGTTGTGCTGAACAAGATCGATTATCTGAGCCTGGAGCCCTTCGATGCGGAGGCGTTCGCGGGGAGGGTCAAACAGCTGAATCCCAAGGCGCCGCTCTGCAGGCTGTCCTGCCGGACCCGGGCGGGGCTGTCCTGCTGGCTGGAGTGGCTGGAGTCTCGCCTGGGATCGGCTTTCGGATAACACACCTGCCGACGGCGCTGCCTGCGGAAACCCTAGAACTTGCCGCCAATCAGCATACCGGCGGCCTTGCCGAGGATGCGAAGCGGCCCGTAGCGCTGGAAGAGGATCTTCTTGTACATGGCTCTGGAGTCGGCCGGGGGCACGGTCTGCCTGTCCCGCGGATGGAGCGTGATGGCCTGGGCTTTGCAGGTGACCACGCACAGGCCGCAGCCGATGCAGCGGTTCGGACCCACCCGGGCCTTCTTGTCCGTCACGGTCACGGCGTCAATCGGGCAGCGTTTCTCGCAGACCTTGCAGCCGGTGCAGAGCTCCTCCTCTACCCGGGCCTGGTAATTCGGATCGAAGTACTCCACGGGTCGTGGAAACTTGCCGACGTTGCGCAGCACTTCACAGCAGTCCGGACAGCAGCAGCAGATGTATCCCGGAGCCTGGGTGTTCTGGGGCTGAAGCACCAGGCCTTCTGACTCGGCCCGGTCCAGCAGGTCCAGGAATTCCTGCTTCTTGATCAGCCGGGCATGGCCCTGGCGGTGAAGCCACAGCGCGGTGTGACCGACGGACAGGCAGGTTTCGTGGTTATGGCCGTGGGAGCAGCTTTCACCCAGCAGCTCCCGGCCCTGGTGGCAGATGCAGTTCATCACGCCGAAGGGGCCTCTGCTGCCTTCGATGTAGCCGCGGATGTCGTCGTAGCGGCCGATTGCGGCAGTGCTGACGACTTGGGCATTGATGGGAACGGTGCGCATCTGGGATGTCTTCTGTTTGAACACGGCATCGGCGAAGACTTCATCGCAGTATGTGTGGAAATCCTCGACGAACTCTCGGGTCAGATGGTTGACCTGCCACTCGAACATGCCGATTATCAAGGGAGCCTTGCCGTAGGCGGGGACGGTCTTGCCCCTGTATCCCGTGAATCCCCCGTTGATCGAACCCTTCCTGACCATTTGATCCAGGATCTCACGGAGCTCTGCTGCTGACAGTTCCATTTTCCTGAGCCGAGGTCGGATTTTCTCCAGGGGCTCGGTTACGATGCTCAAAGCCAGGGCGACTTCGGCTTCCCGGGGGGTGAACAGATGTTTCAGCAGACGCAGCTCCGCCCCGGACGAAGAGGCGGGGAGGGGAATCGGAGCGCTGTCCAGGTGCCGGCGCAGCTTCCGGTACAGATCCTGTTGCTTCATCCTGGTTTCTCCTTGTTTGATGTCTTGGCCTCCGAGCATCCGGATCAAGCCTGCTGCCAGAGCCGCGGAAGGGCGCCGGTTTCACCCTGGACCGGATCGATCTGAGGGTCGGGCACCGCTGCGATGTTCCGATCCGCCGCCGGTCTTTCCCCGGCTTCGCCATAGCACGTGTCCCAGTGCTGTCCCCGGGGATAGGCTCCCACGATCCGGAAATCCCCGCTGGACTCCAGACACTTGTGGGCCACCCCGGCGGGGATTACCGCCACGTCCCCGGCACGGATCGTCACAGCCGTACCCTCGGGGCCGCCGAACTGGATCGTAGCCGAGCCGCCGTACACTCCCAGGGCCTCGTGGGCGGTGCTGTGGTAGTGGTGGTACGAATACACGCCGTTTCGCCAGGCGCCGGGCCACTGGTTGGCGGAGAACAGGCGCTCGATGTCCGCCGGGTCCGGGGGCACGGCCTGCAGGTAGAGTAGCAGGGGACGGGGATTGTTGGGAAAGGTTCCGTCGTCCTTCAGGACGATCGAGCGGAGCTCTGGTCCGGGCCGAGAAGATTTCATACAGTAACATATACGAATGTGTTCGAAGCGTCAAAGCGCGGTGCCGGGATTGAGGGACGACCCGCAAGAAGATGTTCGGTGGCACCTGCCATCCGACCTTCACCAGATGCCGCAGGATCTTCTTGACCTCGACAGGATCAGTGGTCACGGCAGTTACATTCATGGGTGATTTGATCAGACACAGCCGAACCTTCATCGCCCGATTGTATCGAAGCAGCACAGAACGAGTTGGTGCAAATATCTTTCACCCAGATAGCGATCGAGAGGGCGCATGTCAGAAAAAAGGGATCCTGGCGGTGAATCGGTATTTTAATATACTATCATCTTAGCGGGTGCGAGCAGCACCGGGAGAGGAGGTACGATAATGGCAAAACGAGCTGTAATGATTCTCTGTATGATTTCGGCCGGGCTGTGCTTGCAAGCTCAAAACACTAACCAACTCGCGGTACTGGAATCGAGTCTGGCAAGCGGGATCGATCCCACCGTGGAACCCCTGATTACGGGGAAGATAGAAGAGGCGTTCGTAGCATCCGGTATTTTTTTCGTCTTGGACAGAGTTAATGTAGACCGAGTGCTGGAGGAAAAAGAGTTCCAACTCTCCTCGGGGCTTGTGCGGGACGAAGAAATCAGACAGGCCGGCGAGTATCTCAGTGCCGATTATGTCGTGCTGGCTACCGTTTCCAGGGTCGGTCAGACCTACGCCATGACCGGCAAGTTGATCGATGTAACTACTGGCGGGATTACCGCGCAAGCTTCCAGTGAATCGTCCGGTAAAATCGACGTGCTCCTGGATTTGGCGACGGAATTGGGGCAAAAACTGGTGGCGGAGTTCGGAATGCTCACGGGCATAGAGGTTCCGGAGTCGTCAAAAATGAAACCAGGGCTGCTATACCGGCATTCCCTGCTGGCCGGCGCAGTTTTTGGGGAGTCCTCCGGGGATGATTATTTTCCTCTCTCCCTGGCCTACTACTTCAGGATCAATTCTCTTCTCGGAGTGACCGCCGGGCTGCGGTATGACCTGCTCATCAGCAACACCTTCTTCGCCGATGTGGGCGGATTTATCTCCCCTTTACCCTGGCTAGGGATCGGCGTAAGGGTCGGCTATGGATGGGTCCCTACTTCGACAAACGATGAATACGGATCTACGCTGGTGCTGGTTCCAAACGCGTTGGTGCGTATCGGACGACTGGCAGTAAACGGTGAGTTCGGCATCTCCATGGATGCTTTTTTTGTCGGCGGCAATGTTGGATTGAACTTTTAGCTCGAGAGGCATGGGATTGGCTCGTATCTATTCAAGAAATCCGTGCCTGTATCGGCTTTCGTGGGATGTCAGCCTGCCTGCCGCAGACCCCGGCTGGCCGAGCCCACCAGAGCGGCTTTCGGATGCATGATCACCTG
>CAZFMD010000039.1:0-19363 GCA_964520025.1 uncultured Spirochaetaceae bacterium
ACCGAAACCAGGATGGCGAACCAATCTCCCCAACGGGTATACAGGGTCTGTTCGGCTGCATACACCGGGGCCTCGGCAATCAGGTAATCCTCGGTGAACGGCGGGAGCATGGCTACGATGCGGCCATTCGGATCGATCACACAGGTGATCCCCCCATTGGTGGAGCGCATCAGTGTCCTCTTGTTTTCCAGGGCACGAAAGGCAGCGATGCTCATGTGCTGCATCTCACAGGCGACGGCTTTAGACCAGGCATCATTTGTCAGATTGACCAACACCTGGGCGCCCCTGCGTACGAACTCCCTGTTCAGATAGGGAAAGGTGTCCTCAAAACAGATCGGTGTGGAGAAGCGGACATCCGCGGCCTCGAACACCGTGTATTCGGTACCTGTCTCCCAGAAATGGGTATCCGCGTCCTTGAGCCACTGATAGATCCCGGGAAGGCTGTCCTTGTACGGGAAGTTTTCGGTAAAAGGAACCAGGTGAAGCTTCCGGTATGTCTCGACAATCTCGCCCCTATCGAAGAGGATGGCCGCATTGTAATCCACCCTGATGTCCCTTCCCTGCTCATCTTTGGCCAACTGACCGTCATCGTTTCCCACAACGAACGGCACCGTCTGGGCTCTGAGGTACTCCCTCAACTCTTTGACCAGGCCAAAAGCCACCCGGTTGGTTCGATAACGGGTGTGCCAATCGATTGCCGGAACGAAGGAGGTCTCCGACCATATGACTATATCGATGGAGGGATCCTCTTCAAGGGCTTCGCGGCTCAGGCGGGTGAGAATCTCCAGGGTCTTCGCGTAGGTCTTGTTGCCCCCCTTCCAGGGATCCACATTCTGCTGAACCAGAGCAACTTTCCATTTCGGCACGGAATCGAGCTGCGCCTTGTTGAAAAGCCCGGTAATCACCACAGCCGCGAACACCCCGGCAAACACCAGAATCGGGATGCGCATACGTCGAATAAACGAAACGAGCTCCCCGAATCCGTTTTTCAGGGCATTTCCCAGCAAAGCCGAAGGGAAAACCACGAGCAGGGATACACCCCAGATCCCGGTTACGCTACTGAGCCGGGCCAGAGGCAGAAACAGGTACTGGGAAAAACCGATAATCCCGTAGGCATAACCCAGGAAACCCTGGATCTTGACGAACTCGTAGGCCACCCATACCAGGGCTTGGAGGATGAACCCGTAGCGGGGAAACAGGGAATCCGCGGCCTTGAGCAGGGGAAAAACAGCTAAAAAGTAGACTGAATAGATCGGTGGTACGATGATCAGGGTCAGGGGATGAAACGATCCCAGCCAGTAGTTGTAAAGGGCGTAGCTGGCAAAGCCGAAGAAGGCCCCATACAGAACGGTGCGCACCCAGCCGGCGCGGTGAACCACGATGAACACCGGGGTGAGCGCGAAAAAGGCCAGTGGAAACCAGCCCCACTGGGATAAAAAACTGGGAAAGGAAAGGGCGAACAGCAGCGCAGAGGCGGTCAGCAGGAGCAGCTCCAGGCCGACCGAAGCTATCGCCTTGCCCGGAGTTTTCTCCCGGACTGGGGGGGAGGTGGCTGCCGATCTTTTCAAATTATTTCCTCAAGGACCAGGCTTTCTGCTTCAGCTCTCTTCCGGGCCGAAATACCGCTACCCCGTGGTTCTCAACCTGCACGGTATCCCCGGTTTTCGGGTTTCTGGCTCTTCTTCCCTTTCGTGTCTTTATCTCGAAAGTGCCAAAGCCCCGAAGTTCGATGATCCTGTCCTCGAGAAGGCCGCCTTTAACTTCTCCGAAGAATAAATCCAGAATGGTATGGATGTTCTTTTTGCTAACGCGAACCTTTGGGTAGATCTGCTCGATGATTTCAGCTTTGGTGAGCTTGTCCGCACCCACCCCTTACCTCACTATTTTTCCGTGCCCGCCAACACTTTGTGCAACCTGTGCTTCTTGCGTGCGGCGGTGTTCCTGTGAAGCACACCCTTGCTGACCGCTCGATCGAGCAGGTTGGCTACCGACACATACTGCTTCTTGGCATCCTCTGTGGATTGGCTCTCTACCAATTCAAAGAGCCTGCGGGTGTTGGTGCGTAACTCGGATTTTACCATCCTGTTACGGATACGACGCTTTATATTTTGTCTATGCCGCTTCACGGCTGTACTGCTATTGGCCAAGGAATGGTCCCTCCTAATTTCAAATCCTACAAGAAACTAACAGATTTAGACCCAAGTGTCAAGTGTTTGCTCTTTCATAAAGCCCGCCGCAGAGCGGGAATCGAGGAAAGGAGCAAAAAAACAACGAACAGCCCGAGCAGCAGCTTGGGAAACCAGTCCCCGAAACGGGTGTACGGGGTGAGGGCGGGCTCTTTGATCTCCACCTCCACGACCAGAAACTGCTCCTGGTAGAACGGCACGGTGGCAGCCAGGCGCCCGGCCGTGTCCACGTAACCGGTGAGGCCCGAGGCGGCAGCCCGGACCAGGGGAACCCGGTTTTCCACGGCCCGAAAAAAAGAATTGATCCCGTGCTGTTTACCCTCCACCGGTGTCAGAGACCAGTAGTCATTGCTGATGTTCACGATCACCTCGGCTCCCTCCCGCACGAATTGGCGAACTTCCCCGGGAAAGGCATCCTCGAAACAGATCGGCGTTGAGAAACGAAACAGCGGATGAGTGAACACGACCCGCTCCTGTCCCGGCTCCCAGAGGTACACATCCCGCTCTTTAAGCCAATTGTACAGGCCGGGCAGCTGCTGTTTCCAGGGGAAGTACTCGGTGAAGGGAACCAGCCTAAGCTTTCGGTAGGTACGGACCCTGTTCCCATCTGGATCGAAGAGGATGGCGGCATTGTAGTCCAGCCGTTGCTTCTCTTCCCGGTCGTCGGCAATCAGCTCGTAGTCGTCATTTCCGGTGACCAGCCAGCGTCCAAGATCGGCCTGATAGTCGAGGAAATCCCGGACCAGGGCGGCGTAGGTGCTGGAATCTGGATCCACCTGGCTCCAGCGCCTGATGTTGGGAACGAAGGCGGTCTCCGACCAGACAACGAGGTCCGGATCCTGCAGTACCGCTCGGTCGGTGAGCTCGACCAGGGTATCGAAGGTTTTTCGGTAGTTGTGCTTGCGAGGATCGGCGTTCTGCTGGATGAGAGCCAGACGGGGGCGCTTGACCACCGGGCGTCTCTCCGACCTTCCCAAGCTGATCGTGCCGAAGCCCAGGAACAGCAGAAACACCAGCGAAGAGATCAGAACCGCGCTGAGTCCGCGATCGGCTCGCGCCATCGGCCGGTTGCCGCTCCCCTCCGCCGGGCTGTCGCCGGCGCGGATTCCTAACAATCCACCCAGGGCGGCGGCAATCCCGGAGTTGATCAGCAGCACGATGAAGCTCAAGCCCCAGACACCGGTCAGTGCGGCAATCTGCACAAGGGATGTAAACCGATACTGGGTAACGCCCCAAAGACCCCATGGATAACCGAGGAATCCACTGGAGCGCAGGAACTCAAAACCCGCCCAGGCGATCGGCAGAATCAGAAAACCGAGCCGGGGAAGGTTCTTGTACAACCATAGAGCCGGAATGAGAAATACGAGGTAGAACAACAGAAACACGACGGACACGAGCTGCAGCGTGATCAGGCTGTAGGTGCCCAACCAGGAGTTCAGCAGCATGGTCTGCAGTACGGCGAAGGCGAGGCCATAGAATACGGCCCATCCCAGGGAATTGGCCTGAAACACGAGCAGCAGCGGTACCAGGGCTGCAAAGGCCAGGAAGCCGAAACCCTCCAGGTTTGCAAATGAGGGAAAGCACAGTACCGAAAGTACGGTTGACAGCAGCACGATCGGAAGGGCCCAGTGCATCAGAGCGGCTCCCGGAGGTGCCGCCTCCGGCGCGGTTCGTTTGAGGCGCCAGAACAGGTAGAAGAAAGCATTGGTTAGCAGCAGAGGGCCGTACTTCACCGTGGCGGCCAATCGCTCCGCCCGAGTATCCAGGGCCAGGCGTACGGCTCCACCGCTGGAGATGAAGCGCTGAACGTAGTCCATGTTGGCGTTCAGAGCGTAGATGTAGGCGAACAGGTACAGCAGCAGGGAGACTACAAACAGAACCTCGGGAATACGGTACATCCCCGAGGTGATCGCAGCCAATCGCCTGGCTCTGGCGGAGGTGCTCACCAGGACCAGAGCGCAGATCAGATGGAGCAGAAGAAAGGCCAGGTACAGGTAGTCGGAGGTTGTCAGGGCGTCCAAAGCCGGCAGAGCAAAAGGACCCCAGTACAGAAGGGCGCCCAAGCCCAGAGTCACAGCAATGTAGACAAAGCCCATATCCCCCCCTATTCGATCAGAAAACGGAAGTAGCGCTTCTTGCCTTTCCGGAGCATGATCTCTTCGCTTTCCGCGAATGCCTTGTCCAGCACGAACTCTATGGAATCGACCTTCTGTCCATTCACGTAGGCGCCGCCCTGGCTGATCAGCCTGCGGGCTTCTCCTTTGGAGGAGCAAAGTCCAGCCCGGACCAGCAGATCCACGATGTTCACACCCGCGGCCAACTCCTCAGGCTTTAAAGCGGCCGAGGGAACACTCTGCTTTTCCCCCGCCCCCTCTCCGTAGAACACCGCCCTTGAGGCTTCACGCGCATCTTCGGCCTCCTCGGAACCATGGACGATCGAGGTCAGCTCCAGGGCCAGGCGTTCCTTAGCCGTATTTGTCTCCCTGCCCTCCAGGCGTCCCAGCTCCCGCACCTCCTCCATGGGCAGGAAGGTGAACAAGGCCAGCAGTTTCTCCACATCCGCATCCGGCACGTTGAGCCAGTACTGGTAGAACTCGTAAGGGCTGATCCGCTCGGGATCCAGAAACAGGGCGCCCTTTTCACTTTTGCCCATCTTCTGTCCGTCCGCCCGGGTTATCAGGGGCGTGGTCAGGGCGAAACACTCTGATCCTTCCACCCGCCGCACCAGATCCATGCCGGCCACGATATTGCCCCACTGATCGTCCCCGCCCATCTGCAGGCGGCAGCCCTGCCTCTGGTTCAGCACCAGATAGTCGTAGGCCTGGAGGATCTGGTAGTTGAACTCGATGAAGCTCAAGCCTTTGTCCAGGCGCATCTTGTAGGTCTCGAAGCTGAGCATGCGGTTGACCGAGAAATGGCGGCCGATGTCCCGCAGGAATTCGATGTAGTTCAGCTCCGCCAGCCAGTCGGCGTTGTTGAGCATCAACCCCCTTCCCTCGGAGAAATCCAGGAAACGGGAGATCTGCCGGCGGAAACGTTCACCGTTTGCATTGATGGTGTCGATCGGAAGAATTTTTCGCATCTCCGTTTTACCCGAAGGATCCCCTATACGGCAGGTTCCCCCCCCGATCAGGGCGATGGGCCGGTGGCCGGCTCTCTGCAGGTGGGCCATGGCGAACAGCTGGACCATGTTTCCGACGTGGAGACTCGGAGCGGTGGGATCGAAGCCGATGTAGTAGGTGACCTGCTCGGAGTCCAGGAGACGAGCCAGAGCCTCGGCATCGGAGCACTGACTGACAAAGCCCCGCTCCTTTAGTGTTGCAAACGCGCCGGCTTGCACGCCGGCTTCCCTGCCGTCCTTCACACCGGCCTCCTGTACTCCCGCACCGCCCGGCGGATCGTCTCGGCCAGCTCGGGGATAGGCACCCGCACCTGCTCCATGGAATCCCGGTAGCGAAGCGTTACGGTGCGGTCTTCCTTGCTCTGGTAGTCAACGGTGATACCGAAGGGGGTGCCGATCTCATCTTGACGGCGGTAGCGCCTTCCGATGGCACCTCCCTGGTCGTAGAAGGTCGCATACTCTTGGCGCAGGTCCCGCTCGATCTCCCGAGCCAGCTCGGCAAGCCCGTCCTTCTTGACCAGGGGGAACACCCCCACGGTGATCGGGGCCAGCTCCGGGTGCAGGCGCATCACCACCCGCTTCTCTCCCTCCACCTCCTCCTCCTCGTAGGCGTCGGCCAGCACGGTGAGTAC
The DNA here is from genome assembly GCA_964520025.1 of uncultured Spirochaetaceae bacterium. GTDB lineage: Bacteria > Spirochaetota > Spirochaetia > SZUA-6 > DRHE01 > JAFGQJ01. The sequence goes on from CAZFMD010000039.1 coordinate 5,940, forward strand.
GGTGCGGGTCAACCCGGCTGAGGTCTCGATCACGTAGGGGACGTAGCGCTCCCCGTCCCGCAGATCGTCCAGATAGGTCAGATCCTTCTTGGAGAACTCCATGTGCCGACGCAGGTCGTAGTCAGTACGGTTGTGGATCCCCTCCAACTCCTTCCAGCCGAATGGGAACTCGTACTCGATGTCGAAGGCGATCTTGGCGTAGTGGGCCAGCTCATCCGCTCCGTGTTGATGGAAGCGCAGCCGGGATTCCCGGATTCCCATCCGCTTGTAAAAATCGAAGCGTGCCTGCTTCCACTGCTCGAAGTACTTCTCATCCTCCGAAGGGTGGATGAAGAACTGCATCTCCATCTGCTCGAACTCACAGGTTCGAAAGATGAAGTTCTTGGTCGTGATTTCGTTGCGAAAGGCCTTGCCCACCTGGGCAATTCCGAAAGGGATGCGCATGCGGGCGGTCTGCACCACGTTCTTGAAGTTTACGTAGATGCCCTGGGCGGTTTCCGGGCGCAAGAATACCAGCGAGCCTTCGCTCTCCAGCGGACCGATGTGGGTCTTGAACATAAGGTTGAACTGCCTGGGGTCGGTGAGCTCCCCACCGCACTCCGGGCACTTGTGGGTGCTCATGTTTTCCTCGGGGATCTGGTCTGCTCTGAAACGCTGCTTGCACTTCTTACAGTCCACCAGGGGATCGGTGAAGTTCTCCACATGCCCCGAGGCCTCCCACACCCTGGGGTGCATGAGGATCGAGGCGTCCAGCCCCACGATGTTGTCATGCAGCTGGGTCATCTCCCGCCACCAGAAGTTCTGAACTCGGTTCTTCAGCTCAACGCCCATGGGACCGTAGTCCCAGGCCGAGGCCAATCCGCCATAAATCTCACTCGATTGATAGATAAATCCCCTGCGTTTGCAAAGCGATACCAGGGTATCCATCGACACGGTAGTACTCATCTATGATCCTTCCAATATTGCTAGTGCATTTTCCAAACGTTGCCGTGTTTTGCCGATACCCAAGATCCGCATCGATTCGAACAGAGGCGGGGAAACCCGGCTGCCGGTCAGGGCCACCCGCACGGGCATCAGCAGATCCCCCAGCTTCACCCCCAGGTCATCGGCGGCCCGGCGAAAGCGCTGTTCATTGTCATCATCCGATTGCTCGGCGAAATCCGCCAGCAGTGAAAGCACCGTTCGCAGGACCTCAGCGGTCTTTCCGCCGTCCAGCCGCTTGGGAATCAGCTGCTGCGCCGGAGGTGTCGGCACTTCCTCGTAGAGAAAGCCCACCAGGGCCGGCGCGTCTGAGAGCACTGTGAGTCTCTCCTGAACCAGGGGAAGCAGAGTCCGAACGCGTCTTAGCTCCTCCCCGGAGGGCTTTTGTGAGATCCAACCCCGCTGCTGCAGATAGGGCAGCAACAGCTCAGCCAGACGATCGGGGGCACTTTTTCGGATGTACATGCCGTTGAACCAGTCCAGCTTTTTGTAGTCGAACACCGCCGGGGCCTTGTTCAGACGATCCAGGGAGAACAGCTCCTGCAACTGTTTCAGGGTGAAGAATTCCCGGGAATCGTCGAAGCTCCAGCCCAGTAACGATAGGTAGTTGAGCATCGCCTCGGGCAGGTAACCCTTTTCCTTGAACTCGACGACCCGGGTGGCCCCGTGCCTCTTCGACAGCTTCTGACCATCGGAACCCAGAACCATGGGCAGATGGCAGTACAGTGGGGGAGTCCATCCGAAGGCGCGGTACAGCAGCACATGCAGGGGCATGGAGGGCAACCACTCCTGAGCGCGCATGATATGGGTGATCTCCATGAGGTGATCGTCCACCACATTGGCCAGGTGATAGGTGGGATAGCCGTCGGATTTCAGCAGAATCGGATCCGGATTGATCTCAGTATTGCCGGTTTCGATAGGACCGAGGAGCTCGTCCGTGGCCACGGTTGTGCCCTCCAGAGGCACCTTGAAGCGAATAACCGGCGCGATTCCCTCCTGATCGAAGCTCTGCCGCTGCTCTGGAGAAAGCTCCCGGCAGCGGCGATCGTAGCCCAGGGCCGCGCCCTGACGGCGCTGCTCGGTTTTGAGCTGCTCCAACCGCTCATGGCTGCAGTAGCACGGATAGGCATGGCCGCTTTCCACCAGCTGCCGGGCATGCTCCCGATACAGCTCTACCCTCTCGGACTGGACGTACGGGCCCACCGGTCCCTGGATATCCGGTCCCTCGTCCCAGTGAAAACCAAGCCAGTCGAAGGTAGCGTAGATATCCTCCATCGCCTCCTGGCGGTAGCGTTCCCTGTCGGTATCCTCGATACGCAGGATGAACTCCCCACCCTTGGCTCTGGCGAACAGATAGTTGAATAACGCGGTGCGCACCCCTCCGATGTGTTGAAATCCCGTCGGTGAGGGAGCGTAACGGACCCGTACCTTCATAATAGGGGGATTATAAGGAGGAGGTTCTGCAGGGTCAAGGAGAATGGTGCTCTTGCACCGGTTGTGCTCTTGCACAGCTGCCGTACCTCCGGATACCCTCTGTGCTGATGTATCTGTTTATAGCGGCTCTGGGTCTGTACCTGCTCGCGATTCTGGGCGTGGGAATCGCCGGCGTGATCCGCGTGCGCACCCCGGCGGATTTCTGGATAGCCGGCGGCCGGGCCTCCGCCGTGGCGACCGGCGGCTCCCTGGCATCCACGATCGTGGGCAGTTCCGCCACCCTGGGCCTGGCCGGATTGGCCTTCAGCCGGGGCCTGACCGGCGCCTGGTGGCTGCTGGTCGGTCCGGTGGGACTGTTCGGACTGCTGTTCTTCCTGAAGAACCTCAAGAGCCGATCCGTGTACACCCTGCCCGAGCTGATCGGAGTCTGGTACGGGCCGGTAATGAGCAAGGTCGCCGGAGGGTTCGTCGTGGTCGCCTGGCTGGGAATCGTCGGGGCCCAATCTAGCGCAGCGGGGCAGATCCTGTCGACCTTCTTCGGCGGGCAGACAGGATACTGGACCCTGGCCGCAGCAGCCGTGTTCGTGGCCTACACTCTGTCCGGGGGACAGGTATCGGTGATCCGTACGGATCTGATTCAGGTTCTGCTCATCGGCTCCGGTCTGGCTCTCTGCGCCGGGATCGGGCTGCATCTCAGCGGAGGCTTGGCCGGGCTCAGATCCGGATTGCCTGCCCGCTACTTCGACTTTCCGGTTTCCCCGGATTTCTCCGTTCCCGACCTGGCCCTGCTGCTGGTGGTGGTCGGCTCCACCTATCTGGTGGGTCCGGACATGCTCTCCCGGGTGTTCAGCGCCCGCAGCGAAGGCAGCGCGCGCCGCGCGATCCTGATCTCCATCTGCGTGATCGTTCCCGTGGCCGTGTTCGTTACCTTGGCCGGGATGTCCGCCCGGCTTCTCTATCCGGAAATCCCGGCGGAGACGGCCCTACCCGCCCTGGCCATGCGGGCTTTACCGCCCTGGTTGAGCGCCCTGACGATCATCGCCCTCCTGTCGGCCTTCCTCTCCTCGGCGGATACGACCCTGCTGACAATGTCAGCGATCATAACGGTTGACTTCCTGGGCAAGAGGAAGTCCAAGAATCTGATCATTCCCCGGCTGTCCGTGCTGGGCTGCGGGATCACGGCTCTGCTGGTCGGTATTTTCAGCGGGGGGATCATCCGCGCCCTGCTGTTCGGTTACACGGTATTCGCCGGCGGCCTTTTCGTGCCGATACTGGCAGGGCTGCTCGGCAAGCCCCTGCGCACCCCCTTTGCCCTGGCAGCCGCTATTTTTGGTGGACTGTGCGCCCTGACGGGCAAACTGATGGAAAGCGACTTGCTGGTGGCCGCCGGCTTTGCCGGCGCTGCAGTGGTATTCGTCGTCGACCGGCTCGTGGCTGCCTACAAGCATCGCGGATCATGAAACACCAAGATCGGGAACATGCGAGTCGAATGACAAAATTTATTTGCATTTTTTGCCAACCGATGATAAGATACTTTACAGAATAAGTCGGTTATTTACGAATATAGATCAATAGGTGAAAATAGATTTCTTTCCCTACCCAAAAATAAATACATCATGAGGTTACTTACATGAGATTGACAACAAAAGGCAGATACGGCGTACGAGCCGTACTCAATCTGGCAGCACAGAATAAGAAACACCCGATATCGATAAGTCAGATCTCGAAAGAAGAAGGCCTGTCACCGGAGTTTCTGGAGCAAATTTTCTTCAAATTGAAGAAAGCGGGGGTCATTCGCTCGATTCGAGGCCCCAAGGGCGGGTTCGTACTGAATTGGAAACCCTCGGAGGTCACAATCAAGACGATCCTCGATGCGGTGGGGGAATCGATCCATCCAACTCCCTGTACCAACGGTTCCGTCCCCCCCTGTCCGCGGGAGAATGATTGTGCCCTGGTACCGGTGTGGAACGAGTTCAACGCACTCATCGAGAAACACCTCGGCAGCATCAGTATCAGAGATATTATCGAGAATTACGAAACCCCTGAGTCCCTGAGATTGAAGGACTGAGGGCTTTCAGCCTTCGGGAAGACAGAAACGCTCTCCAACTGAAAGACGCTGAAAGCGCCTGCCGAATGCTCGTCGCAGGCTGCACAGGGCATCGAAACCGGTACAGTGTCCCGCGATTATCCGTTGGGGATCCAGGTTCTTCAAATAGTCGACGCTCCGCTTGATACGCTTGGCATCGGCCTCGAGCAGATGAAATCCTCCTACCACGGCCCAAACGGGTATGCCGGGAAATACAGAGGCCACAGCCTCCAGGGTGTTCACGATTCCGCTGTGGCAGCAACCCGAGATCACGATCAGGCCCCTCTCGGTTTTGATGATCAGGGCCTGATCATCGAGCAGATCATCCGCCTGGGTCAGCTGCGGATCGAGGAAAAATTCCTTGCCCACATCCTCGAAGGGGCATTTTCTGGGCACCTCTCCGCTGAGCCAGATGTCTCTATGCAGCTCAAAAGGCTCCCGGATCATCTTCAGCTCTACACCCCTTTTCTGCAGTCCCGCCCGTCCCAAGGGGTAGGGAAAACCGATCTTCCTGGCAGTCCGCGAATCGGCGGATGATTCCCGGTCCGTCTCTGCTTTTGCGTAGGTCTGGTTGAAAGCCTTCGGGTGAGCGAAGATCGAAGGAACGCCCGAGTAAAGATCGAAGAGAAACTCAACCCCACCGGTATGATCGTAGTGATTGTGGCTCAGCACCAGGGCGTCCAGGTCATTCAGATGCAGTCCGAGATTCTTGGCGTTTCCCAGGAACAGAGCCGACGCTCCGGTGTCGAACAGCAGCCGATAGTCTCCTGCTTCGATATACAGAGACAGTCCGTGCTCTGCGCGCATCCTGGCTTTATGGACGGTATCTTCGACCAGAACCGTTATATCTACACTCTTCACGATCTGTACGCTCTGTCCGGATTCTCTACCGGAGTACCCTCAATCATGATGAACCCTTCGCGTTTTTTGTCAAGCAGATATTGGCCGCGCGGCCCGGCCTGCGCGGCCCGGCGGATTGACTATGTCGGAGAGCTCTGATTGAATGATCTGCGATCATGCGGGAGTTTGCACTCAACCTGGAGGAACAGCGCTGCGGTGCCCGGATACCGCTTGGCGGTGTGGACGAACATACGGAGCGTGACCGGGCGGCCTCCGGGCTGCAGGGGTGGATCAGCCTGAAAGCAGCCGGGGACATGGGCGGCAGCTGGCAACTGAACAATCCGCGGCGAATCGGCTACCTGCGGAGTTTGGGCATCCGGTCAGACCGGCCGGTGTACTCCTGCCGCCAGGTCCACTCACAGAGGGTGGCGGTCGTGACCGACCAGGACGCCGAAACACTGGCGGATCTGGAAGCGGACGGCCTGATCACCAACCGCCGGGATGCGGTTCTGGCAATTACGGTGGCCGACTGCCTGCCGATCTATCTGATCGACCGGGAACATCGGGCCTTCGCCCTGCTGCACTCCGGGTGGCGGGGAACGGGAATCGTGGTTCAGGCCCTGAGACGCATGGAGGAGCAATACGGTAGCCGACCGTCACGGATAGAGACCAGCATCGGGCCGGGGATCGGCGGCTGCTGTTACCGGGTGGAGGAGGAACGCTACCGCGAGTTTCGAGACCGATTCGGAGAGGGAAGCGTTCGCAAGCGGGAGGGGGCGTTCTTTTTGGACCTGGCTGCGGCCAACATCGGGCTGTTGCGCGAATCGGGTGTAAAGAGGATTCAGGTCTGCAGGAACTGTACCGCCTGCACGCCCCAACTTTCCTCCTACAGGAGGGAAGGAGCGGCTTTCGCTCATATGCTGGCCTGTATTGGAGAACTTGAAGATGACTAGATACAAACAGATATGGAAACGAATCATCCACCGGGCCGTGGAAGCGGAAGCCGCAGCACCGGTGGAGGCGGGTGCAGTGATCGTCGAGAATCCGCCCCGAGCGGAGCTGGGTGACCTGGCCTTCCCCATGTTTCCCTACGCACCGATACTCAAGTGCTCGCCCACCGAAATCGCCGAACGGGTGGCCCGGCGACTGAGCGCTCAGCAGGCGGATCTGTCCGACCGGGGCGCCGGCGCAACGGAGCGTATCGAGGTTCAGGGCCCGTACCTGAACGTCCATCTGGATCGGCCGTTGGTGATCGCCGAGGTGATCGCCGAAGTATCGAAGAGCCTCCATCAGTACGGGCGGGGAAAGGATCTCGCCGGCCGGCGAATCATCGTGGAGTTTTCCGCGCCGAACACGAACAAGCCGCTGCACCTGGGGCATCTGCGAAACGATGCGTTGGGGATGAGCATCGCCCGAATCCTGGAATCCGTGGGAGCTGACGTATACAAGGTCAACCTGATCAACGACCGGGGCGTGCATATCTGCAAGTCCATGGTCGCCTATCAACGTTTCGGCCAGGGAACCACCCCTGAGAAGCGGAATCAGAAGGGAGACCATCTGGTAGGGGATCTGTACGTTCGCTTTGCCGAGTGGGCCAAGGAGGAACCCCGAGCCGAAGAGCTGGCTCGACAGATGCTCAAATCCTGGGAAGAGGGGGATCCCGAAGTTCGCGAGCTCTGGGAACGGATGAACAGCTGGGCGATTGCGGGCATCGAGCAGACCTACGAAAAAACAGGCGTTACCTTCGACAAGATCTACCGGGAAAGCGAGACCTACCTGCTGGGTCGTGAGATCGTGAAGCTCGGTCTGGAGAAAAAGATCTTCTATCGGGAGGAGGATGGTTCGGTTTGGATAGACCTCAGCGCGGAAAAGCTGGACAAGAAGGTGCTGCTGCGCAGCGACGGAACCTCGGTTTATATGACTCAGGATCTGGGTACGGCGGTCCAGCGCTACGAGGATCGATCCTTCAGCAGAATGATCTATGTCGTGGGCAATGAGCAGCGCTTCCACTTCCGGGTCCTGTTCAAGGTGCTTGAACGGCTCGGCTACTCATGGGCAAAGAACCTCTACCACCTGGCCTACGGCATGGTCAATCTGCCCGAAGGCAAGATGAAATCCCGGGAAGGCACGGTGGTGGATGCGGACGATCTGATCGAGGAGCTCGAGAATCTAGCTGTGGAAATCATGCAAGGGCAGGAGGCGCAAACCGAGGAAATCGAAGTGGAGGATCTACGGGGCACTGCGGAGAAGATTGCCTTGGGAGCATTGAACTACTACCTCCTGCAGCCCTCTCCCTTGAGGGACATGATCTTCGATCCCAAGGAATCCCTCTCGTTCACGGGAAACACAGGGGTGTACTTGCAGTACAGCGGCGTGCGCATCTCCAGCCTGATGCGCAAGTACGGGGAGCGCGCCGGGAAGTTCGAAGGAGGCGCCTTCAAGCCCGAGCTCCTGGATCAGGCCGACGAGTGGTCCCTGGTGAAGCAACTGGCCTCCTACCCGGAAAGTCTGGCGCAGGCGGCGACCGAGCTCAATCCGTCGATCCTCACAACCGCCCTGTTCGAGCTGGCCCAGACCTTCAATCGGTACTGGCACAACACGCCCTTCCTTCATAATGAAGACGCCGACCTGGTGATCAGCCGAATCAGGTTGTGTAGCGCGGTCCGCCAGGTGCTGTACAATGGCATGCAGCTTATCGGTGTTCCCTTTCTCGACAGGATGTGAGCGTCTCGGGTGTGACGGCCTCGAGTGGGTAGAAGGCGTTGGCCACGACCAGCTCTCCATCCCGCGATCGGTAGCCCAGGCGGTGATAGATCTGCCCCCGATCCGGGGAAATCCGATAGGTAAATTCCCGCCCGCGGGAATCCCAGTGCAGTGGTTCGATCATTTCGATTCCGGATAGAAGGATCGGCTCTACCGCAATGTGGTCGGCGAGTCGGCCGCGGATCAGGAAGCCCTCGGGGCAGCGGCTGATCTCCAATGGATCGATGCGGTGGCAGGTGAACAAAACCACCCAGACGGCGTTCGAGCCGGCTCTTTGTGCGGTAGCAGCTCCGCAGTGGGTCCAGAGCGGGTTCAACACCACTACCAGGTGGTCGGCACTCGCCTCCCAGGCCGCGGCTACTTGCCCCAGAGTCGCTGCGCTGCCCAGGATCTCTCCCACCAGCACCGTGGTGCCCCCATGGGCCCTAAAGCGCTGCAGGACTCTGCGGCCCTGCTCATCCACGTGGGAGAGAACTCCCCTCTCGGCCAGATCGACGGCGTACGAGGCGGCTGTCCGTTCGAGAAGCGGATCCGTGGCCAGCTGCGACAGCCCCCGCTGTAGGCGCAGACGGTTTACCCAGGCCGCTACCGCCGGCGCCTCGGCGGCTTGCGGGTCCTCCCCGAAAGCCGCCTGCGGAACGGGAGAGAGAAACAGAGCCAGGGTCGGGACGAAGAGGAACAGGAAAATCCGGGTTACCCTATTCATAACTCGCTGAATCGATTATAAATTTTGATCTACGGGTCTTCCAAGACCCACCGGAGAGCATAATGGCAGAAATAGAGAATCTTCGAAATATCGGAATCATCGCCCATATAGACGCTGGCAAGACCACGACCACCGAACGGATCATCTTCTACACGGGCAAGAGCCACCGAATCGGAGAGGTGGATGACGGGGAAGCTACCATGGATTGGATGGTGCAGGAACAGGAACGGGGCATCACCATCACCGCTGCAGTTACCACCTGTTTCTGGCAGGACAAGCAGATCAACATCATCGACACACCGGGGCACGTGGACTTTACAGCCGAGGTGGAACGCTCCATCCGTGTGTTGGACGGAGCGGTAGTCATCTTCTGCGCCGTTGGCGGGGTGGAGCCCCAGTCGGAAACGGTCTGGCACCAGGCCGACCACTACCGGGTCCCCCGCATCGCCTACATCAACAAGCTGGACCGCATCGGTGCTGATTTCTACGGGGTTGTGGGGGAGATGGAGCAGAAACTCGGGGCCAAACCACTGATTCTCTCACTGCCCATTGGCAGGGAATCGGAGCTGGAGGGCACCATCGATCTGATCGGTATGAAGGAACTGCGCTGGGATCAGAACGACTTAGGTGCGACCATGCTGATAGACGAGATCGATCCCTCCCGTCTGGCCGAAGCCAGAGAGCAGCGGCAACGGATGCTGGATCAGCTGTCCAACATCGAGGACGAGCAGCTGTCCACGACCCTTACCGAGATGTACCTGGAAGAGAAGGGTATTCCGGAATCCCTGATCCGAAGTGCGGTTCGCAAGGGAACCCTGGATCGAACCTTCGTGCCGGTTCTGTGCGGAGCTTCCCTGAAAAACATCGGGGTACAGCCCCTGCTTAACGCGATCGTGGATTTCCTGCCCGCCCCGGATGAAGTCCCTCCTCCGACGGGAATCCATGCCAAGCGGGAGCATGAGATCAGAGTCGAGATCAGGCGGGACGCGGCCCCGCTGGCCCTGGTGTATAAGATCCAGACGGACCGTGAAGCGGGAAACTTGAGCTACATACGCATGTACTCGGGCCATCTACGCAGCGGCACGGCGGTCTACAACATCGATAAACGCAAGCGGGAACGCATCAACCGCCTGCTGCGTATGCACGCCAACCGTTCCGAGCAGCTCCAGGAGGTTGGCGCCGGAGACGTGGCCGTGGTGGTCGGACTGAAGCTGGCCCAAACCGGGGATACCATTGGAAACGAGCAGTTTCCCGTCATACTGGAGCCGATGAGCTTTCCGGTTCCGGTGATATCCGTGGCCGTGGAGCCCAGGACCCTTTCGGAGCGCAGCAAGCTGGAGGCGGCGCTGCACCAACTGGAGAAGGAGGATCCCACCTTCACGGTTCGTGATGATGAGGATACCGGACAGTTGGTCATTTCAGGGATGGGAGAGCTGCACCTGGAGGTTCTCGTGACCCGGGTTATCAATGACTTCAAGGTGCAGGCCAAGGTGGGCAATCCCCAGGTGTCGTACAGGGAATCGATAGAAAGTGAAACCACTCATCGGGAGAAATATCACAAGCTGATCGCCGGCAAGGAAAACAGCGCGGATATCACCCTCAAGGTCCGGCGTCTTGAACGAGGCGCGGGCAATCGATTCGAAAGCGAGGTCACCACGGAAACACTCCCCCGGGAGTTGATCGACGCTGTGGGACGGGGGGTAAAGGGAGCCTTCGCTTCTGGGATCGTCTACGGTTATCCGGTGATCGACATCGGGGTGACTCTGGTCGGCGGGCAGTACAACCAGAACAGCTCGACCCCGTTGGCCTTCGAGGCGGCCGGCGCTTTGGGCTTTGACGAGGCCTGCCGCAAGGCCGACCCGGTGCTGTTGGAACCGATCATGAAGGTGGATATCCTGGTGCCCAAGGATTACCTGGGCGAGGTGCTGGGAAACCTGACCACCCGCAAGGCGGAAATCGTACAGATCGACAGCAAAGCCAAAGTGGAGAGCATTCACGCCCACGTTCCCCTGGCCTCGATGTTCGGCTACTCCACCTCTCTGCGCAGCGCGACTCAGGGACGGGCCACCTTTACCATGGAGTTCAGCCATTTTGCCCCCCGGGCTGGTTTCACCGAGTAGCGGGCCGGACGCGCCGGGCAGATTCGGCAGACTCGCCCCGAGGTTCTCGATCCAGGACCCAAGCGCCGAGCATTTCAAGCACCCCTGAGAACTCGAGGGGGAGCATAAACCAACAGCAGTGCCAGAACCACATTGAATAGGTATTGCTGCTCAGCGCTTGCGATTCGAATCTCTATTGAGGATAAGAGATTTCAAGATGGGAGCCGGGCGGCGATCCCGGCAGGCGGCGATGCCGACGTTGACAAAGCCCGCTGCCTTTCGTTATATTGGGGCATTCCCGCACAATTACGCATAAGGAGCGCGAGATATGAGCACGACCAGCGATAAAATTCGAAATATTGCCATCACCGGACACGGCAGCACCGGAAAAACCACCTTCTTCGAACAGATCCTCTTCCTGGGGGGACAGATTCCCAAACCCGAGACCGTGGAAAGCGGAAAAACAGTCAGTGATTACACGGAGGAAGAGATTAACAGAACGATTTCCATACATACCGCATTGGCCAACATCCCCTGGAAAGATAAGAAAATCAATCTGCTGGACACCCCCGGATCGGGAGATTTTGTCGGGGAAGTGATCTCCGCACTTCGGGTCAGCGAATCGGCTGTGGTCCTGGTGGCCGCGGACGCGGGTGTACAGATCGGAACGGTGCAGACCTGGCGTCGTCTGCAGCAGAGGAATACCCCGACCGTGGTATTCATCAACAAGCTGGACAAAGAACACGCGGATTTCGCCAAGACCGTAAACGACCTCAAGGAGAACTTCCAGGCGAATTTCGTACCCCTCAGCATCCCCATCGGTACAGGCGCCGCTTTTCAAGGAGTGGTGAATCTGATCGATCAGAAGGCCTACATGGCCGAGGAGGGAGCAAAGAAACCGGCGGCTTCGGAGATTCCCCAGGATCTGGCCGCGGAGGTGGAACAGCACCGACAGGCCCTCGTCGAGGCGGCCGCGGAGGGCGACGACACCCTGATGGAGAAGTACTTCGAAAGCGAAACCCTGAGTGACGAGGAGATGGCCACCGGCCTGGCCAAGGCCCTGGCCGAGGGTAAGGTGGTTCCCGTGTTCTGCGGCGCCGCCCTGCTGAACAGCGGAATCTTTACCTTCCTCGATGCGGTGGCGAATCTTTGCCCCGCACCTCTGGGTCGACAGGAGCCTCTTCACAGCACCGAGGAGGAGCAGACTTTTCAGGAGATCAGTACCGACGGCTCGCCCTCCTGCTTCGTCTTCAAGACCAGCGTGGAGCAATTCAGCGGAAAGCTCTCCTACGTCAAGGCCATTACCGGCACCGTTGGGGGAGATGCGGAGCTGCTGAACACCCGGGCAAAGCAGAAGGAAAAAATCTCTAAGGTGTACACCTGCATCGGGAAAAAGCTGGATGAGGTGGACGCCCTTGCGGCAGGGGATATCGGCGTTTTGACCAAGGTAGACAGCGCCGCCACCAATGATACCCTCTGCGGAACCGACCTGGATCTCACCTACCTTCCGCTTCAGCTTCCCCAACCGGTTCATGCGGTGGCCATTAACGCCGAAGCGAAGAAGGACGAGGACAAGCTCAATCAATTCCTGCAGCGCTCCGCTGATGAGGATATGACCTTCCAGCTGAAGTACAACACGGAGACCAAGGAAACGGTCATCTCCGGCATGGGCGAGCTGCACCTGGACATCATCATGGGAAAGATCAAGAGCCATGCGAAGATCGAGATGCTGACCCGGGTTCCCAAGGTCGCCTATCGGGAAACCATCCGGGCTGCTTCCGGATCTGAGTATCAGCATAAGAAGCAGACCGGTGGTCACGGTCAGTACGCCAAGGTGGTACTGGAGATTCATCCTCTGCCCCGGGGAGAACAGTTCAATTTCGTGAACGCCATCGTGGGCGGGCGGATCTCCAAGGGATACATCCCGGGAGTTGAAAAGGGAGTCTTAGAGGGCATGGAAGCTGGCATTTTGGCCGGCTATCCCGTGGTCGACCTGGAAGCCAAGGTAGTGGACGGCAAGATGCACCCCGTCGACTCCTCCGAACTGGCCTTCAAACTCGCCTCGAGAGGAGCCCTGCGGGCGTCTCTGGAAAAGGCCGATCCGGTACTGTTGGAGCCGGTGATGAATCTCACCGTATTTGTTGATGACCAGTATTTGGGAGACGTGCTGTCCGACTTGAGCTCCCGGCGGGGAAAGGTTCTGGGACAGGAACCGGTGGGCGGAGGTATCCAGGAGGTGAAGGCCCAGGTGCCCCAGGCCGAGCTGCTACGTTACTCCATCGACCTGCGTTCGATCACCTCCGGTACGGCCAGCTTCGAGATCGAGTTCAGCCACTACAGTCCGATCACCGGCAAGGTGGCCGAACAGGTGATGGCCGCCTCCAAAGCCGGGCAGGAACAGTCCGAGGGATAGAACAGAGGGTAACGGGCTGATTTCTACAGGAACAGCGCCCTCGGCAAGAGAAAGTGCAGGGCACTGACGACCAGACCCGCGATTCCCAGGGGAACCCTGTAG
>CAZFMD010000040.1:0-4181 GCA_964520025.1 uncultured Spirochaetaceae bacterium
CCCCACTTTGCTGCCGGATGCCGAATTCGCTTGCCGAACAGTCATTTACCGTGAAGGTATATCCCCTGTCGACACAGTGCCGCATCACCTCATAGGTCATTCGCCTGCTTCCGTAGAGAAAGAATTTTTTAAGGTACAAAACGCCCGATTGATACCCCTCTCCCTCCAGACGGCCTGCGTTGGCATCCGTCACCAGCAACTCCTGCAGATTCAGCTGATCTATTCCGATGCGGTTCAGCTCATCAAGACAACCGATCAATTGGTCCTGCTGCTTCGGGTAGGAGGGGACTTCCACCACGACGTACTCGAACATCTTTCTGGCACCCTCGACCCTCTCCAGGATTGTCTTGCTGTAGTTCGTCGCTGCCAGGTTGAATCGGATTTCCCGTATCCCGAGCGCCTGAAGTTTGCCGAGATGTTCTTCATCCGCAAGAATACCATTCGTGTACACCCAGAAATGCAGCCCGGGCTTGTGTTCGCGCATTTCGGTAACGCACGCCTCCAGTTCGGGGAGGTGCAGCAGCGGTTCCCCGCCGGTGAGTGAGACACCCTCCAATTCGTCCTTACGCTGGTAGAACTCCTTGAGCAGGGCCTGCCTATGATACTCCTCGTCTGGTTCCGGAGTGTCCGCCTGATAGGTATGAAGGAAACAGAAAGGGCACTGAGCGTTGCATCGGAAACCAAGCTGAAAGGCCATATGGGCCATATGCGTGCAGATCTCGCATCCCGGGACCAGAGATCCGGTGCTGACCGCCTGATGGGTACCATGAAAACACAAACCGGGAATACTCTCCCGCTGTTGCGCCAACTCTGCTGTGACTTCCGCTTCCGTGTGATTGAAATCCATGCCTGACACCTCTCTGAACGCCCTTTTTGTTCCCGGGAATGTGAAATCACTACTCCCCACAGCCCGGGCATACTCTATAGATGACTATTGGGCGAGTGGCGAAATGATACCCCGCTGTGAACACGCACGTCTATCGGCCCATCGACAAACCGTTCCGGAAGCGTAGTGTCTCTCAGCTTGAAATGGATTGCGGCTGTCTGATGGAAGGTATGAGCCTTAGATGGGTTCCTTTTCCATCTGGATGGTGTTGTCGACGTTCAGCAGATTGAGAATCTCTCCGACCGAGTCCTGATACCCGCAGATCCGGATGGTCCGATTTTCAGCCGCCAGGTCTTTGTGGCAATGTAGAATATGCCCCACAAACAGGGAGCTCACATCCACAACCTTGGTAAGATCCAGGGTAATCGTTTGGTAGCTGCTCTTCTTCAACGAATCCAGAGCATGCTCGAACAAACTAACAGACTCCCCTGTCATCGACCCTGAGATCACCAGGACGATTTCATGTTCCGATACTTTTTTTGTCTTGAACATCTCACTCACTTTTTTTTTTGCATCAATTCTAAAATGAAATTTTAAACTGTCACAATTATATAATCTGTAAAGATGTGCAAAAAATCAAGCTACCCTGCAATTTTTATTTGTGCCGCTCATTCTTGTAATAATCCGCCTTGGGCGTTACCGGGTAGGCCATCCCCATCAACTCTTGTTCCGTTTGGCAGCAGAGCATGTATTGACCTAACTCTATGTAAGATTGATAATTAATACGAATCTTCTTGTAGAACCTGTTCCGAAGGTTCACCGCATTCCATCGACCGCAGGAGTTCTATAACTCTCATTTGAGTATAGAATTACCTAGATCTCTCGAAATGGCATAGAGCTTGCTTTACAAGTTGTCATGAAGTTCTTGACCTCGTTTCGAAACAGGGGCACCGCAGCCGGTTCTAAGAGGCTGCTCATCTTCGGTCTGTTGGCTCTTGCTGTCGCTACAGTCGAGCTGGTCTTGTGTTTCACAGGACCGTTCCGCTTCGTACAGCGGCCCACGCTTGCGC
Source organism: uncultured Spirochaetaceae bacterium (assembly GCA_964520025.1). Lineage (GTDB taxonomy): Bacteria > Spirochaetota > Spirochaetia > SZUA-6 > DRHE01 > JAFGQJ01. The sequence goes on from CAZFMD010000040.1 coordinate 1,897, forward strand.
TTTTTCCCCCCTTCGCCCACAGCCTGACTCCCGAGCAGTCCGCCGAGGTTTCTGCATTCATCGAGAAACAGGTCGCTCTGACGAAATCCTACTCGATCACCAGTTACAGTTTCATCGAGGAGTATTTCGTGCGCACAGACCCGAACTTCGACAAATCCAAGCTCAAACCGGTGGATTACAAAGCAGCTCAGGTCCTGGCCCAGGAACTGGAGTTGGATCGTTTCGGGATTGTCTGGGTCTACTCTTCGAACAGCCATTTCGAAGTCAACGTCTCGATTCGCGACGTGAAGGAGGGAACGATCCTTCGCTCCGGACGCTTCGTATCCGACAGTTACGCGAATATGCTCCAGGGAATCGGCAAGGAGGGTGAGACTCTGGAGGTCAGGGCGGAGCTCTCCACCGAATCAGCGGGAGCCGGCCTGACCGACTACCTGGTGCTGGTCCTGCTCGCACTGCAATTGGTAGTGGGTCTCTTGGCGCTATTATCAATAGAACCGGGAGTGTTGGTCGAAATCGTGTGGGCCCCTGCGCTCATCCTCTTCGTATTCGCCTACATCTGGGCGCGCAGTGCCAATATGGACTACGTCCAGCGCTATATCGCAAGCAGCGGCCAGTTTCAGCTGGCCGAGAGCACGGCTCTGGAGCAGCTGTACGCCGTGCTGCGTTTCGGCCCGATTCTCATTCTAAACGCCCTGTACTACATCGTGAGCAGAATCAGCCGAGCAGAAACATCAGAGCGCACAGTCAGGGAGAGCTGGGTGCACCGGTATATCACCAACTGGGCTCTGCCGTGGGTCGTTCTCTCCGCCGCGCTGTTCGGATTCTCCTTTCCCTCGGTTCTGCGGCTCGACGGGATCGGGCTGCTCGCGTGGATTGCAGTCGTACCGCTTTTTCTGGTCCTGATTACCGCCAAACCGACAATAGCTGTTTTCTACGGGGTTGTGTTTGGAGCCCTCCAGGCTCTGATCGTCAACTACTGGCTCGGTACCTACAACTACGTTACCCTCCACCTGATCACGATTGCCTTTATAGTCGAGTTCCTGCTGTTCATGACTGCCCTGGTTCTGGTGATCAAGATCAGCGGAAAGTGGGGCTTTCTCACAGTACCGGCAGCCTGGGTGCTCTTCGACTACGTCCGTTCAATCGGCATCCTCGGTTATCCCTGGGGTATTGTCGGCACCACCCAGTACCGCTTCCTGCCGCTAATCCAGATTGCCTCTGTCGGTGGGGTATGGGCCGTGGACTTCATGGTGCTGCTGGGCAACGCGGCCATAGCTTGGGCTCTGGCCGCCTGCGCGCTGAACTGGAAATGGGCGGGAAGAGGCAACATCGCTACTCGAGCTCCAACGGCTGGAGAAGCAGAGCGAACCGGCAAACTCAAAGCAGCTTTCACAGGACTGATCCGCAACCCCCGGGCGCTGCTGCCGGTCGGAGTATTCACCGTGATCTTCTGCGTATGCATCCTAGCGGGGACCGTGGTACTGCTCACGGTGCGACATCGGCTGTACGGAAAACCCGAGGTGGACACCGCCACGGTTGTTCTTGTTCAACACAACACGGATCCGAGAAAGAGGGAGTACAAGGAGAACTTCAAAAAGTTGATGAAGCTGACAGATCAGGCATTGGCCGGGCTTCCGAGCACGCCGGATCTGATAGCCTGGCCCGAAGGGGGGTTCAAATTGGATATCCGCTGGTGGTCGACCCCGGAGCGGGAGAACTCTCACTGGGGCCGGATGGTTCGGGAGCTGCTTGACTACCAGAAAGGACTGGGCACCTGGCTGATGACCGGAACGCAGGATCACAAAATGGTTCTCGATCCGGAGGGGGACCAAACCCGGCGCAACTTCAACTCCTCGGTACTGATAGACAAGCAGGGACGGATCAACGGGTTCTATCACAAGATCAATTTGGTGCCGTTCAGCGAATACTTCCCCCTGGACAAGGAGAAATACTCAGGCTTATACGAAATCTTTCAGAAGTACGAGATCTCCAATTGGGGTGTGGGTACGGACAGGTATGTGTTTCAGCACGAGAAGATGCGCATTGCCACGCCGATCTGCTTCGAGGATGTCTTTTCCGATCACCTGCGGCGCTTTGTTCGTCAGGACGTAGATGTGATACTGAATATGAGCAACGACTACTGGTCCCTTTCTCCTGTCGAGGGACGCCAGCACGGCATTCTCTCGCTGTTTCGTTCCGTGGAAAACCGGAGACCGGTGCTGAGAAGCACCTCATCCGGCTATACGGTGTACATCGACGCCAGCGGGCAGATCCAACCGGGAGCA
>CAZFMD010000040.1:4281-8014 GCA_964520025.1 uncultured Spirochaetaceae bacterium
TACCGGAGTTTCGGGCTCTGTCTACCAGGTAGGAGAGAATTCGCTTTCCAATGCCGAATCCTTCGTAGGTACGATCCACCGTAATGGCGGCGATTTCTCCTCTTCCCTTCTCCTCCGCTGAGGGAATCATCGCCCCGCAGGCATGAAGGATACCATCCACCTCGTACACGACAAAGTGATCGAGCTGATCCTTGAGATCCTGTTCCCCACGAGGCAGGAGGATTTCCTCCTCCACATACGGGCTCATGATACGCAGTACTTCCGGAATGTCAGCAATGCGCAGTGAACGGATGTTTTCATGCTCGTTTGTGTAGATCATGGTGCCGCAGCCACGGCTGGAAAAAATCTCCTGCAGAATGACTCCCTCACCTCCGCCGTTGACGATATGCACACGGGCTACACCTTCACGGCAGGCCTTACAACCCAGGTGTATCAGCTCCAGCATTTCATCCTGCCGCTTCTCCGTATTCATCTCGAGAAAACGATCCGCCTGCTGCACACTGAGGTGTGTTGCAACTCCTTCGGAGGACACCGGTACTCCCTCCGGAAGTGTATAATCCTTTACGTCGACTCCCATGTGCCGGGAGATGTAGAACAGTTTCTCCGCCTTCAGGACGCTGGCCAACACACAGGCCAATTCGTTCGAGGAGATATTGTAGGGTTTTCCACTGCCGCTCCAGCCGATATTGGGGAAGATCGGGATCAATCCTTCCTCCAGAGTCTTACGCACCAGTTCGACGTTGATCTTTTCCACCGTACCGGTGTTCTGGTAATCGACTCCTTTGATCACCCCCAGGCTCCTGGCTCGAACCCAGTTGCCGATGATGGCGCTGGCGTTGTTCTCCGCCAGCAGGGTCATCAGGCGGTTGGAGACGTCAAAGGCCGCCATTTTGATGAACGGGATCGCCTCCGGAGTGGAAATCCTCACGCCCCCCACGCTCTCCCAGGAGATGCTGTAGCGCTGCAGCACATCGTCGATCCGCTCTTTGGCCCCGGGAACCAGAAGTATCTGAATGCCCTGCCGGTGTAGCAGAACCAGATCTTTCACGAGCAGGGGAAGGAAAGGGTGGTTCATCACCGAACCGTCGACTTTGAGTACAATAGTCTTTGCCTTGAACAGCTGAACGTACTCGAAGGCCTGCCGAATCAGCTCCACCTGCTCCCGCATTTTTTCACGTTCCATCGGATCCGATTTCCTTTTCGTAGATTCTATATGTCTTGTAGATCCTGACCGGAAAATGCTTCAAAGAATTTCGCATGGAGTAGTTTGTCTCCACGATATTCGACATCTCAACTTCCCGGTATCCGTGCTTCCTGGCATTTTCCACGATGTTCGCGTAGAACGCTACCTCGATGCCTCTGTTGCGATACTCCTCCAGCACCCCCATCAGGATATGGCGGAAGCGATCGGTCTTCTTCAAGCCCCACAGCATCGTAAAGAAGCCGAAGGGAAAGAGCCTTCCCTTTATCCGCTTGATGGCCACATTGGCATCGGCAATGGAAAGAGCGATCCCCACGGGTTTACCCGCGATTTCGGCCACAAAGGACAGATCGGGAAGAGCAATTCGTTTCACCGCATCCACCAGCCGTTCGAACTCCCTCTCCGTCCAGGGCACGTGCCCCCAGTTTTGATTCCAGGCGGGCTTGAAAATCTCGTTTATAATAGCCGCTTCCCTGTCTACCTGCTTCATATCGATTTTCCGCAGCCGCACCCCGCTTCGCTGTATCAGCCTATCCTTGATAGTGAACAACTTCGGATTCACCTGTGGGTGGTCTTTCACGTACCCGTGATAGGCGTACCAGTCGATCGTTTTCTTGAATCCAAGTTGCTCCAGCAGCGTAGCGTAGTACGGGGGATTGTGTAGATTCATGACAATCGGAGGAGTGTCAAAACCCTGTACCAGGATACCGATTTCATCGTAAACACCGAAGTTCATCGGCCCAAGAATCCGCACTTTTCCCCTGCTGCTCAAGTACTGCTGCGCCGCTGTAAACAGGGCTTCGGCAACTCGAGGATCATTTTCACTCTCAAAAAAGCCGAAAAAACCGGTTTCGGCACCGTAGCGTTCGTCGTATAGGTGATTCACGTGGGCGGTGATCCGCCCGACGGCTCTGTTGTTCCTGCGCGCCAGAAACAGCCGTGCCTCACCGTGATCAAAAAACACACCTCGTTTTGGATTCAGATATTCCCTCTGGTCGACAATCAGCGGCGGCACCCAGTTTGGATCATCCCTGTACAGGTCCCGGGGCATCTTGATGAACTGCAGCCTCTGCCGACAGGTCTCAACGGGTACGATGGTCACCGGTTTCTGCACAACGTTTTCCATACAACCTATTTACGGTTACCGGCTTGCTTCTGTCAAGTTGTCATTCCCCGGTAGACCTTTTCCCAAACTCTTCTACAGGGGCTCAGGAAATCCGATATCCCTGCAGAAGAGCTGTACTTGTTATTCCCTGGCGTAACGGGTATTGTAGACGAACCTTTTTTCATCTTGGGATCAGATCGAGTTGACAGATAGACGACCGTTTTTCATCGTCAATCCCCATTCCGGTGCAGAGAGCACTGGCCACTACTGGCCGGACTGGCAACAACGGATCCAACGCGTTCTCGGCAAGGTGGATTTTGCCTATACCCGGGGGATCCTGCATGCGGTTTCCCTGACCCGGGAAGCACTGAGCAGCGGACACGATCGAATCATCGCCGTGGGCGGCGACGGAACCCTCAATGAGGTGCTAAACGGCTTCTTCGACGATGGGAAACCCTGTTTCCCCGAGGCAGCCCTGGCCTACATTCCGAACGGCACCGGTGCGGATTTCTCCAGGACTCTCGGCTTTCACAGCAGAAGCGTCGATGAACACATAGAACGCCTGCTCAGCGCGCCGGTTACGGCTGTTGATTGCGGGGAGGTCCGCTTTACCAACGCGCAAGGAGAGGAAACGAATCGGCTGTTCATCAACGAGTCGAGTCTCGGATTTTCCGCCAATACCGCGGATGCGGTTAACAGAGCATCGAAGCACTTCCGGGGAAAGCTTCCCTTCCTGATCGGTGTGGTCCGCTGCCTGAGCACACTGAAGAACCCGCTTCTGCGCATTACTGTGGAGGGGAAACTGGTGCATGAGGAACCCACCCTCCTGGTAGCTGTAACCAACGGCAAGTACTTCGGCGGAAGCATGATGATCGCCCCGGAAGCGGAGATCGACGATGGGCTTCTCGATATCATCGTAATCTCCCGCATGAGCAGATTGACCCTTCTGCGCAAGATCAAGTCGATATACTCGGGGCAGCATCTGAAGGAACCGGAAGTGACCGCACTGCGCGGTAGAACCATTCACATCAGTGCGGTTGAGGACGAGGTGCTTCTGGAGATGGACGGGGAGCAGCCGGGGAAACTTGCGGCGGACTACCGGATCGCGAAAAAAACCATTCCCTTCGTGTATTAGCCCTGGCTCTCAACCGCGGATAGTCGGCTCAATTCTCCGCCAGCAACTTGATCATGTATATTTCTATATAACGAGTGAAGTAATCCTTGCGCTTGATTCTGTTAAAGGACTTGTTGGTGGCCAGTTTTTGCGCCAATGTTCGGATGCGCTCCGCATCCGGAGGGTTGACCCGAAAGGTGCGCCGTATGTTGCGTAGATAGTCCCGAACCATGGAGTTGACATCCTCTACCAGGTTTTTCCTGGCCTGGGGATCGTAGAGGGGATTCCACTTCTCTATAAGCTGGCTCAGGCT
>CAZFMD010000040.1:8114-19218 GCA_964520025.1 uncultured Spirochaetaceae bacterium
GGATGCAGTTGCCCCTTCTTCTCATCCAGAACCTGGTCCATGGTTCTGGCCATATCGTAGTTGATTTTCCCCTGCTCTTTGGCCAGATACAGCAGGCTGTAGTTCAACAGGGAGTAGAGAAAGGGTGCTCGATTCTTTAGAGTGATGTCCAAATCTCTGTTGAACTCCTGATCCTCACTCATCGCCATTATGCGTCTGTTTTCTTTGATCAGCTTCACCCACTCTTCTACGTAGTAATCCTTTATCTCCCTGGCTTGCTCGTGAAGCATTTTCACAAACAGAGGGACCAGGAGGTCCTTATGAATATAGTAGTTCTTACCGTGTATGGTCTTGATCTGAACCAACTCGGGAAGCGTTTCGTAACTCTCCGCTTTTGTCTTGTGCTCCAGATATTCCAAGAACACATCTTTTGTATGTTGCCGGATCAGGGGAGCACCCTTTACATCCCGCACGTTGTACAGATCTTTGAGGGTGTAGGCATAGGGGTATTTGTGAAACTGAGTTTCGAATTTCTTGACCAGGATGGATTTCTCATTCTGTTTCTGCTGGCGCCCGCGGTAGTGGACGTTGTAGAAGCCCACAAGGTACGCGGCTTGGCAGTAGGAATGTTCCTCTGCCGTCTTCTCGGATATGTCCTTGTGCTCCTGAAGCACGAGATTGGCGAAATGCGCCCAGAATCGGAATGAAAAATCAGAGGGCTCTACCAGGCTCCCGACCGCCCGGCCCGGTTTGGTCATCACCGCGGAGATCATATCTCTCAACCCCCGCTCATTTCCCCGCAGGGCCGGATGCAACCTGTGGGCGATGTAGCTGGCGTTGTTCTTGCTCTCCAGATAGACCCGCAGCTTTTGCACGGCCAGTTCCATCAGCTTGCGTTCCACCAGATCCGAGGTAACCAGGAGCGGGTTAATGAGCTGTGGAAAGGTAACGCGGAGAATCTGCGTCTTTTCCGTTTTCATTTCTCCCAGGACAGACACAAAATCCGTCTTGATGTTCAGCTCTGTAATCATATGCTCCGGAATCGTGATTTTCAGATCTTCAGCCGCCGGGAAGGGAAGCTCCGCTTTCGCCTCGATCGCTTTGAACGCCTTGTGCAGAGCTTCGACGAAATATCGGGAGAAGAAGATCCAGCGGTCCTCCTGTCCCTCCTTCTCCAATGTGCATAATCCGCGCTCGGTCAACACGCGCAAATAGGTGTCAACCATGCCCTCGGTACGCTCTACGAATGATTCCAGCTGCGGAAACTTCAGAGTGTAGCGTCCTGCGTAGTTCTTTACAAAATTGATAAATTCGAGTCTATCCACCCGGGCGCTGCGATGATTGGCCGTGTAGATCCGCAGCAGATAGAGGAGTGCCTGGGCGTTGGGCTCCAATCCGCCACGCCCACTTTCCTGTTCGACACTTTCCAGAACAGGAACGTTTTGGGAATCGGACGCCGAGGAATCGCTCATTACTGAAAACGTATCACCAAAGCCCCCATCTGTCCACACTCCGGATATCGGTGGAGAAATCCCAAAACCGCCAGCCGAATCACCCACTCTGGCAGTTTGGACAGATGTACGTGCCTCTTCCGGCCACCCTGCTCCTTGCAATCGTCGTGCCGCACCGGGGACAGGGCTGGCCCGACCGGGAATACACGAGAAGTGAGTTCTGGAAGCTCCCCCGCCGCCCTCTGGCGTCCACGTAATCGGAAATGGTCGTTCCCCTTCCCCGGATCGCGGACCGTAGAACCGTACGAACAGTGCGTCGCAGGGAAGCGACCTGTTCGAAATTGAGAGCCGAGGCCTTTCTCAGCGGAGAGATCCCCTCCCGGAACAGGATCTCGTCCGTGTAGATATTGCCCAAACCCGCCACAACCCGCTGGTCCAGCAGCACGGCCTTGATGCTGCGCGAGGTCCTTTGAAACAGCTGATGCAGATGTCGGGCTGAGATCTGCAGGGCATCGGCTCCCAGCCGCTTCTCCTCGATGAACCGCTCTACCTCTTCATCCAGCAGCCGTAATCTACCGAACTTGCGTACGTCTCGAAATACCAGCTTGCTCTTGCCATCGGACAGGAGCAACTCGAGATGGGTATGCTTGTCGGCCGGTCGTTCCCTGGGTGCCAGTACAAACTGACCGGTCATGCGCAGGTGCAGCGCCAGTGTCACATCCCCGTCGAGCATAATGAACAGGTATTTCCCGTGCCTGTGAAGCTCCTCGATACGACGGCCCCGCACACCCTCGGCAAAGCACTCCGGATCCGGCTCCACGGCGGCGGGGAAATGGCAGCGGACATCCCGAATCTTCAACCCGGTAATCCGGGGTGCCAATCCCCGGGCCAGGTTCTCCACCTCCGGCAACTCAGGCACCGCAGCCATCCTTCATCGCTGAGGCGAGAAACTCGTATATCTCCCGCGCCGTGGGCGGACAACCGTCCAGAAATCTGGAGAATCCTCTTGTACAGGACCCGATCCCCAGACCGTCTCCTCCCCTGCCCCGATACCCCTGACCGAGGCAGATCCTGTGCTCCAAGTCCCCCAGGCTCCCGGACTCCTCCAGACGCTGCAGCGCGTACAGCGTGCTGCCGTAGCAGGCCGAGCAGGCCTGGTTTTCGGCAATATAGGCTTTGAGCCGCTGCAACCTGCTGTCGTCTCTGCGAGGGATTTGTTGAAATCGAGGTTTGCCGAACTCCCGAATCCGGGCGGCGGAGGTGTCTTTAGTACCCACGCCGTGCCCGGCGGCCAGCTCGATGTGCTTGATCATCTCCGGGCTGTATCCCATCAGTTCGGCAACGTAGCTGTCCACCAGTACCGGATCCCTGCCCAGAATCACCCGGTCCATCCGCAGGGGATTCCCACCCGTTTCCGAGGTCGGATCGCCGCACAAACCATCGACGACCACCAGGTCCTGCCGGATTATGGTGTTCAGGGCAGCGATGGGTCTATGCAGCCCCTCTGCGTGATAGCGCCGCTTCTCCGAATCGGGGATACAACCCTTGAGATTCTTCAAGGCACAGGTGAGCTTGGTGGCGCCGTGGCCCTTGAGCACGGGAAGATTCACCAGATAGTCCGCCTCCAGAACGCTTCGAAATACTTTGAAGCGCTCGCCCTGGACAGTCACGTCCTGGACGGCGTCTGTCTTCAGATCCAACAGCCGCAGACCGAATTTGTCGTACTTCTGCTGCAGGCGCGTGTAGCCGCAGACCTGAAAGGCCTGACCGGTATCTCCTCCCGTCCAGCTGCTCTCCGCGATGGTTATCTTGCGGACCCCCGCATCCACCAGATAGCGAATCACTCCCTCGGCCAGCTGCGGGTGTGTCGTGATACCGGATGAGGCTTCCCGGGCCATGACCAGGTTGGGTTTGAGAACGACATGCATCCGGGTATCCAGCTCTGAGAGGACATCCGCCGCCCGGAGCAGATTCATGGTAAGCTGGCGGGCATCCGTACCGTACGCTACGTATAGCTGTTCGCCCTTCATGTACCGACCGCTGCTACCGCGGCTTCGATCACCTCGGAGATACGCCGGACATCTTCATCAGAGATGTCATTGTGGGTCACGATGCGAATCCAGCCATCTTCGGGAGGATTGATCTTCACTCCCGAGTCGATCAGCTCCCGGGCCAATCGCTGCTCCCGCTTTCCATCCCCGCGGTCGCGATAGCGGAGGAAGAACATGTTGATCTTCACCGGCTCCGGTTGGACCTCGAATAATCCGGTGTTGCGGAACACGGAGGCCAGCCGCTCGGCTCTCTCCCGGTCTTCGGGCAGCCGGAGCCTCATGGTTCTGAGGGAAACCAGCCCGCAGGCGGCAAGCACCCCAGCCTGGCGCATCCCCCCGCCCAAAAGCTTGCGCTTCTTCCTGGCCTCACGAATGAAATCCCGGCTGCCCGCCACCATCGAGCCTATGGGAGAGCACAGTCCTTTGGACAGGCAGAACATCACCGAATCGGCCAATTTGGCGAATCGCCGCGCTTCTATTCCCAGGAAGTGGGCGGCGTTGAACAGGCGCGCGCCATCCAGGTGTATGGGAATGTGCAGGTCCCCGGCGTTCCTCGCGATCTCCTCTATAACCTCTAGCGGCATCACCTCCCCATTGCCCAGGGCGTTTTCCAGGGTTATGAGGTCTGTTTTCGGCCAGTGGATGTTATCTCCGTTACGCAGGTACTCCCGGATGTCCTCCCAAACTGGGAAGGTGCCTGCGGGGATGTAGGTTCGCAGCTGCACGCCGGCGATGATCGCCGCAGCCCCGACCTCGTGCTGCACGATATGACATTGGTCACTCAAAACCACCTCGTTTCCCCGGCTGCAGTGGGTAAACAGGCAAAGGCTATTTCCAAAGGTACCGGAGGGTACCAGCAAGGCGGCCTCTTTCCCTACCAAATCGGCGGCCAGGGCTTCCAACTCGTTTACAGTCGGATCATCCCCATATACGTCATCCCCAACCTCGGCTTCAGCCATGGCTCGGCGCATCTGTTCGGTCGGTTTGGTTACCGTATCGGATCGCAAATCTATCGGTTTCATCAGCTGCTCTCTTCCTCCAGTAGTGAGTGTTTGGATCCACGAATTTTCGTCAATCGCTGTATTTGCTTCTGCCGGTCCGCAATTTGTGCGCGAAGGCTTTCGACTTCCCGACGGCGGCTTTCAATTTCCCCCTCCAATCTCGAGACTCTGCCTGCCAGATTTCCCAGCTGGTTTTCCAGCCCATCGATCTGCAGGGCCGCTTTGAATCTCTCGATCCGTTTTTCCTTCTTGCGGATATCCTGTCCGAGCTCCCGCATCCGGCGCATGAGGCCGGCCGCCTCGGTGTCCTGCGGCTCACCGGAGTGGGAGTTTCGAAACAGGGTTCCCAGCGCCTCGAACTCATCCTGCATCTTGGTCTCGATCCGCTGGATCTCCGATTCGATCTCCCGCACCCGTTTCTGATGCGACCTGTGGGCACCGAGTGTTTTCAGCTCACTCCACTTCTTCTCCTGCTCCGCATAGAGTTTGTCCACTTGCTTTTGAAGATTATTGATCTTCCTCTCATTTGTTCTATAGGGATCCAGAGCCTCCCGGAACCCCGGGTCTTCAAGTTCCTCCTGCAACCGGGGGGAACTGCAGATCTGTTCTCCAACCTCGTGGTAGGTCTTTCCCACGGCTTTGCGCCTGAGCGAGAGAAGGCCCTTTAGGTAAACCGACCTGCCGCCCTCTCGAAAGATCTTGAAGAACTTGCCGCCCCTCGCCTGTTCCCGGAGCGTCTCCTGTTCGGCCTCCAGATCGGCCAGACCCTTTTCCTGTTCCTCCAAAGACTGGAACAGCTGCTCGTACGCCTGTCCCAAAACCGGCCGGGCCTTGTAGGCCCGGTAGGCGGCTCTTCCGATGACCTCGCAGATCTCTCGGTTATTCTTGGCGAGATCGGCGATCTGAGCCTTCCCGTCCCGGATTTCCCGCTCCAACTGCTCATTACCCGCGGCGGTCTGAAGAATCCGCTTCACCTGCTGACGGCTGTCGGGAAGCTTGGAACGGAGTTCCTGGATCCGTTGGTGAAGCTCCTCCATCGCCGAGTCTGCCAATGTATCAGCCTCTTGATACGACAGATACTCCCCGAGCTTCCTCAAGCACTCGCTGATCTCTGAAGAGTCCCTCGCTATATCTCTCTTTAGCTCACCGATCGCCCGTTTGTAATCCCACATTTGCGCCGAGCTCATGCCTCCAGGCCCAGGGCGGTATCGATTATCGCTTTGGTCACGCTCAAAACCTCTCCGGTCTCCACCCGCAGGAGCTTGAGAAACAGCTCATACCCCTTGGCCGTTGAATAGAGCTTGCCGATTATCAGCAGCTGCGCCCCCATCAACTCCCCGACCTGGGCGGCCCCCTGTTCCTCCGCCAGATCCGAAAGCTGCAGCTCCAGCTCTGCGAGAATGGTCTGAAGATCCTTTCGCTCTACGATACGGAACAGCTCCCTGAAGTTTTCTTCTTTGCCGAAGCTGAGGATCAACTGCTCCGTGAAGTACTCCGAGTTGAGGTCAAGACCGCTCTGCGCCGGACTGAGGGGCAGTACCGCCGCGGCGGTTCCCCGGTCGATCCGCACCGTAGAGTAATCGATGAGTTGAGAGATCGCCATGGAGAACAGCTTGTTGAGAGTCTCCTCCCGCTGCTCCTCTCCGATTTTACTGGCCGTGAAGTACTCCTCCTCCTCTTCGATCGGCTGATCTGATATGTGGGACAGCTCCTCCTTGGCGAAGCGGATAATGATCGCCTCCAGCTTGTCCGTCTGGTAGTTGGCCCCCGTGTGATGGCTGACGCTTCCCGGGGTGCCGCCTTCACTCTCTCCGGTTTCCCCGTAGGTCAGGAAGATGTACTTGGCCGAGGTATACTGGGCGATCTGTCTCAACACCACCTCCCCCAGCAGATCGAGTCCGCCCGTGCCGACGCTGAAGACCTTGATGCCCTTTTCCTTGGCCTGCGCCGCAGCGCGGGCATAGGAATAGCTCTGTCCGTAATCCAGGTGGGGAGGCGCGTCGGTCACAATGAAAGCAAGGCGTACCCCTCCCCGGTTCCAGGACATGCTCATGGCCTCCTGCAGTGCCGCCTGCAGGTCCTCAGGGGTGTCCCCGCCTCCGGAGGCCTCTACCCGATCCAGGCTGGACTGAAAGGCCTGCAGGTCTTCTGTAAAAGGAACGACTTCGGTTACATACTCATCTCCCCGGTCCTTGTACAGCACCATGCCGAAGCGCACCCTCGGTCTCGTGGACAGGGAGGAGAGGTTCAGATTGATCAGCTCAATTGTGGTTTTCAGCCTCTGGATCTCCTCCCCCATGCTCCCGGTGGTATCCAGAATGAACAGCAGGTCCAGGGGCACCCGGCTCAATGGAGCTCGGGGTGTGTTGAAGGTAACGGTGATCTCCCGCCGTCCGTAACGATCCAGGGCGATTCGCTGCCGCTGCTGGTTGTAGAGGACCTCCACGGAGTAACTCTGCTGGTCGCCATAGGCGGCGGGAAACAGCAGAAACGATCCATCCGCATAGGTGATGCCCTGGGAAAGGACCCCTCCCTGAGACTCGGACACACGGATTTCGGCGTTGGGTATGGATTTCCCCTCGCTGTCCTCAACTTTGAGGATGATCCGCTCTTCGATGGGGATCGGAATATGGCTCACCTTGGGGCCGTACTCGTTGATGAACTGCACGAAGTAGTTGAACTGCTTGTTGTCATCGGCAAATCCGGCCTTCAAACCCGATACCTGGGGTCTACCGGCCGATGCGGCGGCGGATCGAACCGTGCCGGCTTCGCCCGCCTTCTCCGCGAGCCGCGCATCCGCTATTGCAGGTGCCTCCGCCTCCTCACTCCAGGTAGACTCGTCACGGGCCTCAACATCACTCTCCCGTTTTGCGGCGCCCGAGATTTTAGACTCGCCCCCTGCAGGTGGCGAGGACTCTTCCTCCTTCGGAGTAAACGGCTCCGCATGCTCGGATTCAGCCGTCCCCATGCCCATGCAGGACAGGAGAGCCACGAGGAACAAAACCAGGATCACCAACATGGACATCTGTACCAGTCGTTTCATCAGTTATCTCCTTCCCCTCCGTTACCGATTCCGGCCGGGTTGCAGCGAAGATGCCAATAGCATAGACAAAAATCAGGAGGTTGTAGAGCCTTGAAAGTGGAAAGTTTTACCGGCGGCTGCTCGCCACTATCCGCGAATGTGGGGTCCGTGCCCCTTCCCCGGCCTACTGCCTTCGGTGCATGCCCTGCTCTATATCCTTTCGCCAAACGGCGTAGGATACCTCGCTGGAATCGACTTCCAGGCGGACCTCCACCTTGCCGACGCGTTCCCGGATCTCCTTGCGTTCTTCGATCGGACCGGACAGGTCCCATTTGTACACCCGGCCCTGATAGCTGACCTCTACCACGTACTCCAGCCGATCCCCCTGGCGTTGCGCCGTGGCAACCAGGGTGATGGGAACCGGAGCGCCCTCGCGATCCACAAAGGAGGCATCGTGCTCTCGGCGCACAACAGCCCCGCCCTCCAGTTCTCTGAAGTCGATATCTTCCCGGACCAGCTGCTGAAGATCGTAGATGATGTGGTTGAACAGCTGGGTATTTGCTCTCACCACCGTACGCTTTCCCGGTTTGATCTGCACCTCCTGCTCCCAATCGTGGAAGGTGATCTCCGGCTCTTTGACCACGCCGAAGCCGGAGAGATGGATACGCAGGGTGTGCGGGCCGGGAGAAAGATCCTCGATCTCGAAGGGAACCCGGGGATCCCCGGTTGTGTAACCGATAAACTCGTCATCCACGAAGATCTCCGCGTCGATCAGGTGGCAGAACAGATTCACCGAGCCGGGCTTCTCGTCCTGCAGCGAGATGATCGATCGGTCGTGCTGCTGCGACTGCAGGGCAACCTCTCTGCCTGTCAGACGGAAAATAATCTGTTCCGCGATCGAGTGCAGGGTGTTTTCGCTGGCCCCGCGTTCGGAAAAAGTCAGGCTGCGGGCCTCGATCACGTCGATCAGACGAACCGTGACCAGAACGTCGTTGCCCAGGAACACGTACTCCCCCCGCAGCAGGTAGTCCGCCCCCAGGATCCGACCGACCTCGATGGCCTTGTTCTGATCCTCCGCCAGGTTACTCAGCTGCAGCTCCTGCTCCCGCAGGATGGCGTCCAGATCGCTGCGGTTCACCACCTCCATATCCCGGGCCCCGGACAAATCGAACAGCAGCAGGCCCCGGATGATCCCCTCCAGGTAGTCGTAGCGGGGATTGGCGCTCAGATTATCGATGGACAGAAAGGCGATATTGACAGGAAGGGCTCGGGCGGCAACCGGCACAAGACACATCAGCACGAGCAGTGCGATCGGCAAGAAACCGAATAATCCCGAATGGTTTCTATTTTTCATTTGGCGGTTATGTAAAGCCGAGGTTGCCAGATGGGTTCCGGGGTCTCCATTGCTTCAAAGTCCACATAGTCGCCCTCGGAGAAAATGATCAAGCCGTAACGGATGGTGCTTGTCGATTCTCCAACGAGCGAACTCAAATCGATCAACTGATACCCTTCCGCGGTGCTCACAGTGAATTTGAGGTAGTTGTCCGCGTCGTAGTAGATATCCGGTTGATCAGCATCAAAATAATCAACAGGCAACCTGTCGGCTATAATCGGATGGATCCTGATCGTCGGAGCGGGATCGCTCATTACGAGCTTGTACAACCGCAGATAGATCCTTTCGAAATCATCGGGTATTTTTCCCACATCAAACCGCATGACAATCGCCGACATCGGGCTCATGGTGCTGGCGATGACATATGGAGCGAATTCGTACCAAGATGTGTCTTCGGCAGTTCCGTCAATCTCGGGAAAAACCTCGACGAACTCGTTTTTGGGATCCAGAAAGTTATAGCGTCCTTCCTTTGAAATAAAAAAAACGTCGCATGACAGGAGTATACCCACAAGGGCAACTATGATCAGGATTCCTGTTGCTCTCTTCACGATTTCTCCTTCACTGAATTATCCCGGCTCGACAAATAGTATCGGCCCTGTTCCCGACTCGGCCGAGTAGAATTTCAGTGTTTCCGTGGTATGAATAATTAGCCCGTTCGACAATTTTTCTTTCCCGCCGCTGTATATCTCACTCAGTGGAATCTGCACGTCTTCCCCAACCGGGATACCGGAGGGGATTGTTACCATAATCTCAGCCGAATCGTCGAAAAACTTGACCGGATCGTCGGCAACCGTGTACTGGATCGTGCTGATATCCCAGGTACTGGCAATCCTATGAATGAACAGATCAGCATCATTCGAGGGATTCATATTAACCTTCAACCTGATGTAGGAAGCGGCCACGGAATCGGGAAATTCCTTGGTGTTGAAGCGCATGAGAATGATCTTTGAACCGGGCCAGGCGTACAGCTCCGGCACGCCGTCGTGCCAAGTCGTCCCTTCAACATATCCATCCGCGCTTGGTTTGAAGGTCAAAAGGTCGTTGCCCGGGTCCTGGATATTCCACCTTCCCTTCTTGGGGGCAAAGAAAACACCGCAGGACGCCAGTAACGCCACCAGAGCGGCAATCACGAACAACCTGGATAACTTCTCCACGGCACTACCCTCGATTCTAATAGGTCAAACGCAAAACCATACCTCGGGGCAGCGGGATCAATTGAAGTTGTTTCAGTCGCAGCTGTTCCGGCCGCACGGGAGTGAGTCTTGCATCTGTCCTATCTCGGCCTAAATCCGTGATAAACGGCAACACCATGCCCACACCACCCGCAGCCCACAAGCTATATGATAGTACACTATTTAGACAATATCTTTTGTAAGCCTCCTCATCTCCGCCGCTTTCGATGTCGGCCTGACGAGCGTTCAGAGCTACGGTCCGCGTAACGCTCCCCAAACCTACCATCGCAATACCGGCGATCAAGCTGGCTCGATCCCAGAATCCGGATATCTGTTCCTCTTGCGGGCCGGGGAGGAAGAAAGCCGAGATCATCCCCGCTCCTCCGATCAGCCACAAGGCGTAGCTGCTCAGCCGCTCAACACTGTAGATTATATGTCCGGTCTTATAGATCTTATACAGTTCATCGAAATCGGTGCCCGCGCTCATGTAGTCTTGATAGCGGAAGTCGTTCAGATAACGCTGAGCACCAGCCAACAGATCCAGCGCATTCCCGGCAATCGACAGGCCCGCACCCGCTGTGAACGCGATAGCCCCCAAACGGGACAGCCTGAACGCTCTGTCTGGAAACACGAACAGATACGTTGGAATCGAGGCCACTGCGGCCGACCAGGAGAGATAGCTGAGGGAAGTGGTAGTAATATAGCCGACATAGGCGCTGTTGTAGGACTTCCAAAGCTCGTCGAAGTTCCAGCTCGCCTCGATGTAATCGACATAATTGTCTGAAATCTTCCTCCGCAGCTCGTAACTCATGCTTCCCATCAGGTTGCCCAGCTCCAGCATAAACATCCCGCCGCAGATGTTCACAAGCGGCCACAGGTCAGCCCGGCTCAGCTGTACCGGCTGAGGCGGACCCTCTTCCATACCCTCCCCGATCCCGGTTGATCCCACCGCCGGCTCCACCGGCTGCTCTACAGTCGTTTCCAATCCCTCTGATCCCGCTTCCCCCGCATCCGGCTCTTCTATTTTCTCGACAA
>CAZFMD010000041.1:0-13027 GCA_964520025.1 uncultured Spirochaetaceae bacterium
CTGCAGAACGGGCAGATTGTAGGCCAGGGTCTTACCCGAGGCGGTGGGGGTGACCACCACGATGTTGTTGCCCCTGCGAACTTCGCTATAGGCCTGTGCCTGATGGCTGAACAGACGTTCGATTCCTTTGGAGCGCACCGCAGCCAGAATCCGATCGTCTATCTCGGCCGGAAAATCCTCATATCGCCCCTCCCGGGCGGGGATCACCTCCCAGTGGTCCACCGCGGACATAAAGCGCCGGTCGGCACGCAGGGATTGGATGACCTCTTCTATCATTTCCCCTCCTCGCGAATTGACTTTTTAGCCTAACATAATCTTGACTGTTTTTTTAGCCAATGAATAGTATAGGTGTATGCCCCGCGTACTCTGTTTGATCCTGGGCGGAGGCCGGGGGGAACGGCTCTACCCCCTGACCATGGAGAGGGCCAAACCGGCGGTACCCTTCGGGGGCAAATACCGCCTGGTCGACATCCCCATCTCCAGCTGCATCCATTCGGGATTTCGCCAGATCTACATCCTGACCCAGTTCAACTCCGCCTCCCTGCACAACCACATCGCCAACACCTACATCTTCGATAGCTTCTCCCAGGGCTTCATCGAGATTCTGGCGGCGGAGCAGACCTACGAGCATTCCAGCTGGTACATGGGCACCGCCGATGCGGTGCGCAAGAACTTCATCCACTTCCGCACCCAGAATCCGGACTACTACATGATCCTCTCCGGGGATCAGCTGTACCGCATGGACCTGGTGGATTTCTTCAACAACCACGTGCAAAGCGGCGCGGATATCAGCGTGGCCGTCACTCCGGTCAGCGCCGAAAAGTGCCCGGGCTTCGGGATTCTTCAGGTCGACGACAAGGGACGAATCGTCCGCTTCGTGGAGAAACCTCAAGAGCCCGGACAGATCTCAGATCTGAAGATCCCCGACACCCTCAGGGGCCAGTTGGCCGGGATCAGTCCCGATCGGGAGTACCTGGCCTCCATGGGCATCTACATCTTCACTCAGGGGATTCTAAAAGCAGCCCTGGACAACGAGTACACGGATTTCGGCAAAGAGATCATCCCCAGAAGCATCGAATCGTTCACGGTCCAGTCCTATATCTTCACCGGTTTCTGGGAGGATATCGGTACGATCCGTTCGTTCTACGACACCACGATCAACCTCACCAGAATCACCCCGGATTTCGACTTCTACCAGGAGAGCCAGCCGATCTACACCCGGCGCAGGGATCTGCCGGCCTCGAAAATCAACTCCTGCACCATCACCGAGTGCCTGACCGCCGACGGCTGCATCATCACCAACGCCAACATCATGCACTCGGTGATCGGCATTCGTACCATCATCGAATCAGGCGCAACCCTGGACGGCGTGGTCTGCATGGGGGCGGATTGGTACGAAACCGAGGAGGCAAAAAACCAAAACAGGGAGCGGGGAGAACCTGATATCGGCATCGGCCGGGGGACCCTGATCCGCGGGGCCATTATCGACAAGAACGCCAGGATCGGCGAGGTCTGCCGCATCGGCGCCGATCAGCTGGAGCGAAAAGACGGGGACTACGGCAACTACCATATCCGCGATGGCATTATCGTGATCCCGAAGAACGCCGTCATCCCTTCGGGAACCGTGATCTAAGCGAAGCTCGCGCCACACCAATACAGCCCGGGTATCGGGTCTGAAAGCGTTTGCCATCCAGCTGCTAAATTACTATTTTATTACTGTTGTTAGAGACGTACGTAGTGCGGCTCTAACGTGAGGCCGGGTAACGGCCTCATGTACGACCGACCCCACCGGGGCCGGCAATAAAAGCTAAAAAAGAGATGAATACGATATGAACTGGTTAAATATCGAGGAGGACATCATGCAGAACAAACGTGCATTTCTCGTTGCATTTTCCCTGCTGACAGTATTCCTGTTTCTCGCATCCTGTTCCCAGGCCTACAGCAGTGGGCAGAAGGAGCCGGAAACCGCGACTCAGGTTATGAGCCAGCCTGTAACATCAGAACCGCTGGTTCCGACTCTCGAGCAGATCCAATACTCCTTCCGGGAGGTGGCCCAGGAGTCGCTTCCCGTGGTAGTGGAGATCAACACGATCGACGTGATTACCCAGAGGATTCCCCGTACACAGTCACCGTGGGATTTCTTCTTCGGACCCTCTCCCAGCCCGGGAGACTCCGAGGAACGTGAGTTCCGCCAGCCGGGGCTCGGCTCCGGCGTGATCGTAGCCCGGACAAACGGTAAGGTGTACGTGCTGACCAACAACCACGTGGCCGGCGAAGCCGAGGAAATCAGCATCCGGCTGCACGACGACAGGGAGTTCAAAGGCAAGCTGGTTGGATCGGATCCCCGCAGGGATCTGGCAGTGGTCGTATTCGAGACCCGCGAGGAGGTCCCCGTGGCCAAACTCGGCGACTCGAACGCGATGCAGGTCGGTGACCTGGTGCTGGCCGTGGGAAATCCTTTCGGATTCGAATCCACGATCACCATGGGAATCGTCAGCGCATTGGGCAGGCAGGCGGAAGCAGGAGCCTCCGTGGCCAGCCTGACCGACTACATCCAGACCGACGCGTCGATCAACCCGGGGAACTCCGGGGGCGCACTGGTCAACCTGAGGGGAGAGGTCATAGGTATCAACACCTGGATCGCCTCCCGTACCGGTTCGAGCGCGGGATTGGGATTTGCCGTGCCCATCAACACGGCCAAGAAGACGGTGGACGAGATCCTTTCCAAAGGGCGTGTGGAGTACGGTTGGTTGGGTGTTCAGATCGTGGATGTGGATCCCCAGAGGTTTCCCGACTACCGGGAGGATTTCAAACTAGGGCGGGCCGACGGATCCTTCGTAGTAAACATCTTCAAGGGATCCCCCGCCTACAAGGCGGGCATCCTTCCCGGCGACTATATCACCAGCATCGGCGGGCGAAATGTGAAAGACACCGGCGAGCTCACCCGGATCGTGGGCAACCTGCCGCCGGGAAACCGCTACGATGTTTCGGTGATCCGGGAGGGCAAGGAACAGAGCTTCGACATCCGCCTGGCTATTCGAGAAGAGGACAAGGAGATCGCCGCCCAGAGCGAGAACCTCTGGCCCGGAATGTACATTGCCTCTCTCAGCTCTGAGCTCAGGGAGCAACTGACCATTCCCGAAGATCTCGAAGGCGTCCTGGTCACCGTGGTGCAGGAGGAATCTCCTGCGGCAACCGCGGGATTCCGCCAGGGTGACGTGGTTCAGGAGATGGACGGCCGCACGATTCGAAATGCCTTTGACTTCTACCAGACTCTCAACAACGCAGTCGGGAGACAGATGGACGCCAAGGTATTCCGGCAAAACGAACAGATCGATCTCCAGCTGGAAACGAAGTAAGGAAAACGCAAGTCAGCCCATCCTTTGGGTTGCTGATTAAAGGGGCTGCCTCTGTCGTGTACAGGGGCAGTCCTTATTTTTTTGTGGAAGCCCGATGAAGGATCGGTTCCTTGACGTGCAGATCCAATTGGGGAAAGGGAATTACGATGCCTTCGGACTTGAAGGCGCGCCAGATTTCCAGGTTGTTCCAGGCCGCGGCGGCCAGCTTGTGGGTAGCCTCGTCGATCCATGTCCAGAGAACCAGTTCGATCCCCGAATCCTGGAAAGAGGCCACGCGGGCCCCCGGAGCCGGTTCGGCCAGGCTGTAGGGATTTCCGGCCGCAACCTCCAGCACCACTTTCAGAGCCTGATCCAGATCGGTGCTGTAGGACACCTGCACCTTGTTCACGACCACGATGCGCCGATCGTGGTAAGAGTAGTTGTGGATGCTGTTGCTCACCAGCTGGCTGTTCGGCACCACTATCGTCTCATTGGTCAGGGTGTTGATCACCGTTGAGCGCAGCTTGATCTGCACCACATCCCCTTCCAACCCGTTTACCAGGATGCGATCCCCCTCCTTGATAGGCCGTTCGAAAAAGATCACCAGTCCGGCTACGTAGTTGGCCACCACGTTTTGCAGCCCGAAGCCGATTCCGATACCCAGGGCACCGATCACCACGGCCAGGGAGGAGAGATTGATCCCGATGATGGAAAGACCGATCAGAATAGCCAGCACCAACACACCGTAGCGCACCAGGCTGGATATGGTGAAACGACTGGCATCGCTGATCGTCAGCTGCTGCAGTACCGTGGCGTCCAGAAAACGCCGGGTCAGCTTGCTGATCCAGGAGGCCAGGTACACGATCGGAATGGCCAACAGTATGGTGATGACCGAGATTCGGGATGAGCCGGCGGTGGTAAAGGGAGTGGTCAGCACCGACCATACTCGAGACAGGAAGTTGCCGATCTCCGCTCCAAAGAAGCTGAACAGGATGAACAGCAGCACGATCAAGACTAGGATTCGAAGTACCAAGCGAACATAGCGGTAGATCTTCTGTTTGTTCTCCTCCGGTATCTTGACCCGTTTGAGGATAACCCGCCGCAGGATCACCAGCAGGACCCTGGCCAACACGAAAAGCAGAACCAGGGGCAGGATGAACCGGAGCAGGGCCTGCAACGGCGAGAAGAAGAAGGAGAATCTCCCGATTTCCAGCGGGGTCAACAAAAACGATCTGATGGATGCAATCACATTGTTCTTTTCGGCAGCCGGCAAGCCGCCGATTAAAGGGATTTCACGATCTGTGCCCCGAGACAGGTGATGTTTGTTCCTGGACGGCTTGACATGACTAATTCATATTCTAAACTTGTAACTCGATGACGGATTCTGAGTTCCCGGAACCAACCAAGATCAATATCAAGGAGGCAGCCCAACTCATTCGGGATGCCCGGCATCTGGTCGCCTTCACGGGCGCCGGCATCTCCGTGGAAAGCGGGGTCCCGCCGTTCCGCGGACCGGATGGATTGTGGTCCACCTACGACCCCAAGTACCTGGAGCTGTCCTACTTCCAGCGTCACCCTGAGAAGTGCTGGCGAATCCTAAAGGAGATCTTCTACGAGCACTTCGCCAGAGCCGAGCCCAATGACGCCCACAGGGTGCTGGCTCGCCTCGAAGCTCGCGGGGTGCTCGGAGCGGTGATCACACAGAACATCGACAATCTCCATCAGCTCGCCGGATCCCAAACAGTTATCGAGTTCCACGGAAACACCCGTGACCTGCTCTGCCTGAGCTGCGGGCAGATCACGGCGGCGAATCCCAACCTTCTCGAGGTTCTTCCACCCAGGTGCAGCTGCGGCGGGATCCTCAAACCGGACTGCGTTTTTTTCGGCGAAGCAATCCCTGAGAAAGCCTGGTTCGAAGCCAGCAGACAGATCGAGGCTGCCGATACGGTGCTGATCGTCGGATCTACCGGTGAGGTCTACCCCGCCGCTTCCCTGCCCCATCAGGCCGCCGGCAACGGTGCTCGCATCATCGAAATCAATCCGGAGCCGAGCAACTTCACCCGCACCATCACCGACGTGTTTGTCGCCCTGCCTGCGGGCGAGGCCATGAATCGGATCGAGCAGCTCCTGCAGACAGAGGTGAGTTGATGAGCGCCGGATACGGTTTAGCCGCAGATGCCATCGTGGTCTTCCACTTCTGCTACGTGTTGTTCGCCGTAGGCGGCGAAGTACTAATCCTCATGGGCTGGCTGTTGCGCTGGCCATGGGTCCGCAATCTCACCTTCAGAATCGTCCATCTGGCGTTGGTCGTCGTTGTGGCGGTAGAGGCGCTGATTGGAGTCCTCTGTCCTCTCACAGAATGGGAGTACCGGCTCCGGCACCTTGCCGGACAGACGGTGGAGGGGCAGATCCCCTTTATGTCCCGGCTGGTGCGACGAATCATCTTCTACGACTTTCCCACCTGGGTGTTCACCCTCACCTACATCCTATTCGCCCTGCTGGTGGCCGCCACATTCCTCCTGGCGCCGCCGCGCAGAAAGCGGCGATCCGATACCCGCTAGCCCCCGGCAGGGGATAGACTGGGCGAAAGCAACTCCAAATATAATCGTGAATTAATGGACGTTTTCTCGATTCCGCAGTATATTCAAGGCAGACGCTCCGCAAGTTGTGCAACCTTCACTATTAGCTTTAGTCTGACTGAGCACCGGTACGTAAAATGATGACCAAGACAATAGAGCTCACTGCTCCTGTATTTCCCCTAAAAACCAAACTTCGCGACGGAACGAGAATTCTTATTCGCCCCCTCCAGCTGGAGGACCGCGCGGACCTTGTCCGTGGATTCGAGAAGCTGTCGTTGGGCTCGCGGCGATTTCGGTTTTTGACACCGATCCGCAAGCTCTCGGAATACCAGCTGCGCTCGCTGATTGACGTGGATAATCTGAATCATGTTGCTTTGGGCGTGAAAGACATCGGTCGCCGGGGCAAACCGGGAATCGCGGTCGCCCGATTCGTCCGCTTGACGGCGGAATCTCACGTAGCTGAGTTCGCAATCACCGTGATAGACGAGTATCAGAACCGGGGTTTGGGCACACTACTGCTCGAAATCCTGATGAGGGTTGCACGCGATCACGGCATCGAAGTTCTGCGGGGCTTTCTCCT
Organism: uncultured Spirochaetaceae bacterium; assembly: GCA_964520025.1. GTDB lineage: Bacteria > Spirochaetota > Spirochaetia > SZUA-6 > DRHE01 > JAFGQJ01. The sequence goes on from CAZFMD010000041.1 coordinate 6,498, forward strand.
GGATGACAACCTGGCCATCATCCGGCTTCTGGAGCGTTTCGGCGCGAGTATCAAGAGGGAATCGGGAAACGTGCTTCAGGCCGATCTATCGATCTGATCCCACGGCCTTATCCCGCCACTTGACAGAGATCAGGCTTTTTACTATTTTTAGCATCGTCATTCCCCTGTAGCTCAGCTGGTAGAGCGGGTGGCTGTTAACCACTAGGTCCGCGGTTCGAGTCCGTGCGGGGGAGTATAATAGCCCTGTTGAGTGGGGAAGTGTCCCACTACTCTCTGCAGGGCTTTTTTATTGTATTATATAATTCCACGGAAATGAATTAACTAATGTTCAGCAGCGCGACGGGCTCCCGGTATCTTTCCGCTAGATAAATCGAGATATATATCTCGAAGGTTCTGCTCAAGCTCATCGACGGTTGCACCCTGTGTCATATAGTCAGGATATTCATCAAGATATCCAAGCCACATGTTGTCGTCTTGCCAGAAGATGTATTTTTTTCCCTGCATATTACTATTTTAACAACAGACAGACCCAACATCCACAGGATGGGATAGAATTCTCTGATTACTATCACTGAGCGGATTTTATACAGGTTAGTCCAGTTTTTTTTATCTTAAATCTCATTCGATCTCTATTTCAGCAGGACCATTTGTCAGACCTTTTGATGCACCACCCTACCCTGAAAATCCCCGAAACCAGGCTGGCCAGCAGGACCTGGAGCCCATTTTTCAACAAATCCGGCGGCTGATTCAGTACGTCATCGCAATCATGGATTCATGCCCGAACCAAACTGCCGGTCATTGGCGCCGCATTTGCGAATCAACAATTTTTTGCCTTTCCTGCGGCGGGAACAATCGTCCACGGATTGGCAAGCGGCCATTCAACTTCGTTTTCTGTAATGTGAGCTGCGACCAACAGGATCGAACCTGGCGCTCTTTCGGCCATATACCGCAAAATCCGCGGGTGGGCTGATTGCTTTCTAAAGCTGCAGAGCTATATCCGACGGGTAAGCTGAACTACTTGCTGTCAAATTGGGTTACGTTCTCAAGTACATCTAGTGAATCGATTCTTTCTGTACGTCGTACTGTTTTCTCTTCGGCCGCCAGGGAACCATGGCACTCACCTCGTCGATAAGCTACTGATAACCGGGTCGGTGTTGTAGGGAGCGGAGATCCATAAGCCTGCAGCTGAAGCGGAAAAACAGAGCCATCAGTGCCGGTCCAACAACTACCAGAGCGACGTGCCGGGAAAGCATACCGCTGGAAACAGCAAATGGTACCATCGAAACCCAGAACAGCGACTCGCCGAAATAGTCCGGGTGACGCGAGTACTTCCACGATCCCCGGCGAAAGATCCCGCCCTGATTATATTCGCCGGTTTCGCGGTAGTTCCGCAGCTGCCTGTCCGCCACCAACTCAACCGTCACGGCGGACAGAGCGCCGATCAGACCCAAAAGATCCCAAATCCCCAGGGCCGGCCGCGGTGGTGCAATGACCCAGTAGGGATCGTAAAGAGCCTCTGCCATGAAGTCGGAGGAACTTTTCAAGATAATCCTTTGTGCCGCCGTACATTGATGGCCTTCCATTTGAGAAGCGGCTGGCTTTCGATGCGTCTCTGCAGGGCTGTATCGGATGTCAGAAGCGTCGCGTCAATCTTCCCCCAGTCGAGCAGCAAGTCTAGGAACTCGCGTTCAGCATCCGAGAAAGGCAGAACCGCCGACAGACGATCTCGACACTCCTTTACGAGGCGTACTCCATATTCGGCTGCATCTCCTTGGACCTCCGGTGAATTGACGCGGAGGGTGGGAACCAACTGCCTTACCAACTCCAAGGCATCAAATTCCACATTATCGGCAGAAATCGTCCTCCAATCCTTTCTGTTCATTGCGCCGTAGACGACAAACCCGGTGCGCAGGCGGTTGGAATCAATTTCGTCCATTCGGAGAATCATATGGCCATCGAACAGGTCCCTCGCCTGTCTACGCGAGAGCAGCGCAGCCAGTTTCCCGGCCGCCAATTCATGTTGATTCAGCACGGGAATCTCCGTGGCCCGCCAAGGTCCAACGGAATAAGAGTCTCTGATTGTTAGCGGCCACAACGGGACGCGGAACATGAAATTCAGATCCACTTCGAGGTTACCACCCCCGCCCGGACCGTTTCCATACCGCAACGACCACTTGCCTCCGGCGTGCTCTTCAGGCATCCGCCTGACGGTGAATCCCTCCCGTGCAATAACCGCTTGAACGGCCTGCTCGATCTTGGGACGCTCAGCGAGCATGCCATCTCGATCTTCGGCTCCCACATAGTTGAGATCGATGTCGACCGAAAGTCGGGGTACGTCGAAGAGGAAAAGATTCAAAGCAGTACCACCCTTGAGTACCAGCTTGCCTTTGAGGAATGGGTGACTCCGCAAGGCATCCAGCAGCCCCAACAGTTGAGCGGCTTTTCCGAGCACATCCGGTCTGAAGCCTGTCGCTTCCGCTTCGACTGCAAGCTTCTCGGGGGAGATCTTCACAGCACCTCGCCCCAAGATCGTTCAAGGACTTCCATAGGAACCACCAAGTTCCATTCCGACACGAATCGACCTGATGTGCGCTGTGAACGGTTCAAGTAATGCGGCTGTCTTGGACGCATATCGTGAAGCACATCGAGGTGGCGATCCTCGACCATCAAGGTTTCGCGGTGCTGAACGAGAAAGAACCCCACCTTCGCCCCGGTGGTCGCATTTCCGAGCAGGCTTGCATACGTTACGACCTTGTCGAGGTCGAAGAATTCAACGGCCTCCAGCGACCGCCATATTTCTTCCCAGCTTCCTGAGAGATCTGGACGATCTAGCACATCGACCAAGGTCCGTTCTAGGGACGTAACCTTCAACTCCTGACCGGATCGCTCCGCGGTCAAAACACCGAAATGTTCTTTCCCAAGACGAAGAAGCGCTTGACGAAACTTCGTCCCCCGAAAAACGTGCGCACGGAATGTCAAAGGTCCGAGGGGGCGGGATGCCGAGTAGACGAGGTGTGTGTAGACTGAGTAAGCCTTTCCGTAGAACTCAAGCGCGGTGTGGTGCGACAGCACTGCATCCGGCGTCAACTTCGCGGCTACGAGGAAAGGGTCGACCGGGTATGAATCGGGGTTGGCTCCCGGAGGGATAACGGCATACAAACCTCGTCGCACCTGGACAAGCCGCCCGGCCTTTCGGTGATAGGCCAGAAGTGCCTCCTGCGTTCGTCCGCCGACCTCACCCAGGGGCAATAAATGGTCTGCCAGCTCTTTTCCGGTAAAAACCGGGTGCTTTCGGAAAAAAACGTCATGTTTCATTGTTGTTTATTTGACTTCGTTTCATTTTACCCATAACAATGCTATGGGTTTCAGGTAAAAGTGTCAAGTTAAAGTCTTTGCCCTGGCAAAACCGTCGCTCCGTTTAGCTGACTTGACGCATTCGCGCATAACCCATCTCAAATTATGGGTTTCGCGTGAGCGTGTCAAAAACCTACCAATCCACCATCATCAAGCTGAACCGGCGATACCCCGATACCCGCATTGTGACCGCCGGAGACAGTTTTGCCTACAGAGGCCAGAGGGCCGTGGAACAGGTACGGGCGCGTATCGAGACCCGGGTGGAAGAGGCGGTCACGAGGTCGGTCTCCGTGGCAGCAATCGTCGCGTAGGCAGCAATATCATTCGCATCTAGTAGAAGGTGGATTCCAAGCAATCGTTGTAACGGAGCAATTCCCCGGCCAGCGCCAGTTTTAACAGTTCCTATGGCTCTCTCAAGCACACCTAGTGAATCGATTCTTTCTGTACGTCATACTGTTTTCTCTTGGGCCGCCAGGGAACCATGGCACTCACCTCGTCGATAACCTCCTGATAAGCAGGCCGGTGCTGTAGGGAACGGAGATCCATAAGCCTGCAGCTGAAACGGAAAAACAGAGCCATCAGGGCCGGTCCAGTAACTACCAGAGCGAAGTGCCGGGAAAGCATACCGCTGGAAACCGCGAATGGTACCATCGAAACCCAGAACAGCGATTCGCCGAAATAGTTCGGGTGACGCGAATACTTCCACAATCCCCGGCGAAAGGTCCCGCCCTGATTATATTCGCCGGTTTCGCGGTAGTTCCGCAGCTGCCTGTCTGCCACCAATTCAATCGTTACGGCGGATAGAGCGCCTACCAGGCCCAAAAGATCCCAAATCCCCAGGTCTGATAACGACATCGGATCGGAAATAAGAACCAGGGCCGCAGGAGCGAAGGCGAAATACACGAGAAACGTGGGGAACAGGTGCATGCCCAGAAGGGAGTTGAGCCAATACGGAAGCGGCGCTTCCCTCATTGCTTCATAACGCCAATCCTCATGAAAGAGGCCTGTTCGCCAGCCGGACCAGGCATAGAAAATGTGGTAGCGGCTGGCCCAGACAATCAGGATGGCGATGATGATAATCTGCCTCGGATGCCACGCTCCTAAAAGGCCACCCCCACCATTCGCCTTCAGTGCCAGGGCCAGTAGCGGTGGTGCAATGACCCAGTAGGGATCGTAGATAGAGGAGTTGTCATTGGCGATCGAAAAGATCCAGACCACAACGGTACAGGTGGCGGTTACCGCCAGGCCAATCAAATAGGGATTCTCTACAATCTGCCGGCTCTGAAGAAACCACCAGGCAACGATACCGATGGACAGACCAGCACCATAGGCCAGGTAGCACTGCAGTGCAGGCACGGGCCTGTGCGGCGCCGGCTTGATTCTCTTTTTTTCCGGCGAAGTACTCCTCATGTGAATTCCTCCCGTGTTCCCGGACAGTCTTTGCGTTTTTTTAGATTTCGCTACAACCTCATTATCCATATATAAACTACCTTGTTTGTCTATGTAAATACCGTGGTTTCCCTATTCAACTTTTGCCCTGACAACCGGACAAGCAGGAACGTACCTTGTAATGACACAGAACAAGGGAACACGGATTGCCGTACAATCCATCGAGCCTATGAATCAGGAGGGGAGCCGGGCCGTTATGATCAAGACGATAGAGATCGACACCGGTCAGTCGACTCACAGATACGGCCTACCGGTGGGCGGATTCCCGCAGCCATGGGAAACAGCCGGTCTGGCTAGGTGGTGTGTCCTCATGGTAGTATGAACAGCGGAATGAAAAGGGATACCAACGATAAAAGAGCAATCGTCGAGAGACTAAAGGAACTCAACTGTCTATACGACATCTCTAAACTGTTCAGTCAACGTTCCCTCAGTTTAGAGAGACTATTGAAGGAAGTTGTTAAAATTATTCCCACGGCTTTTCAATTTCCAGAAAGAACCTGGGCCAGAATATCCCACGGCGGTCAGGAATATCGCTCGGAGCTTTGTACACCGGGCGGTTCATCCTTGAAGGTGGCGATCGAGTTGAAAAACCGAAAATGCGGGTCCATAGAAGTCGCTTACCGTGACGGTTCACATGGTTCTAAAACAGAATTTTTGGAAGATGAGAGGAAACTCCTCAAGGCGATCGCAGGATTGTTGGTAAGCATCATTGAGAAGAAAGAGGCGGAGATATCGTTAAAAAAGACTACCGAAGATTTGCGCAAACAGACCCTAGCACTGGCGAACAAGAACATCGCCTTGAAGGAAATCGTCTCCCAGATTGAGCTGGAAAAGAAAGCTATTCAAGATCAAATGAGGCTGAATATTGAGCTCGCGGTTCAACCTCTTCTCAACAAGATGCAGAGACCAGATATCCCGCCGGAGGCCAGAAGTCGATTCTTGACAGTGGTGCAGCAAAACTTACTAGACATCACATCATCTTTCACCCGGAAGGTCACAGAAGATCGGGTGAGGCTCAGTCCCCGTGAGTTGGAGATCTGCAACCTCATCAAAAACGGCCTGCCAAACAAAGAAATCGCAGAACTTCTGCGCATCTCTGTGCTGACGGTGGAGAGACATCGACATAACGTTCGCAAGAAACTGAACATCGCCAACGAGAAAGTCAACCTCGCCACATTCCTGCGCAATCTCTAATCACAACCCGGTATATCAACCCTGTAGAATTACGTACAAGTTTTATACAAGATGATATCTGATTGTCCCACCCGCGATACCTTAGTATCGTATTACATTGAGGGATTAAAGATGCGCTACTTCAATGCTTATGATATCGATCGCATTCGTGGATTTCTCGAGCTTGCGACAGTCGGCGGGTCGGAACGATACAGATACCTGGTCGGATTAAAAAAAGAGCTCGAATATTCAGCGATCCTCTCACCCGAGGAGATGCCCGCTGACGTGGTTACCATGAACTCCCGAGTTCGCATCGGCGACATTTCTAATGGGGGCGACGTAACCGTCACGTTGGTATTTCCTCAAGAAGCTGACTATGAGCAAAAAAAAGTCTCACTCCTGGCGCCGCTCGGAGCAGCACTTCTCGGTTGTCATGCCGGCGAAGAGATCTGTTATCAAGCACCGGGGGGCAGCACAAAAATCGTTATCAAAGAGATTATCTACCAGCCGGAGGCTGCCAAACAGTACTCTCTTTAGCTGCTGAAATGATGCGC
>CAZFMD010000041.1:13127-19010 GCA_964520025.1 uncultured Spirochaetaceae bacterium
ACTGTCCTACGTGTTTCCGGCAAAGAGCTTCTTGCTGGAGAAGTCCGGATCGGTGGTGAGATTCACGCCCAGCTTTCTCAAGCCCGCTTCATCTCCCGGGGTCGGAATGTGAGTCATGTGCACTTCGCAACCCTGAAGTTCTTTCAGCATCTCCACTGCGGCCTGGGCCGCGGGATTCACCGTCGTGCTGATGCTGAGAGCAATCAAGGTTTCCTCCAGATCGAGACTGACTACTCTGCCCCCCAGTACATCCTTTTTGAAATGCCCCAGGGAATCGAGGATATTCGGAGGCAATAGATGAATGGGATCGGGAATCTTGGCCAGGTGCTTGATCGAATTGAGAACCAGGCTGGAAGCGGCGTGCATCAGGGGAGAGTTCTTGCCGGTGATCTTCGATCCGTCCTTCAGCTGGATCGCGGCTCCACAGAAGATCCCTTCGCTGCCCTTGCCCTTCTCCCGACCCTCCTCCGCGGCTTGCCTGGCCAGGGGCACAACGGTCCTGTCCTCGGGTGTGACGCCCAGGTCTTCGAGTAAAAGCATGACCCGCTGGACCGTTTCCCTTTCGACAAGACCCATAGCATGTTCGCAGGAGTAACGGAAGTATCTGCGAATGATCTCCTGAATCGCCGCCTCCCGCACCACCTGATCGTCGGTGATCCCGAAACCCACCCGATTCACACCCATGTCCGTGGGCGATTTGTAGAAGGAGGGCTTTCCGGTGATTTTCTCTATTATTCTGGAGAGGATCGGAAAAACGTCGACGTCACGATTGTAGTTCACCGTGCTCTCGCTATAGGCCTCCAGATGGAAGCTGTCGATCAGGTTGTAGTCCCCGATGTCCGCGGTGGCCGCCTCGTAGGCCACATTGACGGGGTGTTTCAGGGGCAGGTTCCAGATGGGAAAGGTCTCGAACTTCGCGTATTGGGAGATCCAACCGCGGCGGTAATCGTGATACAGCTGAGAAAGGCAAGTGGCCAGCTTGCCGCTGTTGGGACCGGGTCCGGTGACCACCACGATGGGATTGTCGGTTTCGACGTACTCGTTGGCCCCGTACCCCTCCTGGCTCACCACTACATCGACTTCCGTGGGGTAACCCTTGGTGAATCTGTGGGTATAGACCCTGACTCCCCGTCGCTCGAGCCGGTTCTTGAAGACTTTTACCGCTGTTTGGTCCTCGTAGCGCGTAATAATGACAGCTCTCACCTGGATGCCCCATTCCGCCAGGTCGTCCATCAGCTTGAGAGCATCGGAATCGTAGGTGATTCCGAAATCGGCTCTGATCTTCTTGCGTTCGATGTCCCCCGCGTAGATACACAGCAGAAAATCCGCTCTGTCTTTCAGCTTCTGCAGCAGTCTCATCTTGACGTTCGGATCGAAGCCGGGCAGAACCCGTGAGGCATGATAGTCGTAGACGAGCTTTCCGCCGAACTCCAGATAGAGCTTGTGCTTGATTCCCTCCACGCGCTGGAGAATCGCCCTGGTCTGCTCCTCCAGATACTTCTCGTTATCGAAACCGATCCTGTTGTTCACGCTGTAGACCTCACGCTGATTGATCGCTCAAGGCACAATCTTACCCGTTTTTCCGGGCAGAGAATACCGTAAAGCCGAGTTCCTGCGCAACTGCCTCGGTGGGGAAATTGGATTGTACCAGCACGGCTGCAACGAGTAGAGTCGGGGCTACCGGTCAGGGATCGCTCTGGTCGGTTTCAACCTTGATTTCCAGATCGAGTTTCCCGGAGACACGATACGATCCCTTGGGAACGTCGGTAGTAACTCGTTGACCGATCGTGTGTGTGTAGATCAGCCGATCTGATCGGTCGTACGCCCCATCGGGATCGGCATCGTACATGTACCCTTCCACCCAGAGCGACTCCCAATCAGGGTCTACATAGTAGTAGTTGTACCAGTCATCTTGCTTATGCGTCGTGTCTTTGTAACTGTTGGAGTAAGGCCTCAACCAGACGTTGTCGGCTTCCCAGGCATACGCGCGGGGCAAGTAGCTGAAAACATCGTCCCCGTCAGATCCACCGACACCGTTGTAAAACTTCCAGTAGATCTCCCCCTTGCTGTCGCTATCGCCATCAGCATCGACATAGACGCCATGATTGGTGACTTTCAACTTTTCGTACTTTCGAATCGTATCGTAGACCGCGGTGCCTTGATTGCCAAACTCGTCCTCGTACTGCACGTAGACTCTGTGATTGCCGGGTTGGGATGATATTGTGTAAGCATACGAGGTTCTCGGAGAGGTCAGCCATGATGCCCACACAATGGAAGCGGAACCCGGCTTGTCTCCGAGCCGGATCTTGTTGATTCCGATACCGGACCCGTCCGATCCGGATACGATGACTTTGATAGTCTGGAGATGGGTCACTGCACCCGTATCCGTGCTCCCCGCATCATTCCACGCCTTCCCCGTTACCAAGATAGTCCCGGATGGGCCCGTGTTGTCGACGTACCTCGTGTAGGTACTGTCGGTGTAGGAATTACCGACATTGTCATAGACCTTGATGTAGGCCTTGTGATTGCCCTGCGAATACCCCGTCGTGACCCAGTTGTACGCATACGGGGAAGAGGTGTCCGTGTACTTTTTTGAACTGTCGATGTAAAACTCGACTTTGGCGACCCCGGAATGGAGATCAGAGACTCCGTTGGCCGTGATGGTAGATGTTGCGTGTACAAAAGTACCAGATGAATTCGAAAAAGAGAGGGAAGGATTCCCGGGATTGGTATTATCGATGTACCGGGTGTCCGTTGCGGTCTGGCGGACATTGCCCATGTTGTCGGTGATGCGAGCGTATATCGAATGGCTCGTGTTCGTCCCCAGGGAGGATGTGTCCCACGTGTAGTTGTAGGGTGCGGATGTATCGGTCCGCTTGAGTGCCCCATCGATATAGATCTTGACACTCTGGATCCCGGTATAGCTGTCGCTGACATTCACCGCCGTTACGGTAGTGGAGGTGGGACCGCCGAGCCAGTATTTACTTGCGTAGTAAGCCTGTCCGGTGTACGTAATATCAGCGGCTGAGGAGGGTGCGGCGTTGTCGATATAGCGTGTATAACTCCGCTCTGCCGAATTTCCCGCCTCATCGTAGACCCTGGCTTTGACGGTGTACCCCGACCCGTTGGACAGGGTAGTGGTTTCCCATGAGTAGGTGTAAGGAGAAGAAGTGTCGGTACGCTTGAGAGAGCTGCCGACCCAGAACTCCACCCTGTCGACACCGGAGTGGGAATCCGCAACACTATTAGCTGTGACTGAAACCGTGCCTTTCACCCAATACTTGCTCGCGTAGTATATTTGGGGAGAAAACGACATGGATGCGATTGATGGCGGGGAGTTATCGACATTAACGCTTCTCGTGCCGCTCTCCAGATCCCCGAAACTCTCATGATGAGCGATCGCTTTCAGGATGCAGTTTGTACCGTCGGTGTAGACCGTGGTGTTCCATGCATACTCGTAGGCCCCGCTGTTCAATGTGGTTATCGGAGAGCCGTTCAGCTTGCTGCCGTTGGAGTAGAAATCGACCCCCGTGATACCGATGGGATTGGAAGGCACGGCCCGAAGCACCACCGTAGCCCGTACATCGCTCGGTGGCGCCTGGAGGGAAATCGCCGGCACACTATTGGCGATCTCGACGGTACGCGCAACGGTTGAGACATGGCCTGTGTTGTCCTCGCAAGTGGCCCGGATCTCATAATGACCATCGGAGTAGGCCGTGGTGTCGAGGCTGTAATCAAAAGGGTCTGCGCTGATCGTATCCAACAGGACCCAATCATCATCGGAACCTCCGTCCGGACGGATCAACCAGGAGACGCCGGTATGTCCATGGTCGTCGTGAGCGTCTGCCTTCAGGAGATATTCTGTGCCGAAAATGCCTTCGTTATCTGTCGGGCTGATCATGAGCAGTGTGGGAGGCGTGAGGTCCCAGTAAAACGGCAATGTGGATGAGATCCCCTCACAGCTGGGTGAATCGGCATCCAGAGCCACGGCCGTCAGGTAGGTCAATCCTTCTGACGGTAGATTGTCGACCGTGAAGACGGTTTCCGTGCTCGTCACACCACTGAGGAGGTTGGTCTTCGGCCATCCGGCAGGCTGAGGCGGTGTCTTGTTGGGATCGGTAAACTCACCAATGTACAGTGTCGCAGATTCAAGGCCTTCGTCGTCCGCCACGGCCAAGCGAACGTCGAAAATCTCTTTTGCGTAGAAAAGCTCCGTGGGGTCGATAAAATCGATCTGTGGATTGTCGGAAAGGCCGATAACGGCTGCAGGCTTGACCAGGACGTGAGATTTTCCGCTGCGGAATACCTGTAGTTTCACCGTGTAACTGCCCGCATCACTGTAGGTATATGTAGGATTCTGTTCCGTGGATTCGTTCCCGTCTCCAAAATCCCAAAGGTATGATTCGGGAGTTCCCACACTGTCGTCGAAGAACCTAACCATCAACGGCACTTTCCCGGAGTTCGTGTCCGTCCAAACGCCGTTGTCGTATACTTCGCAGTGGAAAGCGGCTACCAATGGACTATCCGCACTGGCCGCTTCCACCTCCTTCTTTACTTCTTCGAGCAAGGGATTAACCTTCCTACATCCGGGAATTAGGAGGATAAACGATCCAATGGCGACAACCATCGCCAATAATACCCTCTTTGTTCGAGAATTCATTCTGTCCATAGCGGATCTCCCTTCTCTGTCGATCGCGCACGGTTGCCCGAAGAGCTGTCCAAAGAGTACTTGGCCGCGAGTGCCGGATTCATAGCTATGACACGGTCATAGTGGCTCTGGGCATCTTCTGACCGTCCAATCGCATCACAAACCCTGCCCAATGCAATTTCCGCCTTGAGGTAATCGGGTTTAATATCGAGAATTTTCCTGTACCACCTCTCCGCTTCGGTCATCTGTTCTGTGAGGTATGCGGTATTACCCAAGTTCATCATAGCGGGGACATAGGATTCGTCCATGCCGACGGCTTCACGGAATAGCCCCGCCGCATCATGGATTCTCCCGTAACGGGCATACAAAATTCCCAATCGATTGAGCACCGCAGGACTCTTGCCGTCACGTTTCATAGCCGCCTGTACCACATCGATTCGCATGAGCAGCTCCCTGTCTACGAAACTGTCCATTTCTGACTTGAATCGCTTCATAATACTGTCTTCCGTGGGTAGCGGTATGTTTTCCTCGTCTCCACCCGGAAGCCCAACGGCAGCATAGGCTATCCACGCCTCCTCGACCGGCCAGAACTCTGCACGCCCGCGCTGATCCCAATGACCCCATTGGGAAACGCCCTCCCTCCAGGCAGTCATAAAGCCTTTATCCCGGATGGTCATCTCCAAAGGCATCCACATTCTGCCATCCTTTTCGATCAGTTTATCTAAATTGGAAAACCACACTCCCCCGTCGGCGGCAGTCAGACCGGTATCAAAGGCCATAAAGATGTGCCCCGGTACAGTGATGAACGCTGTTGGTATGGAGGTGGATTCCAGCAGGGCACAGAACAGGATAGAAAGGTCATCGCAGTCCCCGCCTCTGTATTTCAACGTCTGTCGTGGGAACTGGATGTAGTCCACGGCTTGAGTATTCGTAGAGAGTTCTGAAAACGGCGTGGATGGGTCCACCTGGTATGCCAGCCCATACTCGTCGAGGGCGGAGAATAGGGCCAACGCCTGTTCGGTTCGTTTATTTACAGCGGTAATCCTCTCTTCCCTAATGATGCTGGCGACATTCTTTGAGAAATTCAGTATGACCGGATCCTTGGGGGTCACGAAGGCTGCTACCTTGCGCGTATCATCCCACGTCATAGCGTTCCGATCCCGGAACTCAACTGTATGAGAATGGACATCCCGGTACTTGTCGTCTTTGTAGACGTATTCGAGTGTGATTTCAGC
>CAZFMD010000042.1:0-5461 GCA_964520025.1 uncultured Spirochaetaceae bacterium
GGGTGGTCCGGGGTTACTACCAGCCGCTCGTTCCCGGCTTGTACGGTAATCAGATCACCCGAATGGGTGTGCTCCAGTACCTCGAGCACCGGTTGGTAGGACCATTCGCCCGATGCGGGGTCCACAGCATAAACAACGCTGCCGGCGGTTACTTCCTGGATCGGGACAAGCCCGGAACGTGTCCACACATTGGTACCGGCGGCAAACGATCCCCGTCGAATAAAACTCTGGGATTGGTCCGCCGTGGAACATCCCGAGAATCCAAGCACCGCCGCTACTACCAGTACGCCCGCGATTCTGCAATGTTTCATGATTTTCCCCCATAGTAGTTGTCGTGTGTGCACAAACCGATGCAAACGGCGATATGCCGCCATTGGTTTGACGAACATATGGAGGTAAAAGCAAGTTCTATACCATCCGCGTCTGTATGGATTAATCTCTGTACTGCAGGGATTTATGCGGTTTCTATCGATGGTCACCGCCATCAATCTGCAATCGACCTATGCTGTTAGAACCTTCAGTAGGTGTTTGTAATGCATGCAATTAATGGCCTGCCCACGAAGTACATCCATCAACCAACGTTGATCAGGGCCGATCCTCTTTACAATCGCTTTTTACCTGCCGGCTGTTCTTGTGGCGACAATTTTAGGATCTCAATTGTTTTATCAAACTTGAGTAGCTTCAACAAATTTAGAAGCCTTTCTGTACAGCCTTGAAAGACCAATCTCTTCGATCGAACCGATAGATCCAATTTCAGCATGTACAGCTTACCGAGAACTGCGTAGTTGACGTGATACAGGTCAGACATATCAATGAGCACGGTTTTATAGCAGGAAGGAACAATTCGGTCTGAGAATTGTTTGATTTCTTCAGGAGTGACACTCTTACCGAATTTTAATAGAATTTTCGTGGCCGATAGTGGTTCTTCGGTGATCATTTGTTCCCCTCTGATCTTGTTGTGAGATACGGGATAGACCGATTTTCGCTATTCAGGCCGTCGTTCTATATCGGTAATTTCCGGAATTGCGCTTACGAAATACCTGATGCTTTACAGAGGCGTTTCCACGATTGGGCCATATATACACGACATGAACGGGACACACTCCTCACACGGAAGAGGTTTCCGGTTTCGGCCCAGTATCGTCAATAAACAAATGAGGCGATCTATCTGACCTTCATCTGGAAGAACTTCAGTCTAACTCCTACGAGAAGATCGAGATCTGCCGTGTATGCTCTCCAGGATACGTATCCGTCGTAGTACACCACATCGTAGAGGAACATATTTAGATTCGTATCCATCGTGGGGGCAAAATCACTCCAGCCGTCACTCTCTTCCCACCAAACCTCGATCCACGTGTCGAACCAGTCTTTGGTGTTGAATCGGTCATCGTAGTAGGTGTAGACCAGGTATTCCTTTCCGTCCTCGGTCTTTGCCTGACTGTACTCCGAGGCCTTGATCGCGTGGGTCCAGGAGACCGCTTGAGATTCTATTGAACCGACGACCAGCAAACCGAATAGAACGAAGAGAGGGAAGATTTTTTTCATTTTTTCCTCCTTGGATTATAAATTTTAGTCCTCCGATCTCGACCTGTCAAACTGTTTGCAGATTCTCCACCTCACCCGTTATAATACTGTTGGAAAAAACTGCACCGTGACCGCCTGATCGATCTTTCACCCGTATTGAGCCTCCGGTTTGGCCACGACTCGATGGAGGTTGATCCGTGAAAAAGCTCCTTCTCTTCATGCTACTGTGCACCGCAATCCTTCCGAGCACCTCCTGCACCACCTTTTACCTGGGGCGCTATGTCGTCTGGAACGCACCGACCAACCATGATTACGAGCGTTTTCCGCTGCGATCCATTGCCAACGGTCCCGAGGTGTTTGAATTCGAACAGGACGGGGAGGCGAAACGGCAATTCCTGGAAAATCTCGAGGTGATACGCTACGAAAGCGGACAGAGACCGAGACGCGCACAGCTGGAGACGCTCCTGGAGAACAGCGGAACCACGGCCTTCATCATCATCCGGGAGGATGTGATTCTATATGAGCGCTATTTCCAGGGCTATGAGCGGGATTCGCTGAACACATCGGCCTCGGTGAGCAAGTCGATCGTTTCCGCGCTGGTCGGGATCGCCATTGCAGACGGCCTGATCCGCAGCGTCGACGATCCAATTGTACGCTACCTCCCGGAGCTGGAAGGCAAAGATGCGGGAGAGATCACGATCCGCCAGCTGCTGACCATGTCCTCGGGACTCGAGCACATCTGGGGGATTGCACCCTGGCACGACCTGGCCAGATCGTATTACAAACCCAATCTCCGGCGGGTCGCGCTGCGGGCCCGGGTGGTCGAGGAGCCGGATCGGCACTACAACTACAACAACTACAACACCCAGCTGATAGGGATAATCCTGGAGCGGGTGACGGGAAGCACGGTTTCCGAGTACCTCGAGCGGAAGATATGGATCCCTCTGGGTATGGAGTATCCGGCCTCATGGTGCCTGGACAGCAGGCGGCACGGCTTCGAACAGATGATGTCCGGCCTCAATGCCCGGGCCATCGACTATGCCAAATTTGGCAGGCTCTACCTGAATGGCGGGATATGGGAAGGAAGAGAGATCGTACCGGCGCAGTGGATCCGGCAGAGCACGGAGCCCGTACCGTTTTTAGAACGGATTCCCGATTACTATGCTACTGAAAAGGACGCAGTGTCCGTCGCCTACTTCGCGGGGGACGGCTACTACAGTCATCACTGGTGGGGTTATCAAACAGGACCCGGATCCTACGATTTCTTCGCCCTTGGAATTTTTGGGCAGTTTGTCTACGTGAGTCCGGAGAATCGGGTGATCATCGTGCGCATGGCCGAGGATTGGGGAGCAGTCGACTGGTGGCCGGCGGTGTTTCGGGAGATGGCCGCGGATCTCAAAGAGTAGCGGGGAGAAGCGATATTCCCTCAGTTGGTTTTTGAAGTCGGGATCAGCAGAATCACGACCGTGCCCACAGCTCCGAGCACGGAAACCACAATCTCAACGCTCCGGCTTCCGATGAACAGGAAGATCGACAGCAGGATCATGGCCCACATCGTTCCGATCGATATTATTTTAGCCCGTAGCGGAATCGATTTGGTCTCTCTGAATCTCCGAATGGCCTTGCCGAAGACCCGGTGATTCAACAGCCAGGAATAGAGGCGCTCCGAGCTGCGGAAGTACAGCGCCGCGGCTAATAATAGAAAAGGAGTGGTCGGCAGTCCGGGTACGACCACACCGATCGCACCCAGGGCCAGGAACAGGGTGCCCAGGACGATCAGGGTGATGCGAATCATCGGAGGCTTTCCAGAGTGCGGCTACATCGTGGTTTCAGCGGCTCTACGCCGGCAGTGCTGGCTGTACCACCGCAGGCGGCGAGAGAATTTATCGGGCGACTACTGCTGCCGCCGGCCGAGGCCGGCCTGAAAAGTATTGATATCGAAGACAATCCTACTCCGTTCTGCAGCGCTCCACGATTGCCGCTATGTGGATCGCCGTGGTATCGATGTAGTGGAGGCCGAAATCCTCCGACCTCAGGAGCATGGGAAGCTCCGTGCAGCCCAGGATCACTCCCTGGATCTGTTGCTCGGTTTCGATGCGTTCGATGATCCGCAGAAATCCCGCTTTGGTTTCCGCTCTGATGGTACCGAACTCGATTTCCGAGAAGATCTTCTGCTGTATGTACTCGATTTCATCCGGGTTCGGCACAAACAGCTCCATACCCGCCGCTTGAAAGCTCCTCTGGTAGAAATCGGATTGCATGGTGAAAGCCGTGCCCAGCAGGCACAGCCTGGCAACGCCCAGCCGCAGCGTATGCTCACGGGTCGCCTCCACGATGCTGAGCAGGGGCAAGGCGGTCCCCTGCTGCACCTGATCGAATACCCGGTGCGGCGTGTTGGAGGCGATGGCTCCGAGCTCCGCGCCGCCTTGCCTGAGGGCTTCGAACCGATCGATCAGCATGCCCGCGATTGCCTCCCACCGGCCGGCTCGGGTCTGCTCTGTAAAGGAGCGCAGATCCACGCTTTCCACGGCGATCTCCGGGAAGCCGCTGCTTTGGTAGGTGGGCTGGAAGGCGGCGATGATCCCCCTGTAGTAGTCGATCGTGGATGCCGGTCCCAGGCCGCCGATGATTCCGATCTTCTTCATCTCCGTCGCCCCATTTACCCTACTGGAGCTGCTTCGCCGTCTGTACCAGGCCCAGGAACTCCTTCCGGTATCCCTCTCTGTCCTGTCCCAGAGCTTGCCCGGCCAGCTGCAGGACCAGGCTGTAGTCGGCCGTGCCCCTGTAAACCGAATCCCGCAGGATCAGGCCGAAAGCGGTCACCGCCGCGGAGAAGCGGTAGCTGTCCGAGGTTGCCTCCAGGGGCAGGGGATCGAAGAGGATGGGCTTTTCGACGTAGCGGCTCTGCTGCTCTCCGGGTTTCTTGTATCGGAACTTAATCAGCAGCAGCTCATTCGAGCTCTCAGCCTCCTCTCGGAGCTCGGAGCTCTGGTAGCGCAGCTCCCGACGGGCGGCCTCGGCTTCCCCCGCCATCTTCAGCTGGTAGAGCACGGTGACCGAGTGTCCGGCCCCCATCTCGCCTGCATCTTTCGTATCGTCGGCAAAGTCTTCTGCGCGCAGCAAACGGTTCTCATAACCGATCAGCCGGTAGGAATCGACAACCGCCGGATTGAACTCGATCTGGATCTTTACGTCATTGGCAATCGTGTAGAGGGTGCCGCCCAGCTCGGCGACCAGGGCCTTGCGGGCCTCAAGCTCATTGTCGATGTAGGCGTAGTTCCCGTTCCCCGAGTCAGCCAGGCTCTCCATGCGGCTGTCCTTGTAGTTGCCCGTGCCTAAACCCAGCACGGTCAGGTAGACGCCGCTGTTTCTCTTCTCTTCGATCAGGCGCACCAGAGCCCCCTGGCTGGAAATCCCGACATTGAAATCCCCGTCTGTTGCCAGGATGATCCGATTGTTGGCCCGGGGATCGAAGTAGCGCTCGGCCACCTGGTAGGCCAGCTGGATGCCCGCTCCCCCGGCCGTGGAACCCCCGGCCTGCAGTTGCTCCAGAGCGGCGAGTATCTTGGGTTTGTCATCCCCGGAGGTGGAGGGCAGAACCAATCCCGCTGCCCCGGCGTAGACCACGATGGCTACCCGGTCGACCGGGCGCATCTGCTCGGTCAGCATCTTCAGGCCTTTTTTGAGAAGGGGCAGCTTGTCCCGATCGTTCATCGAGCCGGAAACATCCAGAAGAAATACCAGGTTGTTGGGGGGCAGCTGCTCCAGGGCGATGCGCCGCCCCTGCAGCCCCAGGTGGAGTAACATGTGCTCGGAGCTCCAGGGACAGTCGCTCAACTCCGCGGTGAAGGAGAACGGTACATCCGATCCCGGATCCGCATAGTCGTAGCTGAAGTAGTTGATGAACTCTTCGATGCGAACCGCGTCTTTCGGGGGC
>CAZFMD010000042.1:5561-16016 GCA_964520025.1 uncultured Spirochaetaceae bacterium
GTCGTAGCTGAAGTAGTTGATGAACTCTTCGATGCGAACCGCGTCTTTCGGGGGCGTCTGCCCGCTCGTTAGAAAACGGCGGACATTCGAGTAAGAGGCGGTATCCACATCGATGGAGAGAGTGGAAAGGGGATTGTCCATGACGCTAAGAAAGGGCAGCTCTCCGATGCGGCTGTACTCTTCGGTATTCCACGCTTCAGAGGGTTGCAGAGGCATCGCCTCCTCTACCGGCTCGGCCATACCCATCTCCGCCTCCCCCATAAATGCCATCCCGGACATGAGACATCCCGACAGACTGAAAACGGCTGTCAGCAGCAGAGCGATCGCGATCTTGCGAAATTTCATGTTCCCCCCCTTTCAATTCGAGCCGGCTGAGATTACTGCCTCACGTGATGTTCGCCCCCGGAGGTCGGCTCGACATTCCTGTCTACTATTGTAATGAATAGACAGATCGATGCAAGGAAACACGCATCCCCCCCTCCGGTCACCACAGCCAGGGGATTACCGATAGATCGTGCTTGCTCAATCCTCCCCCCACAGCTGGTTCAGGCGCCGATCTCTTCCGCAGGCCGTTCGGTAGTACTTGTAGCGGAGCGGATTCTTCAGGTAGTAGTCCTGGTGGTACTCCTCTGCGGCGTAGAACGCGGTAAAGGGTACGATTTCGGTGACGACTGCCTTGGGAAGCTTTCCGGAGCGATCCAACGTTTGTTTGCTCTGCTCGGCCAACCGGCGCTGCTCGTCATCGTGATAGAAGATCGCGGTCCGGTACTGATCGCCCCGGTCGCAGAACTGGCCGCCCGCATCCACCGGGTCTACGTTGCGCCAGAAGACCTCCAGGAGCTCCTGGTAGCTGATCCGGCTGGGATCGTACTCGATCTGGATGACTTCGGTATGCCCGGTCTGTCCCGAGGAGACCTGCTTGTAAGTCGGATTCGCAACGGTTCCGCCGGAGTATCCGGAGATCGTGGAGAGCACGCCCTCGAGCTCGTCGTAGGGCGGTTCCATGCACCAGAAACAGCCGCCGGCGAAGGTTGCCTTGGCAACGGTGGCAGTCTGCTCGCCGTTTTGGGCATTGACAGCCGAAGGGGCTATCAGAACAAACGCCATGAACAGGGCCATGGTGATTGCCATGCTGAAGCGTGTTTTTGTTAATATTATTGTATTAGTCATATAAAAAATATAACCATTCGAGAGCCTGAAGCCAATCGAAAGCCGCACCGGTCGTGGTGCATGGAATTGCAATTGCGGTGCCATCCCGTTAGTATGGGGAACCATGATTGACCTGGAAACCATTCGAAGCGCCCGTGACCGTATCACCCCCTACGTGCATCGCACCCCGATGCTGCGTAATCGTACCCTCAGTGAAGAGCTCGGAACCAACGTGTATCTGAAAATGGAGCTGTTTCAAAAGACCGGCACCTTCAAGCCCCGGGGGGCATTCAACCAGATGCTCACCCACCTGGAGGAGGTTCGCCGGACCGGGGTGGTGGCCATGAGCGGCGGTAACTTTGCTCAGGGCGTGGCCTATGCCGGCAGCGCCCTTGGTGTACGCACCCGCATCATCATGCCCAAGAACACACCCAGGAATTACCTGGATGCGACAAAGGGCTACGGCGGAGAGATCGAGTTTGCAGACAACATCACCGCCGCCTTGGAGCTGGCCGCGCAGTACGGGAAAGACGGGTGGAGGTACTTCCACCCCTACGATGACCGGGAGCTGATCACGGGGCACGCCTCCATCGGCATGGAGCTGATCGAGGATCTTCCCCAGCTGACCGACCTGTTCGTGAGCGTCGGCGGGGGCGGGTTGATGGGGGGAATCACCCTGGCTGTCAAGCAGCTCAAACCGGATGTGCGGGTATGGACCGTGGAGACCGAAGGATCGGATACCCTGGGCCAGTCCCTGAAGGCGGGCCGGCTGGTGCAGATCGTCCCCAAATCCCTGGCCAAGACCCTGGGCGCGCCCGTGGTTTCCGAAGACGCCCTGACTATCGCCCGGCAGTACGGGCATCGGCACGTGGTGGTTTCCGACCGGGAGGCCTATCTGGCCCTGCGCCAGTTGATGGAGCGGGCCAAGGTAATCACCGAGCTGGCCGCCTCCTGCAACCTGGCCGCAGCTCAGAAGGTGGCCGGCACATTTTCCCCGGAGGATCACGTGGCCCTGGTTCTCTGCGGCGGGAACCTATCCCTGGATACCCTGGCGCAGTATCACAGTCTCTTCAGCGGGGAGGACGGCTAGCCGGGCCAGCTAAAGAGAGAGCGGGAACAGAACGCCGAAACCCACGACCAAGGAGCGATTGGGCACGGCGTAGGTGTCGCCGTTTGCCCAGGAGTCGTCCGAGGTGCTCCAGATCACGGTCTTGAACGCGCCGGTGAGCTCGAGCTTGACGTTGCGGTTGAGGTGGTACAGCAGCGAAAGGTACGGTTCGTGCTGGTAGAGCAAGGTTTCCCCGAAGTTCAGCGGAATGTACAACCCGTAACTGAGGGAGAGGTTGAGCACCGGTTCCCGGCTGCGAAGCAGGTAGTAGGTCAATCCCGGACGCACCAGCAGCGAATGCTGGCCGTTGAAGGCGTTGTACTGGTATCGGTTTTTCACGGCAAACACCCAGTTCCGACCCGGCATGAAATCAAGCAGGAAGCGGGGGCTGATGTCCAGGATCAGGAGCTGTTCGGTTCTGCTGCGGCTGTCCACCCATTCCCAGACATCCAGTGACGGTTCGACCCAGTCATCGTCGTGACGGGCTCCCTGCTGGATGCGGTAAAAGGCACCGGCCTTGAGGTTTTTGAGCAACCGGATGTAGGCGCCGACTGTGAGGGAACGATAGCGGAACTCGAGATTCGTGTCCTCGAAACGGCCCTCCAGCTCCACGAGCGGATCGAAACGTCCCAGGTCGAGCAGCAGGGAAGTGCGGCTCTCGAACTCGAAAAACCCGCCGGAGGCAGTTGGAATGTGATCGGCCGGAGCGAGAACAGCTGCGAAGACGATCATGATGGCTGCGATCGGTAGAGCGCGGATATTCATAGCGGTCCCTCCTCAGTCGTAGTCCTGGTCCAGCAGATCGCTATAGGCCTGCTCCAGATCGGTCCGATCCTCCACCTCTCCGGCAGCGGGATCCATGTTCCAGTTGAGCTTGCGGGTCCAGGGATAACGTTGGGGGGAGGTCAGGTTCGTGCCCCCTAGGATGTTGATTCCCTTGCCCTGCTCCACGATCAGGGCGTCTTGCGTATCCAGGAGCTCTACCTCCACGCTTCCCGTGTTTACGCAGACCCAGATGTCCCGATACCTGTCGATTTTCCGCCCGTAGGCCACAAAGAACTCGGTTCCCCGCACGCCCATCACCGCCGTTTCGGTTTTAACGGAGAAGCCGCTGACCATGTGCCTGTTCACCCGGGAGAATACGCTTCCCGAGGTGAGTCGCACCGACACGTTTCTGCCCAGGCTGTCCAGGGCCAGGGTGGTGTTCTCCCGGAGCTTGATTTCCGCACCGTCGACCAGGCTGATCACCGCCATGGCATCCCCGGTCGTCTCGATCACGTCCCCTTCGCCAACGGGCATGCCGATCTCCGCGATCACAACCTCCGGATTGCGGTGTACCAGGACCTCCCCGAATGTGTACACCACATCTCCCTCCACGGCCACGACCTGACCCGCGGCGGTCACAAGCAAGAACAGTGCCAAGAGCACCGTGGTTCCAATTCGTGCTTTCATCTGATTCCTCGTTTTTTGGAAAAATACTATTCCTTACTATTTTAGTAAAGTTAAATATCTAAAAACACCGGCGCTGCTGCACAGGAGAGTCGTCCGGGAAACAGCGCGCCTGCCGACCACAGCTCCGGGTGCGGACACGGGCGCGGGAAAATCTTGTCAGTTCCAGTCCGTCTTGATAGAATTGCGTTTGAATTCCTGCGGGTGAGGGGAACTTATGAGTATCAACGCGGACAAAAAAGCGGTGCTGATCGTCGATGACGAGAAAGCTATACGGGATATACTCCATCAGGCGTTGAAGGGCCGCTTTGAGGCGGTCACCGCAGAGAACGGCGCCCAGGGGTTGAAACAGGCACAGGAGCGCAGCTTCCAGCTGGCCCTCCTGGATGTGCAGATGCCCGGTATGGACGGAATTCAGCTTCTCGAGGAGATCGGCAGGAGGAGCCCTGACACGGCCGTGATCATGATCAGCGGAGTGACCCAGGTGGATACGGCCCTGGAGTGCATCAAGAAGGGGGCCTATGACTACGTTACCAAGCCCTTCAGCTTGAACGTGGTGCTTTCCTGCATCGAACGTGCCCTGGAACGCCGGCGATTAATCCTGGAGAATCAGGCCTACCAGCAGAATTTGGAGAGCCAGGTTCAGGTACGGACCGCGGAGCTGCAGGAAGCTCTCGGCCGGATCGAGTCGGTGTACGATGAGACCATCAAGGCCCTGGGTGCAGCTCTGGACCTGCGGGATTCCGAAACCGAGCATCACTGTCTGCGGGTCTCCTCCTTTGTGCTGAAACTTGCCCGGAAATCGGGGGTCAGCGAGAAAGATCGCCTCAAGGATATCGAATGGGGCGCTTTTCTCCACGACATCGGCAAGATCGGTGTGCCCGATGCCATCCTCAAGAAACCGGGCAGGCTGACCGAAGCGGAGCGGGAGATCATCCGGACCCACCCGGTGCTCGGCTACCAGATGCTGCAGAAAATCCCCTTCCTCGAGGGGGCGGTGGAGATTGTGTTCAGCCATCACGAATCCTACGACGGCAGTGGGTACCCCCAAGGCCTGGCCGGGGAGGGCATCCCGCTTTCGGCCAGATTGTTTGCAGTTGCCGATACCATCGACGCCATGACCAGCGATCGTCCCTATAGAAAAGCCCTACCGATAGAAGCAGCTGGAGGCGAGCTGAAGAGGCTGTCGGGCAAGCAGTTCGATCCGGGGATCGTGGATGTGTTTTTCTCGATCCCGGTTTCCGAATGGAGCATGTAATCCCCAAAACACAACCGCTCCCCGGAGCGGGAGTCATCATTTAATCCTTTTCGAGGTGAGGAATTATCAAAAACTACCGATAAATGTAATGTCATGAGCATCCGCCTAAAAATCGTTCTGATCGTATTACCTCTAATCATTACCACCCTCCTGCTGACCGGAGCCTCCTCGTTCTTTTCCGCCACAAACGCGATTACCGGAATCGCCACGGAGTTCCTTGGGTTCAAAGCCGCGGAGTTCCAGAAGTATGCGGAGAGCCAGTGGCTGCTGCTTGTGCAAAACAACATGACCGAACGGCCGGCAATGGTGGAGGCAACCCAGGCGGCCATAGAGAGCTACGCCAACAGCATCGTACGCAGTGGCACCGAGGTCATCTTCGCCGTGGATGGCGATCTGGAAGTCACCATGCAGACCGGAGAGCTGACAGTCCAGGAGGGTGAGCAGGAAGCCCTGCGCGAAATTGTGGAATCCCGCACCGGCGATCTGATCACCCCGCAGATATCCGGAAAAGGGCGGGTGGCCAAGGGATTCTACTTCGAGCCTTTCGACTGGTATATCCTGGTGTCCGAGGAGCGGGACACCTTCTACAGTCAGGTCAATCAAATCACCCAGCGAACCGGCATTATCCTGATCGGCGCGATTATTTTGGGTGTCGTGATGGTGCTGGTGTTTGCCGGTTACTTGACCAATCCCTTGACCCGGGTCGTCCTGGCCATGGAGAAAATCATCTCCACCAACGATATGTCCAGCAGGGTGGAGGTGGAGTACAACGATGAGACCGGGAAACTGGCTCACACCTTCAACATCATGGTGGGTGCTCTGGAGCGGGCTTACAAACAGATCAAGCGCAAGGCCTTCGAGGCCGTGGTGGCCCAGAAACGGGAACACAAGGTCCGCACCATGTTTCAGAAGTTCGTGCCCGCCGACGTCATCGAGCAGTTTTTCGCCAATCCGGAGAAGATGCTGGTCGGTGAGAACCGGGTCATCTCCATCCTCTTCTCCGACATCCGCAGCTTCACCAGCATCTCCGAGCAGATGATGCCCGATGACCTGGTGAACTCTCTGAACCGCTACTTCACGGTCATGGTGGATATCATCGCGGATCGCGGCGGAACCATAGACAAGTACATCGGGGACGCCATCATGGCCTTTTTCGGGGCTCCGGCGCGCCACAAGGATGACGCCCTGAACTCGGTGCTGGCCGGTATCGAGATGAACGAAGCCTTGGTGGAGTTCAACGCCAATCAGCGTAAGCTCGACAAGCCGGAGTTTCGTATAGGAGTGGGCATCAACTACGGTGTGGTCACGGTGGGCAATATAGGAACAGAGAAAAAGATGGACTACACCATCATCGGCGACATGGTGAACCTGGGTTCCCGCCTGGAGGGGCTGACCAAGAAGTACAAGCAGCCGTTGCTGATCTCCGAAAGCCTGCATCAGAAGGTTCATGAGCAAATCCCCTGCCGCCTGATCGACACCGTAGCGGTGAAGGGAAGGGCCAAGGGTGTCAAGATCTATTCGGCCAAGAAAAGCTTGAACGAGCAGGAGAACAAGGCCTGGACCCTGCACAACACCGCCATGGAGCACTACTACCGGAGGGAGTTCGACCAGGCGATCCGCTATTTTTCCGACGTTCGTAAGATCTTTCCCGACGATTATGCCTCAGAGCTTCTGATCGAGCGCTGTCAACAGTTCAAAGCAGCTCCGCCCCCGGCGGATTGGAACGGCGTGGAGATCATGAAGGAAAAGTAGGTATAGATTAAACAGCCCCAAGTCGATCATAGAATCGGGATACCATATCGTGAGTGGTTTATTTCAGCGAGCACTTGAGTACCGCAATCATTCCCAAGCCGCCCTCGTAGAAGAGGAGTTCATTCTAGACGAGGACTCCGGAATCTCCAAAGAGGATCAACAGGATATCCTCCAGGAGATCGAGAAGATCTCTCAGGAGAGCCGCATATCCGTCACCCCGGAAACCATGGCCATCAAGGCGGTGAAGAAGGGTTTCCTCTTTCCGCTGCTGGTGAACATCCTCTTCGTCGTACTTCTTGCCGGCGGGGGCTACGCCCTGTACTACCTGTTCCAGAGGGGTGAGACCGTTCTCATGGAGGAGGGCGGTGCGATCGCCTCGGCCGAGGGCAAGCTGATCGAAGAGCTAAAGAAACAATCCGAGGCCGCCCTGCTGGCCAAGAACCGGGAAATCAACCAGATCCAGTCCCAGCTTCAGGATATCGACAAACAGCGCCAGGAGCTGCAGGCAAACATGGATGAGAAGGTAGCCGACCGGGAGGCGGAGCTGCGCAGCTCCCTGGAGGCCGAGTTGGCAGCGGAACGGGAACGGCTCCGACAGCAGGGGATCTCCGAAGCGGATATCACCAGCCGCCTGCAGGCCCTGGAATCGGAGAAAACCGCTGAATTTCAAACCGAGCTCGAAACCTTCAAGCAGCAGGCCGAGGAGGAACGACTACGTCAGGAGGAGAACCTCAGGACCCTTCAGCAGGAGTACCAGCAGAACCTGGCCCAGGCCGAAGCGGATCGCCAGCGCGTTCAGGAACAAGCCGATGCCCGTGAAGCCGAGCTGAAAGCCCGGCTCGATGCTCAGACCGAACAGCTGGAGCAGGCAACGTTGGAAGCCAGGGAGGCGTTGAACCAACTGGCCGCTCAGCAGGAGAAGCAGACCCTGGCCGCCGGCCAATTGACGGGATTCTACAGTCAGGTCAAGAAGGACCTTCAGGACGGAAATTACGACGGTGCTCTCGAGGATCTGGAGGCGATCAAGGAGTACCTGGACGATCCCTCGGTGGCCACCCTGCCCAACATCCTGAAGCGCAGGGAGATCGAGCTGTTCGTCGTGGATTCGATCAGCAACCTGGTTGAGGGACAGATGCAGAAGGCAGAGGCGGACACCACATCCCTGATTGCCTCGGCGGACCTGCTCAATACCATGAAAACCCGGGTGATCGAAGGGGATACCCTGTTCGGGCAGGGGGATATTCCCGGGGCCGAGGCCAAGTACCGGGAGGCCCTGGATCTGATTCCGGAGATCAACAAGGCCCATGCCTACTTTCTGGAAAGGGGAGATGACGCAGAGCAGGTGCGCAGGCAGACCCTGCGGGATTTCCTGGGGCGTGCCGAGGCGGCCTTCGGTCGTGGCCAGTACTCGGCGGCTCTGGATAACTACACCAAAGCCCTGGCCTATCTGCCGGAAGACGCCGCCACCGTGGAGAAGATGATCAGCCAGGTCCGGCGCTCCGGCTACCAGCTGGGATTCGCCCAGCTGCAGAGCCGGGACAGCTCCAACGCGGCGGGGCCCTTGGCTTCAGCGGAGCAGCTGTACAGCCAGGAGGAGTACAACCAGGCCATTGTCGGCTACATCGATCTGATCGGCAGCTATCCCAACAGCACCCAGGTGTCTTCCGCCGTGGAGGGGATCCGCAGATCCGTCGAAGCTCTGGAGGAGCAGGCGCAGACTCGCGCCGCCATGGGCTCGGAAAGTGAAGCCATGGTTGCCCTGCAGGGCGACATCGCCGCTTTGGAGGCGAGCCTGGAGCAGAAGAACGGCGAGATCCGGGACCTGCAGGCCCGCCTGGACGCCCAGAGCGGGGATTCCACCGCCCTGGAGCAGAGCATAGAGGAGAAGAACCGGGAGATCGCCGCCTTGCAGGAACAGTTGGCAACAGCCAGTGGCGACAGCGAGCAGTTGCAGGAGGCGATCGAGGAGAAGGATCGCGAGATCCGGGACCTGCAGGCCCGCCTGGACGCCCAGAGCGGGGATTCCACCGCCCTGGAGCAGAGCATAGAGGAGAAGAACCGGGAGATCGCCGCCCTGAAAGAGGAACTGGAGAATGCCCGCTCCGAGGCCGGCAGTTCCGCTTCCGAGCTGGAGCAACAGGTCAACACGCTTACCGAGCAGCTGGAATCAAAGGTCGCCCTGACCGAAACTCTGCAGGCGGAGAAGCAGGCTCTGGAAGAGAAGATCACCTCCCTGAATGATGAGATCACCTCTATGAACAGCCGGATTGCCCAGATGGAACAAGAGCAGGCCGCCATGCTCGGCAACCTGGAAGAGGAGATGCAGAAGAAGATCACCCGGCTGGAGAACGTAGAACGGCGTTACAACAAGCTGGTGGACAACTACAGGGAATATGCCAGGGAGGAGGACGCCCTGGTAGCCGCCCAGGGAGACAGAGGGCTGGTCCAGAGCAAGGTCCGCTTGAACGCCTTCCTCAGCACCAGTGAGGAGAGCTTCCCGGGCCTCTGGGAGCGCATCAAGCGCTACGACGAGGCCTTCGAGAAGGCCGGCCGTGCCAGTGCGGCCCAGGATCTGAGCGACATCCTCTTCGAGCTTTCCGTTCGCGACCGCCCCGAATCCCGGGACCTGTTCCTGGAGTCCGAGAAGACCCGCTACCGGGACGTGCCGGAAATGGTCGACCTGATCGACGATCTGCGGGTGCTTGTTCGGGATTAGCTACACTTACTGAAGCTCGCTCAGCATATCTGTTGGAAACGCGTACACGTTGAAGTACAGCTCATCTTCCTGATCGCGCAAACTCAGCCAGGCGGGGAGGGTGAAAATCAAGTACATTTTGGGGATTCCGGTCAGATCGGTTTCGATCTCATAGCAGAAGTGCAGGCCCCCGAGCAGAAAATCGTACTCTTTTTCCCCTTCGCCGTCGTACACGTAGCAGCGGTTGTTCTCGAAGCTGAGCAGCTGGCCGGTGGTGAGTACCGCATCGATTCGCCGATCCATCTTTACCAGCGGTTTTAGATTCGCCGGCATTCCCGGACCCCAGCTGTAGTTCTTGTATTTCCTCTGCGTATTCGAGTAGTAGCTCAGGTAGCTGATGTCTGTAAATAGATTCCGATAGTAGAACGCATTCTCCAATTTGTCGGGAAAGCTGAAGTCCAGATCGTCTCGAATTATCGAATGCGCCGCAATACCGATAACCGGATCGGTGTTGTACACCACCTCGGCGAACAATCCGCTGACGTCGAACTTGCAGAGGAATACCTGCTCGTCGGATGGGTTCGGGAATGGTCTGGGGGAGATCGAAGAGCCGATGATCGTCGGGTTCTTGGCCGGATCACTTCCGAAGACGTTGCTGTGGATGAATGAGCGGAGATGCCCCTCAGGGTCACCTGTGCTAAGGACATCCGGTACATCGAAATTTCCGGGCATCCATTCGATGCGAAAGTATTGATTGTTCCGGTAGTCCTTGGCATCGAAACGAATGAAGCTCAAAAACGGTCCCCATTTGATCGTTTCGGCGTGGAAGTTCAACCTGTTGGAATCGTCATTCGTGATGTCGATTCCCCAACCAGACCATAACTCATAGAAATCTGGCGGAAGATACTCCACGTAGGATAGATCGAAGAATCTCTCCGCGACTCTCGCGATGAATCCACTCCTGAAATCATCGTTGATCATTCCTTTGTTCGGAATGAAGTAATACTCTCGGTCACGGAAGTCGAAATCCCATACCCATATTGG
>CAZFMD010000042.1:16116-18938 GCA_964520025.1 uncultured Spirochaetaceae bacterium
TCGGAATGAAGTAATACTCTCGGTCACGGAAGTCGAAATCCCATACCCATATTGGCCCGACGCTAATGTGCTCCGCGCCCAGCTCAACCATCTTTTTTGCAGTTCCCAAACCCAGAGACAGCCCTTCGTCGTAGGGAGGAAGGCTGCAGGTCAACAACGGTACGACAATTAGAAGAGGAACAAAAATCTTAAAGCGGACCCGTATCATAGTCTCACCCGCAGCCCAAGTTTAAAATTGGGGATATTGATTACACACCACTTCAAAGGCAAATATCCTGAAAACTCGTCATCAGAGGGTATTGACAACAGAAACCGAAAGGTGTTGTCGATATTTCCGGTCCAGTACAGCATCGGTGCAATTTCGAAAAACATCTTGTAGCGAGGCTGCCGGGAGTATTCAAAACCGAGGATCGGCTGCAATCCGAACGGTGCAATCGGTTCGAATCCCCAATACCCCCGTGCCGTGATAATGCGCCAGAACGCACCGGCTGAGATGTACGGGCGGAAGTAGCGATCCGGTGCGTTCAGGTACATTCCCAAGGAGAGATTGTAGTGATTGAGGGAAAAGCTTACGAAAACATCACTTTCTTCATCACCCCTCAAGACGAATCCCAAAAGATACGTGAGAAAGCCCGTTTTGGCGAACACCGCCTCGGGTACGAGGAAGTAGGTGAAGTCGAAACCGGGGAAGTTGAAGTTATTCAAATAGAAGTCCAGCGCGATTCTTTCCCCCGCTGCCTGTTGCAAGACCACCGTTTTTTCCGGTTGATCCATGTAAACCTGGCCCTCAACAGGCCAGTATCCCGGCTTGGTTGCCCTGAAGGGTATGGTGGAGGGAAGTGCGACTTCAGCCGTTGCAGTGCCGCTTTCCGTAGCCCTGAGCCGGCGGCGGCCAACTCCTTTTATCTGTGTGCCGGGCAGAGCCTGGAAGGTCAGATCACCAAGACGATCCTCCATATTCAAAGCCCCTTCGAAGTACCGCCCTACCTCCTGTTGCACTTCATTCCAAAACAGTAATCCCAGTTCACGAGTGCCGCGTATGAGTTCTTTTTCGATCTCCAGATCGAAGACCGTGATCCCGTTCAACAGATCCAGACAGCGGGCTTGGACACTGGCCGTTTCAAAGTTGCCGCCTACCTGTACGTGCAACCACGAATCGGCTCCAGTCGTTTCTGCCGCTGCCGTTCTCTCCTGATCTCCTGTTGGAGTATTCGGATCCCCGTACTCCAATAAGGCGACTCGTTCGCTGGAATCACTCAGGCCCGCCATCAAGGATTCGTAGAGAAGGGTACGCTGTTGGGCAGTAAACTCGGCGCCGGTATCGATTTCGAAGTAGAGAACAAGGCGGCGAATCTCCTCCACCTCGATACTTTTTTGCGCAAACCCAAATACAGCTATGAGGAAAAGAAGTAGGATGCAGGGTCCGATTCGAAAATACCGCATATCAGAAACCCGTTGCCGCTTTGTACAGGCGGAAGTTCCGTCTGTCGAATATGTAGTAGTACTTGCCGTCGATATCGAAATCAAAGGGGGTGCGCTCGTCGCTGGTTATAAAGAAGCTCTTGATTATACTTCCCTCTAAACTCACCAAGCGGAAGGTTCCTCGATTACGAGCTTCCACGACTACACCTTTTCGGGTGTAGTGAAAAGGACGCCTGTCCTCGACGTCCCATACTCGTGCGGATATTTGGTCGGGAGGCAAGTCTGTTAAAAAATCGGTTGTGATGGCGGTATGGTCAGGATATTGATTTGCCTCTGTTGTAATAATGTAGAGAAACCCATTGTCGCTTTCCCATTCACGGCAAAAAACGAGCAGGTACACCGGCACAGCGCCCCCCAAGATGGGATCTCCTAAAGGCTCGTAGCCGATGCCTGCCAGTCTGCAATCCTCTTCCATGGTTATGGGCGTGGAATCGTTGGAGAGCATCCCCCAGCTTGGATCGTATTCGGAACATCCCAACTGATTCGGATCACTCCACACTATGTAGTTTCTTCCTCCGTGGGCAAATGTGAACTTGTGCCAGGTGTCCTCCGTAATGGGTGGATACGGATCCTCGGGTAGGTTCATAATACTGAGATCGCCCCCGTCGAAACGTCCCCCCCCGACCACGAAGTTTTGCGGCGCACCAGCAGCCTCAACAAGTCCGATACGCCTGTGGGTATCCACCTTGTGCGTTTTTTCGAGTTGGAGAGCGGTACTGAAAACATAGATCTTCTGCGCTTCCGGTTGTTTGCGAACCACCAGAAACACCTGCTCCCGTATGCTGTTCCGCAGTACGTACACGTCGCTCTCCCAATCGACGTAGTCATCCCCCAGGAACTTCTCGATCTCCCCCCGCATGTCCACCGAAGCCACGGCCTGGGCGAGGTAGCCGGGGAAGGGGGACAGAGAGAACAGGGCCACGAACAGGTCGCAGGTGGTGAGGCAGATGAGACAGGCGAGGATGATCAGAATGAAAATCAGGAGTCGTTTTACCATTTTCGGGCCACTCCAAACGTGAAGGTTGTCGGTCCCTCTCCGAAGGCGCTGATCCACTCCCTTCCCAGAATGTTCGCCGGCCCCACTCCCAGGGCGTACTTCTGCTCCGAGCGGATGTACAGCATATGCTTACGGAAGTTCAGCTCAAGGGCGAAGTTGACCAAGTTCCAGTAGAAATCCGCGTACATCGGCTGGTCGGCCAGCCAGTAGTAGGTCACGATCATTCCGAATCCGGTGGTGAGGTTCATTCGCAATGTGGCGTGGGGCCCGGTGAACAGGTACCCCCCGACCAGAACCCGTAAATCGTGGTGGAACACGGGCTTGCTGTCCGCGAAGTTGTGCT
>CAZFMD010000043.1:0-10784 GCA_964520025.1 uncultured Spirochaetaceae bacterium
AAGGTCAGCCGGCTCATGGCCCGGCTCAGCTGTTTTCCCTCGATTCCCAGAGACAACCAGCTCATCAGGGGCGGCCAGAAGAAGGAAAGACAGAATCCGAACAGGCCGTAGAAGACAAAGGCCGCGGCCACGGATCGGGAAAGAGTAATGGCGCTGACGGCCACAGCCAAGCCCGCGGAGGAGAAGATCATCAAATAGCGGGGACGGAGCCTTTCGAAGACCGGGCGCATGGTCAGGCATCCCAGAGCGTAGCAGCCCTGCCAGGTCGCGGCGATCCAGCCGACCTGCCCGGGCGCCAGGAGAAACACCTCCCGCATGTAGAAGACCATGCCCAGGATGAGCATCCCCAGGCCTGCTTCTGTCAGGAAGCCCGCCGGGAGAATCACCGCGGTCTTGCCGATACCCGTGGATAGAGCGCGTAGGAACTGCTGCTGCTGACTGATGAAACGGAAGCGCATTGCAGAGGTCGGGATGGTTGTAGTTGGTTTCTCGAGAAACGCTACAGAGCTTTGCCCGTTACTCCCAGAGCCTGAAGTGGGGATACTCGTCGGTCATCAGGCCCACGTAGGCGGTGACCCGATACGACCATCTCTGGATGCCCATGACGAGCTTGAAGATGTCCTTGTGGTATTTCCCCGTGAACAGCAGAACGATGGCCACGATGATCACCAATACCCAGAACAGGCCACCGAAGGGATACTCGGTATGGGCGGCGTAGTTGTAGCCCCAGCCGATCAGGGCGCCAAGAATCGCGTAGTGAGGGATGGCCAGAAACCACTTGACCAGCACCATCCAGTTCTTCAGCTGTTCCGGATAGTCGATCTGCAGATCCGCCGGGTAGTCGACGGATTCCAGGGTGAAGGGCGGATACTTGTCCGTGCCCAGAACGGCTGCGTAGTAGAAGACCCGCCAGCCCCAGCGCAGCACGCCCACGTTGAAATCGAACATGCCCCGCGGGTAACGGCCGGAAAAGAGAATGGCAAAAAAGGCGATGATCGTGAGAACCGAGAAGGCGACGGCCAGGAAGCAGAGCACGATCCAATGCGGTATGGCCAGAAACCACTTCACCAGCCAGAGCGCCCTGGAGGGCTCATCGATCTGCCCCTTCAAGTGGACAGGATATGTACTTTTTTCTTTTGCCATGATTTCCTCCCATTCGGCAGCATACTGCTCATGTGCTTTATACAGCTAGAAGGGATTTGAGTCAAATGCTTCAGAACCTATTTTTATTTTCTGGCATTTTCCCCGGTTTTCGGTTAGGATAGAAGCACAAAGCACAATCAAATACAGCTCGTATCGAAGTGCAGCTAAGGGGCAACACTATCGTGGAAGAGAGAATCGGCGAAGCTCTGGTACGGATTGGGGCGATGACCTCCGAACAGGTCGATCAGGTCCTGAAGCTCCAGCAGGATGGAGATGATCGTCTGTTTGGGGAGATAGCCATAGGAGAGGGTTTTATCAACGACAAGGCGATCAAGGCCTACCTGGATGACAGGAAGTAACTGAAGGGTCAGTTGAGGGCATCCTGCTTTACGTAGAGCAGATGGGTATTGCCCGTCGAATCGTTGAACCAGAACTGCAGTTTTCCATCCTGTAGCAGAAAGCACTGGGGAAAGGTTTTTCCCCTGCAGGGAGCAATACTGCCGAAGCGGGCTTTGGCTTGTGCAAGCAGTTCTCGTTCGGTCCTGTTCATGGCTTCTTATCAGAAACCTCGGCAGGATTTTCGCCTTGCTTAGCAGAATTCTTAAATTTTTCGACCCTTGCCAGGGGCGGTTTTTCTGCCGCCGCTGCTACACTTGCGATGCCAGCTTGTCGAACTGCTCCACCGGCACCGCCGGAGCCGTGGTGAAGGAGATCCCTGTCAGCTTCTGCAGCGCCATGGAAATTTGCATGGCCGCCTCGGTGCCCGGCACTTCTGCAATGATTACCAGGTCGTGCTCTCCCAAAAGCGCGTAGATTGATTTCACCTGTCCGCCGAACTTCTTGAACGTCTCCGCCGCTTTTTCCGTCCGTTTACCGCTGATTTCTTTCACTGCGCTTGCCGAATAACACCCAAAGAACAAGTACGTGCTCATATAATCCTCCTTGCCATACTCTGCCTCTAGTGTAGTAAAATCCGCAAGAGACTGCAAAACAAGTTGTCCTTACCTCGTTTTCCTTGGTACAATGGCGCCGGCAGGTGTTTATGAACACAGCAGTGCTTGGTGTTGATATCGGATCGGTAAGCGTTTCCCTGGTCGGCCTCTCGTGCGGGGGTGAAGTCCAACATTCCGAGTACCGCTTTCACAGGGGGATGGTCCGGGAAACCCTGAAGGCTATGCTGGAAGAGCTGGCTCCCGGCACGATCGGAAGCATCAGTTGTACCACCTCGACGCCGCGAACCCTCCGGCATGCTCATTATTACGACACCCAGGTGTGTTTCATCGAAGCGGCCCGGAGGCGGCACGGCCTGATCCGTTCTCTGTTGGTGGTCGGTGCAGAGCGCTTTATGCTTCTGCGCTTCGATCCCGAGGGAAAATTTTTAAACCTCAAGGCCAGCACCTCCTGCGCCGCCGGTACCGGAAGCTTCCTGGACCAGCAGGCCGGCCGGCTCGGTCTTCGGGGAAGCGCCGAGCTCGGAGAGCTGGCCGAGATAGCCCGTCGCAACGGAGGTGAGGCTCCAAAGATCGCCTCCCGCTGCGCCGTGTTCGCCAAGACCGATCTATGCCACGCTCAACAGGCGGGGTACACCCTGGAGGAGATCTGTGACGGGCTGTGCGCCGGGTTGGCCCGAAACATCGCAGACACCATATCCACGGAGGAGCAGATCCTCTCTCCCGCCGTGTTTGCCGGCGGGGTGGCACGAAACCGGGCGGTGGTTTTGCATCTGGAAACGCTTCTCGGCTGCAGTTTCGACATAGGGGAGCACGCCCACCTGTACGGTGCCCTGGGAGTTGCCCTATGCGGTTTACGGGACGGGATCGGCACGGAGCTTTCCTACACCAGCCCCGAAGAACTGATCGACATGAGAGAGGGGCCGAAGAGCTACTACTACGAGCCCCTGGATCTGAAACTCTCCACCTATCCGGATTTTGATGAAAGCGCGAATACCGAGTTTATCCCATCTGTAAAGGGATTCGACCTGCCGGTGGAGATCGATCTGTACGACGGGCTGAACGGCCGCGGGGTTGTGGAAGGGATTCTCGGAATCGATGTCGGCTCCACCAGCACCAAGGCGATTCTGATCGATTCGGCAAAGCGTGTTCTGGCAGGCTTCTACACCCGCACCGCCGGACGTCCCCTGGCTGCGGTCCAGGCGATCCTCGAAGCCCTGGACGATCTGGTGAAAAAGCAGAACGTCGAGTTGAAGATTCGTTGTGTCGGCAGCACCGGAGCGGGGCGTAAGTTCATAGGGGAGGTGATCGGAGCGGATCTGATCCTCAATGAGATTACAGCCCACGCCCGGGCCGCTTACCAGCTGGATCCGAAGATCGACACGATCATCGAGATCGGCGGGCAGGATTCCAAGTTCACCACCATGCGCGACGGCATGGTGACCTTCAGCCAGATGAATACGGTTTGCGCGGCGGGCACGGGCAGCTTCATCGAAGAGCAGGCGGGCAAATTGGGCGTATCCCTGGCCGAATACTCCTCCCGGGCCGAAGGCGTGCGGGCGCCCCTGGCCAGCGACCGCTGCACCGTGTTCATGGAGCGGGACATCAACCACTACCTGAACAAGAAGTACTCGGTGGACGAGATTCTGGCGGCGGTGCTGTTCTCCGTTCGGGAAAACTATCTGCTCAAGGTTTCCTCCGAAGGCCTGATCGGAGAACACGTCTGCTTTCAAGGGGCCACAGCCAAGAACCGGGCGCTTGTAGCCGCTTTTGAGCAGAAGCTCCACAGACCGATATTCGTGTCCAAGTACTGCCACCTGACCGGGGCGCTGGGTGTGGCTCTGCTGCTCCAGGAAGATCTACCGGAGAGCACCCGGTTCCGGGGGATAGACCTGTACCGGGAGTCGATTCCGGTGCGCGCGGAGACCTGTTCGCTGTGCAACAATCATTGCCGGTTGCGAATTGCCGAGGTTCGGGGACAAACCGTGGCGTACGGTTTTCTCTGCGGCCGGGACTATCAGGACAAACGATACGTGAGCAAGAATAGATCCGGCTTTAACCTGCTCAAAGCTTATCAGCGTTCTTTTCCAGATCCGTATCAGGAATCGATACAGAAGCCGAGGCGCAATCCCAAACAACAGCCGCCGCAAGGCGATTCTCCGACGGTCGGCATTCCCGCGGCTCTGCACCTGCTCGATCAGCTGCCTCTGTGGAAGCGGTTTTTCGCCGAGCTGGGGATCCCAACCATGTCCAGTGAGGGATACACCGAAGCGCTGAAGGCCGGCAAAGAGCTTACCGGGGCGGAGTTTTGTGCCCCGGTAACGGTACTGCACGGACACGTCCGCCACCTGGCCCGCTCCTGCGACTACCTGTTCCTGCCCGTATATCTGGAAGCTCCATCCGAGCAACGACAGGCTGGAGTCCTGCGTCACTACTGTTACTACACCCAGTTCGCCCCCTCTATAATCTCACAGATCAGAATCGGGGATATTGAAGGGAAAACCCTTCTGCCCCTGATCGATCATGGCAGTCTGGAGGCCGCTGCGCCGCCGGCGGTGCGCAAGCTGCGAACGCGAAGCAAGCAGGAGCTGTATCGAGCGCTACAGCAGGTACCGGGTCTTTCCCTGTCCTACCCGCAGGTGTGCCGGGCCTATGACATTGCTCTTGAGGCATATCGAGAAGGACGGGAGCAGCTGCAGAGGGTGTACCAGAGGACCCGCAGTCACAACCAGATCGAGGTGGTGCTGGCAGGCCGGCCCTATCAGGTGCTCGCCCCGGAGATGAACAAGGGCATCCCCGATATCTTCGCCGCTTTGGGCATCAAGACCTACTGGCAGGATATGCTGCCGCCTCTGTCCGAGTGGCGAAGAACAGTTCAAGGTTCGGGAGGGAGTCACGATGCGGTTCTGGCCCGACAGGTCTTACAGGATCTGGAACCGCTCCTGGAGGCGGTCCAGTGGAACTACGCGGCCCGGATTCTGGAAACCGCGGCGTTTTGCGCGATCACCGAGGGACTGTACCCCGTGTTGATAACCGCCTTCAAATGCTCTCCCGATTCCTTCGTGATCGAGTACTTCAAGCGTATTCTCGACAAGTACGACAAGCCCTACCTGATCCTGCAGATCGACGAGCACGATTCCAACGTGGGCTACGAGACACGGATCGAGGCGGGGATCCACTCTTTCGCCAACCACGCGGTCCGTCTGGGCCGCGATCAAAAGGCAGGCTGTGCGGAGCGCAAGCCGCTCCCGGCCGGCAGGCCCCGTCATTCCGTGAGCCCCGTAGTGGAGCATCGGCTGAACGGCAAGACACTGCTTTTTCCCAACTGGGATCGTTTAACCATCCCTCTGGTTGTGGCAAATCTCCGCAGCGCCGGAGTGGATGCCCGCGTTCTCGAGGAAGATGAAACTTCCATACTGGCCGGCGCCCGCATGAACACGGGGCAGTGTCTGCCCATCAATGCCATCACCCAGGGGGTTGTGAACTATATTCGAAAATACGAACTGGATCCCGCTCGAACTGTCGTCTGGATGACGAAATCGATACTGTCCTGCAACTTCCATCTTTTCCCCCACTTCATCAAGAGTCTTCTGGAGGACTACGGTCGAGGAATGGAGAAGGCCGGAGTCTACGTGGGAGATTTTTCCTTTTCGGAGTTTTCCCCCCTGCTGGGAGTGGGCGCCTACTTCGCCTATCTGTTCGGTGGGTTGCTGCGCCGTCTCGGCTGCCGCATCCGACCCTACGAGCTCAATCCGGGAGATACGGACAGGACCGTGGCGGCAGCGCTGGTGATTTTCGAAGACTCGCTGTTGGGCAAGCGGTCGAAGGAGGATGCCCTGGCCGAGGTGACGGGAATGTTCGGGGCAATACCCAAAGCAGAGCATTGGCGCCCGAAGGTGGCGATTTTCGGCGATCTGTACGTACGGGACAACGACGTCATGAATCAGGATCTGGTTCGTTTCATAGAACAGACCGGCGGGGAGGTGGTTACAACTCCGTACAGTGAGTACCTGCGCATTATCGCCGATCCCTTGTTCAAGAAATGGAGCCGGGAGCACCGCTATTGGATTCTCGTCAAGTATCGAGCTATTCTGGCCCTGATCAATGCATTTGAGAGGAAGTATTTCGGATACTACGAGGATTACCTGAGCTCACCGCACTCGTTGCGGGACACCGATCCGGAGCAAATCCTGGACAGCTACAACGTGCGGCTGGAGCATCACGGTGAGTCCTGGGACAATCTGTTGAAGATCGCTCATCTGATAGAGGTCCATCCGGACCTGCGGCTGTTCGTTCAGACCAACCCCGCCTTCTGCTGTCCCTCTCTGGTTACCGAGGCCATGGCCCGGCGAATCGAAGAGCTTACCGGTGTACCCGTGGTCACCCTCACCTACGACGGTACGGGAAACCTGAAGAATGACATGATCGTACCCTATCTTGCATCTGTTCGGGAGGATGTCCGCTCCACCCGCCGATCCGGCTCTACGCTGCTCAGAGCGTCTCGATGAACTCTCGCACAACGCCCTGAAACCGCTGTGAGCAGATATAGTGCAGCCAATGCCCGCAGTCCTCTATGACCTCGATTCGCCCGTTGGGGAAGTATTCGTTGAACCGGGGCCGGTCTCCTGCCCGGGCGAAGGGTGATTCGCCGCCGGCAATCAGTACGGCGGGGCCGTCGAAGGTGTTCTCGAAGATGGAAAAATCAGGGCCCCGGAGGAACTCGCTCGATTGGAGCACCGGCACATTGAGCTTCCAGCCAAAGCCCCCGTCGGTACGTTCCACGTTCATCTGCAGGAACTGCCGCACCTGTAGATCGGGAATGATGGGGGCCATAGCCTCGTCGATCTCCCGCCGGTTCTTGTACGGGCGGAGGTCCATGGACAGGGCCTGGAACTCCCGGGTGAAATCCGGCCGGTAGCCGCGGGGTAGGATATCCACCACGATCAAGCCTTTTACCGTCTGCGGATGAGACAGGGCGAATCCCATGGAGACCAGGCCTCCCATGGAGTGGCCCAGGAGCACAGCCTGATCCTGTTTTCTGTCCTGAAGCCACTGCCGCAGGTCGCCGATCGTATCCTGCAGTGTGTGCGACTGGGAGTGGGGTGAGTCCCCGTGGTTGCGCAGATCCAGAGCATAGGGCCTGGAGAAGCCGGACAAGAACTGGGCCGTACCGACCCAATTCTTGGAAGAGGCGAACAGACCGTGGAGAATCACCACGGGAAGGCCGTGCCCGCCGAACTCTCGAGTATAGAGATTCACTGGTTCCTCCGTATGCCTCCCGATGATCGTCGATATCCGCTTCAATTTCGATCCGGGAAGTCTGAGCGAAATATACGGGTATGTTCAGTGGGAGTCAAAACCTCGGTTAAAACGGTCCCCAACCGATGGCAACGGCCACGGCCAGAGAGGCGAATCCCGCGGCCAGAAACAACAGCTGAAGCGGAACCATGAAGCGTGCCCACTTTGTCCAGGGGACCCCGGCCAGGGCCAGGGCCACGACCACCACGCCCACCGGCCCCTGGTAGTACAGAGATTTCACGGGGACGAAGAGGAAAGCGGGCAACCCTTGAGGATTGGCCTCTTTGTGATGAAGCCGACCAGCATGTACCGGATGGGAAGTTTTACCTCCAACTGCGAAGGATCCGCCATGGTGTGATCTCCATTGCCCCGCTCGAAACCCCGTGAACTCGCTCCCGGCCGCCTGCGTGCTTGGGGTGGTTGTCAGTATCGACCGTAACTGCGGGCCGTTTCAACCATGATATTTTCCTCAGGCGCAAACGGCCAGGAGGTACCAGGCGGCGTGGGGGATCCACTGTTCGCTCCAGCGCCATCGGTGCTCGCCCTGCTGTGCATACGGATCGGGGAGAAAGGCGATGTCCCGCTCCTGGTCGAGGCCTGCGGTGATGCCGTTGCAGATGCCCCCGAACGCGTTGGGGAACTCCCTCTCGTATTCGGGATTGTTGCGCCCGAAACCGTGGAGCATGCAGGCGTCGAAGGGATTGCAGCCCAGGACCCAGTTCAGCTGGTCCCGGGCATAGGCTTCGAGAGCGTGCGCCGAGGTGGGGGACAACCCGATTTCCTCTATGCGGGCCGCCGCCAGTCCGGCCGCGGCTGCCAGAGAGGCCAGACGCGCATTCTCCCCCTGCCACCAGTAACCCGACTCGTTGCGGTGGGCAATGAAAAAGGCCGAGCGTTTTGCTCCTCCAACCGGCCGCACGTACTGTCTGGCATAGCCGAAGGGGTTGGAAACCTCGGTGGTGATCTCCAGCTCGAACCACAGGGATTCACGGATTGCGGCCAGGGCCTGATTCCGTCGCGACTCATCAGGCTCGATTTCCGAGTAGCGCAGCAGCGAGATCACGGGCAGGCCTGCTTCGGCTGCGTGATAGAAGGGACGTTCCCCGCTGTGGTCTGCCCGCCACCATCCCCGGAAATGTTCATCCGAGCACAGGCGATCGGCCAATGCAGAGGCGCGGCTTCGGGCTGCGGCCAGGAAGCGATCCGCTTCCGGCGTACCCTGGAGGCGGGCGGCCATGCACAGTTCGCTGGAGGCCATCAGGGCGCAGTAGTCGTCGATGATGTTCTCCCGTCCGTCATCCAGATATTCCAGGTTGTGTTTCTCAAGGTGGTCGAAACCGCTGATCGCCGCCTGGAGATACCGTTCCGGCGAAAAATCCCGCGCGGATCCCAGGGTACAGGCCCGGGCCAGTGCGGCGATGGCCAGTCCTCCGCCCTGGCGGAAAGCGGCCTGGTAGTCGTCGAACTTGTCTCCCGCCTGGGTGCTGAAAGAGCAGATTTCCCGCTGCTCGGGATCTTTCGACCACCCGTCGAAGATGGTCATATAGAAATAACCGGCAGGATCCTGCATGCGCACCAGGAAATCCGCCCCGTAGAGGGCCTCCTCCTGAAGCTCGGCCCGCAGGCTCTTCAACAGTGAAGCTTCAGGGTTCGATCTTTCCTCGGTTTTGCGGGAGAGCAACTCCCGGGCATGGAGAAAGCTCCAAACCGCCAGGGGCGTCTGCTGGGGATTCATATAGTTGGCGTAGGAGAGGTGACTGAGGTACTTGCTGATATCCCCGGAAGCGTCGTACCAGCCGCCGTGCACGTCGACCCGATCGCTGCGCTGCCCGACGAAACCGACACTGTGATCCGCCTCCTCCCAGATGCCGGTGCAGCGCTGGCCGCGGAAGTACTGCATGACCGCGGGCACGGTCCTGTGCAGGAGCAGATCGTCGGCAACTTCGAAGGGCGCGGATCTGAGCACGCCTGCGGTGTTGGAAATCTGAATCACGTAGCACCCGGGTTGCACGAGATCGGAGAAATCCAGACTCCAGAACACCCGGTCTTTCCAGCGGGCTACGGAGCCGACGAAGCGGGCTTTTCCTTCGAACAGGGTGTCGCCGGATCTCTCATCGATGAGTTGAAAATCGAGAGACTTCTCCTGCACTCCGGTCCCTGCCCGGTTTTGGATGACCGCCTTTTTTACCGACCCGCTTTCATAGCCAATGTGGTTTATCAGGATTTCCATTATGCCCCTGCCTGCCCCGAGAGGTAGCAGGCTTTCAAAGCCTGCATGCGGCCCGCGCTGTCCTTGAGGCCGCCTGGGCGGGAGCGCTTCAACCACAGCTCCCGGTAGCGCCCGATCAACTCTTCCAGCTCCGCGGCAAGCTCCTTCCGGGCGGAAACCGGAACCTCCTCCACTAACAGTCCGGGTGTGGCGAAGCGCTGCTTGCCCAGACGGGCGGCATGGGACATGAGATCCGCGGTAAAGCGCAGCTCTTCCTGCAGGAGATCCGCATCCGCGGAGCGAATCTCTGCGCGTTCGAACAGCGCAAGGGCCTCCGCAATTTCATTTTGCTCGCCGGAGAACTCGTATCCCCGGAAGCGTTTGAGCTCTTCCCTGTGGTACGGCTGCAGATCCTGTAGCAGGAGCACGGCTAGTACGGCGGCGTTGTGAAGGTGTACGATCCCGTTGTCGTAGAGATTTCCCAGAATCATCAGCCCTTTGGCGGCGTTTCCGGTCTGGTCCTGAAACACATGCCGGGATAAGCCGGCCTCTATGTCGAGCTTCCCGGCAGCCTCCGGATTCCAACCGGCTTCGGCGGCCAGCAGATAGCCGGGGTAGGAGACGGGAAGCTGCTGCCAATGTCCGTTGTCTCCCCAGTCGGTGAGCAGCAGCCCGGAGGCTCCGGCGCTCCGGCCCTCCTTCGCGGCGTTCAGGATGTTCTGTCTGGCGGTGTTCCAGCGGCCGCCAAGGGTGTTCCAGGTTCCGGTTCCCGGACACACGTAGAAGGGCACGCCGGTCCGGGCGAACAGGCGGCTCTCTTCGGCAAAGGGATGGTCCGCCTCATAGCCCCAATCCCAGGCGATCACATCCCTGGGCAGCTCTGAGATCATCTCGGGATGGTGAAGGATAATGTCGCCGTAGAACTGCATGATCTTGCCCCGTCGGGACAGCTCGCCATGGATCTTCAACATGAAATCGAGATACACCCGTCCCAAACCCCTGTGCCGGCAAGCCTCCTTGCTCCGGCCCTGGCCCAACTCGAAGGGCTCGTCCGCACCCACGTTGACCATGTTGCTGGTGAAGTGGGGAAGCAGCTGGTCGTACAGGCCGCACAACAGCTCCAGGGAGCCCGGATCAAGGGGGTTGAGAGTCGTGGGATGATGCCGGATTCCTCCCCAGGGATC
>CAZFMD010000043.1:10884-18664 GCA_964520025.1 uncultured Spirochaetaceae bacterium
TCCGCCCAGAGATCGATCAGATGCTTCAGGGTCTCCATGGTGGGCACGCGGTCACGGCTGATGTCCAGCATCACCCCGCGAACCGGCAGCTCGGGCCGATCCTCGATGTGGACACAGGGGATACGCCCCGCTTCATCCGCCTGGCGGGCCAGCTGGCGCAGGGTCATGAAGCCGTAGAACAGGCCCGCCTCGCCTCCGGCAATCAGGTTCAGATCGCCGGGGCTGACGCTCAACCTGTAGCCCTGTTCGCCCTCGGGTAGTGCCGGGTCGATCCGGGCCGTTACGCCTTGCGGGTATTTCGCATCGATCGTGTAGCCGGAAAGTGCCGCTTCCAGGCCGGCGGAGAGGGTGTGCAGGCCGTCCCGTTGGACAATCTTCCTCGGTTTCGGAATCAGGATAGGTTCTTTCATACTTGCTCCTCGCGTTTTGATGAATCCTTCCGAGCATGGGGATTGTTCACCTGGATGCGGCTCCGGTCAACCATGAGTTCTTCGCCTCTGCGGGCGCTGCCGCCTTTTAGGATGACTCCCAGGGTATGTTGGAGATCGCTTTGCAGTAGATCTTTATCCTCATGTTTCTCTATTCTTTCAACGCACCGGCGGCGAAACCTTTTGCCAACTGCTTGTGAAAGAGCAGATAAAAAATGATCATCGGCGCGGTGGCGATCACCAGGGCAGCGAACTGCACGCCATAGTTCATGGTCTGTCCGGCGGCAAAGGCGTTCACTCCCACCGGCAGGCTCCGGAGTGAGGTCTTGCTGGTAAGGGTGAGCACGAAAACGAACTCGTTCCAGTTGCCGAGAAAAGAAAAGATGATCATCGTGGCGGTGACCGGTGCGGCCATGGGCACGATCACCGTGCGAAAAATGGTGAGGTAGCCGGCGCCGTCGATCACGGCCGCCTCCTCCAACGAGTCAGGTATTCCTTTGATGTAGGCGGTGGCCAGATAGATCAGCATGGGTAATCCGAAGGCCACGTAGGGCAGCAGGACCCCTAAACGGGTATCATCGATCCCGAGCTTTGTTTCCATGACGAACAGTGGAACCAAAACCGAATGAACGGTGATCAGCAAGCCCATGATAAAGAAGAAGTAAAAGAAGCCGGAGATCCTGTACTTGAACTTGGCAAAGGCATAGCCGGCGGCCAAAGCTAGAAATGTAGTGATAGAGGTGGCTGCCACCGAATAGAAGATGCTGTTCAACATATAGATGCCCAATCGGCCCAGCTTCCAGGCCTGCACAAAGTTATCCGTGTAAAAGGACGCCGGAAAGGCGAAAATATTGTGAATGATGTCGATGTGAGGTTTGAAGGAACTGTACAGCAGCCAGATCAACGGTCCGATGGTCAGCACCGTGAAGATGATCATGACCACATAGGCGATCAGCTTCCAAACCAGGTTCTTTTGTTTTAATTCATGGTAGTTGCTCATACTCATCCACCTATTCGTACTTCTCCTCGAAGCGCCGGAACACGGAACGCACCAACAGAATCAGCCCCAGGCTGAGTATGACGATGACAATAGACACCGCGCTTCCGAATCCGTAGTTGTAGTACTTGAAGGTATTCACGTACATATAGATGGCGATCACCTCCGTATAGTGGGCCGGTCCTCCGGAAGTCATGGCGTATATCAAATCGAAACTCTTCAGGCTCCCCGAGATGGCCAGAACAGCTGTAGTAAAGATTATATTTACCATCGAGGGCAGAATGACCCGGCCGAGGATCTGTCCCTCTGAGGCTCCGTCGATAATCGAGGCTTCGATCACCGACGGAGAGATCTTCTGCATGTTGGCGATGAAGATGATCATGTACATACCCGTGTACATCCACAGTATTACGAACAGGACCGGAAGCATGGCCCAGGTCTTGTTTTCGAAGATCTTCAGGACGTAGCGAGGATCGTCATAGATTCTGCGCATCAGGGCGGTATACAGGCCGGCTGGAGAGAAGATCTGAGCCCAGAGTATGGCCACCACTACGGCGGCAATAGTAATGGGCAGGAAAATCATGGTTTCGAAGAATCCGGTGGCTTTGACCAGCTGACGGTAAATGATATAGGCCAGTACAAAGCCCAGCGGTATCTGTCCGAATACCGAAATCCCCACCACCAGCAGATTGTTGCGCAGACCGTGCAGGAATACCGAATCTGTGAACATGCGCACGTATTGCTCCAGGCCGACAAACTTCGGTGTTCCGAAACCGGTCCATTCGGTAAAGCTCAAAGACAGACTGAAGAGGATCGGAAAAATGATGATAAACGCATAGATCAAAATGGACGGTGCGGTCAGCGCGGCGTAGCTGACCTTTTTCAGAGTTTTCTCCGTCATCGCTTATACTCCATAGATTTGTAGGTGTAAAAAGAGGCACCTGATGAACCGAGGATCCATCAGGTGCCGTACAGTCAAAACAGGGCTACTTGCGAGCGGAGTCGTTTGCCGCTACCCAGGCTTCGTATTCTTCAGCTACCTGCTGGGGAGTTTTGTCGCCCAAAATCATCTCCTGCAGGGCCGGATGCAGTACATTCATGCCTTCGCCGTCCAGAACGGCGTCGATTACGTAGCCCAGAGGACGTCCGTCCCAGAACTCTATGAGCTTCTTGATCATGAGATCGA
The DNA here is from genome assembly GCA_964520025.1 of uncultured Spirochaetaceae bacterium. Lineage (GTDB taxonomy): Bacteria > Spirochaetota > Spirochaetia > SZUA-6 > DRHE01 > JAFGQJ01. The sequence goes on from CAZFMD010000043.1 coordinate 13,496, forward strand.
CATTGGCCGGGGCGGGCAGCTTGTAGGCGGGGATGGCGCCGAAGCCCTGGCGGATGGCCGAGCCCACCGGACCGGAGTAGTACCAGATCCAATCCCAGGCGGCATCGGCCCTGGCACCCTCCAGCTTCTCATTCATACCGTAGCCGGTGCCGACCACAGCCGCCGTGGAGCCGGATTTTCCCTTCTGATTGGGGATGTCGGGGAAGGTTTCCAGGCTGACGTATTCCTTCTGCTCCGGGGTCAGGGAGATGACATAGGCGTTCACCCTCCAGCCGCCGTCGATGTGGTAAACTGCCTGCTCATTGGAGAAATCGGTCACTCCCTGGCCGTACCCTGTCTGATTGAGGCCGGGGGAGAACATCTCGTTCTTGGCCAGCGTATCGATGACGCTGAGAGCGTTGATGAACTCAGGATCGGTAAAGGAGGCGTTGTTGCCGTCCACCGCGTTCCGAAACCACTCCATGCCGCCGGCCCGCTCGGTGAGGGTGCTCAGGAAACAGGACTGCATCTGCCAACCCGCCTTGTTGGCCATGGCGATGGGAATCAGTCCGGCGCCGCGGATCTTGTCGCCCTGGGCCAGCAGGTCATCAAATGTCTTGGGGATACTCAAGCCCAGGTCTTTGAGCAGTTTGTTGTTGGTGAACATCACATGGGTGGAAGTCATCTGCTCGGGCAGTTCGTAAATTTTATCGGTGGGCTTTGATCCCTGAGGCGCCAGTGCACCTTCCACGAACTCACTTTCGTGACCTTCGATCCAGGGCGTGAGGTCCTTGATCTGGCCGCTGCCTGTCACCTCTCCGGTCCTCTTCAGAGGCCAGAGAAACATGATGTCCGGCAGCTGGCCGGCCACGGCCATGGCCTGCAGCTTGTTGTGGTACGGTTCGTCAAAGCCGTACTCGATGTCCAGCTTGATGTCCGGGTGACTGGCATAGAAGGTGCCGAGCATAATCTCCCAGTTCCCGGCTTCGGGACCGGTCAGATTCTCGTACTCGAACATACTCAGGGTGATCGGACCCTCAGCTCCCTGTCCCTGTTTGCCTCCGGCAAAAACAAAAGCAGCTGATATCAACAGGACAGCCATTGTGAAAAGAGCTTTTTTCATAAAAAGCCTCCTTGTATTGTTTTACCCCACCCGGGGCTCGCTCCCCACACAGGGGAGCAATCGTTTTCTATCCCCCAACGAGGGATGTCTGGTTTATCAACTCGACGCCCGTGGGCCCGCCGGGATGAAAGCGCTGCACTCTCTCGCTGATGCCGATGTCGGCAAACAGTCGGTGCAGCACCATTCCCGCCGCTCCGTAGGCCACGGACTTGTCTCCGAGGGAGGAAAAGCGAATTTTGCAGCGCACCTCATCAGGGTAGGGCCAGTTCTTTTCGATCTCCTCGGTAAGTACCGCATGTACTTGTTTCTTATGGCGCTCGATGTCGCCGCCCAGGAAAACGTGGCTGAGGTTGAAGGTGTTGACTATGAGAGCTGTATTTTTGGCCAACTCCCGGATGAAGCGCTGCAGGATCTCGGGATCTTCCTCGATACGATAGGCTTCCTCTTCGGTGAGAGAGAACTGACCCTTGTTCTCGAGTGTGCAGTAGGTGCTGCGGAACTCTCCGGCGGAGTAACGGTGCCCGTAGTGGACCCGGCCGTTGATCACGATGCCGATCCCCACCGCGGTCTTTTCGTGGAAATGTTCACGATCCTTGACGTGCCGGAATTCAACAAGGAGGAATAGAAAATCCTGGAGATTCTTAATCCTGTGAAAGGCCAGCTCTCCCCAGGCGCAGGCATTGGCGTCGTTTTCCAGAAATAGAGGTAGATCGTAACCCTCGCTGATCTGACGGCGAAAGTCGTACTCCCCCTCCATCTGAAGCGGTATCGAGTAGCGGATGATACCTTTCTGAGGGTCCACGACCCCGGATACTCCGATTCCGATTCCCAGAAGGGGCACATCTATTCTGCCCAGCTCGTCTCTAATTCGGGAGGTGACATCGAAGAACACCTCTTTGAAGTTCGCTCCGTAGAGCTGAATCAGCTCGAACTTGGAGTATAGAACCTCTCCCTCCAGGTCCACGGCCACGGCGTTGTAGGATTCCGGTCGGAACTCGATCCCCAGCACGCAGGCGTAGGAGCGGTTCAGGGTCAGATAGACCGGTTTTCTCCCTCCCTGAGGACCGGCCTCTCCCTCGGCGTGTTCTCTGATGATGCCGTCCCCGAGAAGCTCGGCCACGATACTGCTGATCGTGGATTTATCCAGCCCGAGGTTTTTGGCGATCTGGATACGGCTGATATGTTTGTTGATCCATATCTCCCGCATCACTCTCGAGGTATTAAGTAGACGATTGCGCTTGATCTGTGCCATAGAAAACCACTAGTTGGTTGGATTATAAACCAACCAACTACTTTTATCATGGCTGGGAGGATTTGTCAACAAAAAAGGTGTAAAATCTCGAAAATTTCAGCCGATTTGAAGTTGATTTCAGGAATTCGGATAGGATCGACTCCAATTTTGTCGTTTTTTACACCAACATCGGTGTGGCTTGATTCAGAGGGAAGGAGCGCGGTATTGTAGATCATCGAACGCCCGGGTGCTGAAGGAGCCATATCATTGAGGGAGATTGACCTTGCCGGGGAATGGACGCTCGCACGTTGGAGTGCGGATCGTGAGACTCGCGACTCCGGAGTTCCCATGCAAATCCCCGGAGATACCTTTTCCGCCCTGATCGCCGCCGGTAATATCCCCGATCCCTACTTCGGAACCAACGAGCTGGATACCCTCTGGGTCGGCCGGGCGGATTGGCTGCTGTCCCGCGAGGTTACGATTGAACCGGGTTTTCTGGATCACCGGCATGTGTTCCTCCACATCGACAGCCTGGACACCATCGCGGAGATCCGCATCAACGGTCAAACAGCTTCGCGGAGCAGCAACATGTTTACAGGGCTTCGTGTTGATATCGGGGAATACCTCAAAACAGGTGAAAACCTGTTCGAGGTACTCCTGTATTCGGCGGAGAAACGGGCCGTCGAGCTGAGCGAGCAGCTGCCCTATCCCGTGCCCTACTCGGTCTATCCGGTGCAGTCTCCCCACCGTAACCTGGTGCGTAAGGTACAGTGCCACAGCGGCTGGGACTGGGGACCCTGCCTCATGGTGAGCGGGATCTACGGCCGGGCCTACCTGGCATCATGCGAGTGCGGCCGGATCGATTCGGTGAGCACCGAACAGACTCGCCAGGGTGAGAACTGGAACCTGGCCATAACCGTGGAGTACTTCGCCTACGAACCCTCGAGCATTGCCGTGGAGATTTCGGTTGCCGGGCAACGCCTGGAGCGCCGGCTCGAGGTCCGGGCCGGCTCGAATACCCTGCGGGAGATCGTTGAGGTTCCCGGTCCCGAGCTGTGGTGGCCCCGAGGCTACGGATCCCAGACCCTCTATCAGCTGATCGTGAAGGCGGGGGAAGATCAGGTCCGCAAGAGGATCGGCTTTCGTACGGTCGAGATCATCCAGGAGGATGATGAAGCCGGGGCAAGCATGACCATTGCCGTAAACGGCAGGCGAATCTTCTGCAAGGGGGCGAACTGGATCCCCGGTGACGCCCTGCCCGGCCGGCAGACAGCCGGGCGCTACCGGATGCTCCTGGCCGATGCCGCGGCCGCCAATATGAACATGCTCCGCGTATGGGGCGGCGGCCAATATGAAGACGAGCTGTTCTACCGGCTCTGTGATGAAATGGGACTGCTGATCTGGCACGACTTCATGTTCGGATGTGCCCTGTATCCAGCAACCGAGTGGTTCTTGGAACAGGTCGAACCCGAGGTGCGCCACCAGGTCAGCCGCCTTAAAGATCATCCCTGCATCGCCCTCTGGTGCGGGAACAATGAGAACCTGGGAGCCCTCAATTGGTACCCCGAGAGCCGGACCCATGCATCCCGCTATCTGGTGGACTACGACCGGCTCAACGAAGGGGTGGTCGGACGAATAGCCCGTGAGCTGGACCCGTCGCGGCCCTGGTGGCCTAGTTCCCCGTCGGCCGGAGCGGGAGACTATACGGACAACTGGCACGACGACAGCAAGGGGGACATGCACTACTGGAGCGTCTGGCACGAGGGCAAGAACTTCGAAGCCTACTATGAGGTTGTGCCCCGCTTCTGCTCGGAGTTCGGCTTTCAGTCCTTTCCCTCCCTGGAAACGGTACGCCGGTATGCGCCCGAGGATCAGTGGAATGTCACCTCCCCGGTCATGGAGCATCACCAGCGCAATCCACGGGGCAACACGATCATCGTGGAAACCATGACCCGTTACTTCCGCCTGCCGGAGAGCTTTGAGAACTTTCTCTACCTGAGCCAGGTACAACAGGCTCTGGCCATGAAGTGCGCCGTGGAGTACTGGCGAAGCCGGCGGCCGGTCTGCATGGGCATTCTGTACTGGCAGCTGAACGATCTCTGGCCGGTGGCCTCCTGGTCCTCGATCGAGTATTCGGGGAAGTGGAAGCTCCTGCACTACGCGGCTCGGAAGTTTTACGCACCCCTGCACGTGGCCGCATTCTGTTCCGATGGGCGGACCGTGGAGATAGCCGGGCTCAACGACAACAGCGAGGTTTGCGAAGGCACTCTTCGAATCCGTTTCCTCACCTTCGATGGAAAGATCCATCTGGAGAAGGAGCTTCGGGTATCTTTGGATGCGGAGGCGGCAACGGGTCTGGACCGTTTCCCGATCGCCGAACTTTCCGCAGATGTAGAGCAGTTGTTTCTCTTCCTGGAGTTCGAGCCTTCCACTTCCGAGGCCGGCGGCCTACAGCACCCCATCGCCAACGAGCTGTTTCTCTGTCCCCCGAAGCGCTGTGATCTGAGAGTTCCGGAGATTCACCGGGAGATTCGCCGGGAGGGCGAGAGGATCCTGGTGGAGCTGCGTACCGATTTGCCGGCCTTCTATGTCTGCCTCGATGTTGAAGGGTTGCCCGGTGTATTCGAAGACAACCTCTTCACCCTGCTTCCCGATAGACCCAAGACCGTGCACTTCGAGCCACGGGATCCCCAGGTAGCGGATATTTTGAATCAGACAGAGCGGGGACTGAAGGTCTTTCACCTGCGTGGTACCTACAGGTAGAGAAATTTCCCCCGCTTGACAGTTAACACCGCCCTGTCGATGACTATAGCAGAGTCTATAGAGTAGTATCGAT